>CAYMBW010000003.1:0-45194 GCA_964388775.1 uncultured Candidatus Saccharibacteria bacterium | reverse complement strand
AGCAAAATATAGAGTGGCTCCTTTTTCCGAATTATTAATCATTTATTATTGATAATTGTTGGCTGTTAGGGTCAGACCCTAACAGATTAGTGATTATTATCTAATATCCGGGTTTCTTTGGGAAACGCTGGTCTGAAGATGAAGAGTAGCGCTATTGGGCGCGCTCGCCTCTATCTGCATAGTTACAAATGGCTGAAGATTGTCTGACTCTGTTTCGTTAATAATCTCGAAATTTAACGCTGAAATATTTATATCGGAAGAAGTTAGGTCAAGCTCTTCCGTCCCTGTCTGATACTTGATTATCGTGCCATCTACAAAAAATTCTTGGCAGGCGTCCAATTGAAGAGCATTAACAAATTTTATACCGCCTCTTGCTGTTAATTGATAATTAGAGCCGACAGGAATACAAGAACCAGAGCTGTCTTTATCGGCCATTCTCAAGGCGCGGGTCATATATTCCGTGACATAGCTCAATTCGCCCAAAACCTTTTTAGATGCAAGTACATTCCTCTCTGCCCGAAGGGCGGCAATAAAAATCCCGGAAATGGCTATCATTAAAACACTGAATATCCCTGTCACAACAATAATTTCAATCAGCGTAAAGCCCTTCTCCTTATTATTTTTGTTCCTATATATTCTGTCTCTCATTTTATATTTTTCATTTTACATTTTTAGTTTGACCGAGCCCGCCCGAGGCGGGCGAGGAAACCTACCACCAATTATATAAATGCTGGAGTAGGGAAATGCTGTAATATCCTCCCCCTCTCTTTTTCCAATAGACAGTGATAGTTGCATCTAACTGGTCAGCGTTTGGTGATTCTATATGAATTAATCTTTTAAACCTTGTATCCTCTCCGGAATCATAATTATAAAAACCGGAGATGGATCTCTTGAGCAATCTTAGGCCATCGGGCCCGCAGCTGGGACTACATATTGGTTGACCTAAGACAGGGTTTGCTGTTGTGGGGTCAGTATATTGAACTTCAAAATCTCCTGCGCCAAGTCCCTCGCTCCAAATAGTGCTTGCGGAGACATAGTTATATTCCAAAAGATTAGTGTCTCTTATGTTCTTAATAATCTCCACTCCTTCCTGCGCCAAAAGGGCGGCGGTAAAACGAGAGCTAGAATAATCAACGGCAATAATTCCCTGTTGGACTGCGATAAAGACGCCCATAATACCAACGCTCACTACGGTAATAGTGATGAGCATTTCTATTAATGTAAATCCGTTATCATTAATCATTAATCAAGAATAATTAATTCGTGGAAATCAGACCCGCCTTGTTCACAATGATTGTCTTTGTTTTAGAAGGGTCTGTTTGTATAGCTATTATGATGTCAACTTGGCCGATGATTGTGCCTCCTTGCAGATAAACATTCGGCGACGGCGGAACAAATGTAATATTTGCGGGATTAGACGGGGAAAGCGTTTTTAACACCAACCCTTTTTCTATTTCCACACTTTTCACGTCTTCAGAGCCGTCCGACTTTCTGCTTTTGCTGGCATCTAAGTCAGCAAAAAGAATGTAGTTAAAGGGGTTTGTGGTGTCAAAATAAATGCCATAACCGCCAGCAGGGATATCTCCGCTGGAGTCCTTTTGGGCTGACATTGCCATTTCTCTGACGCTTTCTATGTCGGCCGCGATTTTAAAGGCAGACCTTTGCAAAGCAAGCTCCTGCCCTCTCGGCCGATAGCTTAAAAAACTAACTGCCAACAGAGTTCCTATTATCGCCGTAGTTACCAAAATTTCAATCAGGGTCATCCCTTTTTCTTTGCTAATTGTTTGCCGGTAATTATTTGTCATTAATCACTAATCAATAATAATTTATCAGTAATAATTTATCAATAATCAAAAATTAGAAAATCAATGAAAGATACCAATTAATCAGGCCTTGTCCCCAAAAAAGCGAAATTAACGCGCCTGTTATCAAAAATGGAGCAAAAGGAATTTCACTTTTAAACTTTTTGTCCGAGAAAACCACCAGGCCTATTCCTATTATAGCACCGATAAAAAAACTTAAAAACAAAGACAGGCCTATTTTAGGCCAACCCAAGATTAGCCCTAAAAGTATTGCTAATTTAACATCGGCAAATCCAATCCATTTCCCTTTGGAGATTAAGTATATTAAAAGAAAAAATCCGGCCGCTCCCAAAGCAGCGCAAAAATAATTGATAATTGATAATTGATTATTAATTATTAGCTCCAAGACGCGATAAAAAACTGACAATATGATTGCCGGAATCAAAACCTTATCCAGAATAGTAAAGTGCTTCAAGTCATAAACGAAAATAATAATCAAGAAACAGGCAATCAATAAATAAAAAAACCACCCCCACCAAACCTCCCCCTCCCATTGGGAGGGGGAGGAGAAGAGGGGGAGGGTAAATAAAAATCCTGTAGCCAGTTCTACGATGGGATACTGCCAAGAGATGGGCTTATGGCAATAACGGCATCGGCGCCTTAAAAAAATAAAACTTAATAAGGGAATCAAGTCATACCAAGCCAGAGGGTGTTTGCAATGAGGGCAATATGACCGGCCTCGCAAAAAACTCTCTTTTTTTTCCAGCCGGTAAATCACGCAGTTCAAAAAAGAACCCACAATAAGACCGAATATGAAAATAGATAAATAATAAATAATCATTAATCAATAATCAGTAATCAATGCCTTGGGCAAGAAACCTCCTCAAAATAGAGGAGGTTTCTTTTTCGAGTCTAAATTATAACCATTTTATTCACAGGCAATATTGCTTGCGCTGCAGGCATTGGTTATCGCCTCAATGTTGTTCCCTTGGCCATCAATGCAAAAGTATTTCGTGGCGCTGCCAGTAAACTGAGCGCTTACACAGTAGCTGTAGTGAGAAGAATAACAACCGACAACCGCTCCTCCATATTTTCCTACATCATTTTTCAAGATAATCAAAATATCGCTATAGGCCTCATTTAAAGCTCCGCCTAAACATAAGGATTCATACCCACCTGGTTCTTGAAGATACATATCTTCGGCCACTTTTCTAATCTGCGTGATACTTGTGATTATCTTAGTATTTCTCGCCCTATCAGACGCCTCCCTTAAAGAGACAATAACAATGGTTGCTAAAATACCAATAATAGCCACCACTATAAGCAGCTCAATTAAAGTAAACCCCTTTTTTGTTTTGGTCAAAACTTTCATAGGACAAAACGAGAACAATTAATTACTGGCAATTTATAGAAGTGGTGCAAGCACTCGCCGTGGCATCGTCTTTTGCTAATCCGTCGCTATCAACACAAAAATAAGTTGTCGTGGCGGGACTGATAAGTTGTGCGCTCACACAATAGGTATTAGAGCCTGCCTTGCAGTGCATTATAGGAGCCGTCTCCCCTTGTCTATCTGCAATGTCATTTTCCAAAGTAGCAAGCTGGCTACCATAAGTGGCATGGGCCTCATTCAAGGTGTCTGAAGCGCATAAATTAGTATAATTGGATTCATCCGCCCAAATTAACTCAGCTTGGGTTCTCGATTGATTGACGTCTGATTTGATTCTCGCATCATTTGCCCGAGCCGGCGCTCCCCTTAAGGAAACCAACACAATGGATGCCAAAATACCAATAATGGCAATAACCACTAAAAGTTCAATTAAAGTAAATCCTTTTTTTGATTTCATAACCCTTGTTTATATGTTAAATATTTACTTTTGCGACCTTTCTCCCTGCCAAACTTACGATTTCTCTCCTATACTCGCAACTTTAGCATGGGAATTATCTTGAATTTTTGCCTACCTTTATTTTACACCAAAAAAGAAATTCTATCAATGGAAATATGTGAATAACTTAGGTAAGGCGGGAATCATTAAAGCCCGAAAGAAGACATTCCTTTATATACGGGAACTATAATAGAAATCATCAATACGGCAACCAATCCGCCCAATACAACTATCAACACCGGCTCAATAATATCAACCAAAGCATCAATATTGCGGTTGACCTCTGTTTCGTAAAAATTAGCGACGTTCATCAAGGATTCATCAAGCCGCCCTGTCCTCTCCCCGACTTTAATCATTTGGGTTACTAATCCCGGCATATCTTTGGGATATTTTTCTAAAACCGAACTCATTAATTCTCCCCTCCTAACCCCTTCCTGCGCCTCCATTATTATTGCCTGATATGTTTTATTGCCCGTTGTGCCGCTTACTATGTCCAGGGCTTGAGTGATAGGCAAACCAGCCAAAATCAAAGTGGAAAGATTTTCGGTAAATCTGGTAAGATATATTCTCCGAAGGGTCTTGCCTAAAATAGGTATTCTCAAGGCAATTCTTCCCATTATTTCTCTTCCTTCATCGGTTTTAAAATATCTCCAAGCCAAAACTATTATTAAAATAGTGCCTATCAAGAACGCCCACCACCATACCCTCACTATATCGCCGAATCCGAGAACTGCCAGTGTCAAAAAAGGCAATTCTACATCAAGGGACGAAAGTGTCTCTTTAAACGACGGCAGCACCATAAATATTCCCAACCCGCCTATTCCTAAAAATACCACAAGAATAAATGCCGGATAAGTCATTCCGCTTTTAATTTTATTAATTAGATTATATTCTCTTTCAAGATGCTGGGCCAAATAGCTCAAGCTCTCCGATAATCTCCCGGACGCTTCGCCGGCTTTTATAATATTAATAAAAAAATTAGAAAAAACTTTTGGGAATCTTGCCAAGGCCTCTGAAAAATATACGCCTCCCTCCACGTCTGCTGATACTTCAACAATCTGCCCTCGGAAAACAGATTTTCCGGTTTGCTCGGCCAATGCTTTCAGCGACTCTACTAATCCGACTCCTGATTTCAACATTAAAGCAAGCTCCCTGCAAAACATCATAATGTCTTTTTTGCCCGCCTTATTAAGCAAGCCAACCTGGCGGAAATAAAAGGGCTTAGACATCACTTCCTCTAAATGAGTAACATAAAGCCCCTCTTTCTGCAAAAGGGATACGGCGTCCTTGCGGGACGAAACCTCTATCACCCCGACCTGAACTAATCCATTTTTTGTTCTCGCTTGATAGTTAAATTGCATTGAATTAAGTTATTTAATGAAAAATTTAATTTTAGCAGATTTACTAAAATTTACCCCCCAATAATGTCCTCAACCCATCGGGATTCACAGTAAACTTAAAGGCGGCATTTCTGGTAATCTCATTATTTTTGACTAAAATCGCTAATGATTTGTTCAAGGAAATCATTCCCTCTTCAGAAGATGTTTCTATTACTATTGGAATCTCGTGAATCTTGCCCTCTCTGATAAGGTTAGCTATCGCCGAATTATTAAAAATTATTTCTGTGGCCGGAATAAGCCCTCCCTTAACCCGAGGAATAAGCCGTTGCGAAATAATACCTAAAAGCGCTCCGGATAGCTGGGCGCGAATTTGCTTCTGCCTGTTGTCCTCAAAGCTATCAACGATTCGGTGTATTGTTTGCGCGGCAGAATTGGTATGCAGGGTGGCAAAAACCAAATGCCCTGTCTCGGCTGCTGAAAGAGCAGTTGCGATTGTTTCCGGGTCGCGCATTTCCCCCAACATAATCACATCCGGGTCTTGACGAAAGGTGGAGCGTAGAGCTCTGGCAAATGACAAGGTATCGCTGAAAACCTCCCTTTGGTCAATAATCGCCAAATCATCTTCAAAAACATATTCAATAGGGTCCTCAATGGTTATGATGTGACAACTCCGAGAATGATTGATAGAATCTATCAGCGCCGCTAAAGTAGTTGATTTCCCTTGGCTGGAAGGACCGGTTATCAAAACAAATCCCTGATGGGCTTCGCTGAATAAATTAAGAACCGGGGGGAGATTAAGCTCTTCAATGGTTGAAATATTTCTAGAGAGAAAACGGAGCGCGCAACTCACCTTCCCCTGCTGAAAATAGGCATTGCCCCTGAATCTGCCTTGATTGCCTAAATCGTAGGAAAAATCGATTTCCCTTTCTCTTAAAAATTTGTCGAACCTCTCTTGAGAATAGCCCTGTGATAATAAAATCTTGACCATAGAAACAATGTCGTCTGATTTAAGTTCCACTTCTTTTATAAGGGGAACCAACCGGCTGGCTATCCGGAAAATTGGACTTTTGGAAGAAGAAAAATGAATGTCAGAAGCGCCTTTCTTGATAGCAAGGGTCAACAAGTTGTTTAAAAAAATTTTGTGGTCTTTAATCATTTTATTGGGCAATAACGCTAATCAGAAATTCTTAAATCAAAACATTTTGCCAATCTCTTCGATAACTTGAGTGGGAGTGTAATCGGATTTAATTAAATATTTATCAGCTCCCAGAGAAAGCCCTTTTTCCACTTCTTCTTTCTGGCTTAAATTAGACAGGATGATAATCCTCGTCGCTTTCAATCCCTCTTCTGCCTTCAGTTGCTTTAATATCTGCCACCCATCCATCTGGGGCAAAACAATGTCCAGAATGATTACATCCGGCTTAAGTTTTTTGGAAGTATCCAACACTTCTCCTCCATCCTTTGCCGAATGAACCTCAAAACCGGATTCGTTAAGTTTGGTAGAATAAATATCTATTAAAAACGGGTCATCTTCCACTAAAAGTACTTTTTTCATATCTTCCAATAATTAATTATCAATTATTAATCTCTGTCTTCTGAAGTGCTTCTAACAACTTCCTCTATGGAAGTCACCCCTTTCAAAACTTTTAATACTCCGTCCTGTCTCATATTTATCATTCCTTGATTGTGGGCCTCGACTGACATACTCTTCTCGCTCGGCTCGGACATAATTATATCTCCAAGCCCTTTGGTCATTTCTAAAATCTCAAATATTCCAACTCTTCCGATATACCCGCTTTCTCCGCACTGACTGCAACCGACCGGTTCCCAAATTTGAATATTTGTTCCGGTTCCATATTCATCCTTGGCCCAAGCTGGCAGATTCTTCATCTCTTCAGTAATCAATTCCTTCACTTTTTCGCTTGCTGCTATCTTTTTCTTGCAATGGGGACAAAGCCGTCTCACTAATCTCTGGGCCATTATCACATTGATGCTGGAAGGCAGTAAGAACGCCCTAACGCCCAAATCAATCATTCTTGGAATTGCGCCCAAAGCATTATTAGTATGAATAGTAGAAAGGACTAAATGACCGGTAAGCGCTGAGTGTGTAGCCAATTCCGCAGTTTCATTGTCGCGAATCTCTCCGACCATGATTATATCAGGGTCCTGCCTCAAAACATGTCTTAACCCTGTGGCGAAGCTATAACCAATTTCCGGTTTGACTTGCGATTGACTTACCCCGCTAATAAAATATTCCACCGGGTCTTCCAGGGTAACGATATTGACGCCTTCTTTATTAACAGAGTCCAGAACCACATACAGGGTAGTGGTTTTACCGGAGCCAGTCGGCCCGGTTGACAGAATCATACCATAAGGCCTTTTGGCCGCTCTTTTCAAAATCTCCAGATTCCTTCCGGCAAGCCCTAATTCTTCAAAAGTGGAAACCCTTAAATCAGGATTAAGCACCCTCATTACCACTTTTTCGCCCAGAGTCGTTGGAAATGTTGAAACCCTAAAATCAATATTTTGATTATCTATATTAACAGAAAATCTGCCGTCTTGAGGAATACGCGTTTCGTCTATTTTTAACTTAGAAATAATCTTAATCCTGGCCACGATAGAAGGATGAACCTCTTTGGGAAGAAATAAGCTGGAATGCAGGATGCCATCTAACCGAAATCTTACTCTGCTCCTCTCCGACATTGGCTCTATATGTATATCTGACGCTCTGCCTTCAACCGCGTGCTTTAAAATAACAGCAACGGTCTTGCTAATAGGCGCTTCACTCCTCTTTTGAATTATTTCTTTTGTGCTTCTTAGTGTGGATTCCCGGGGTCCGGGTTGAAGCTGGCTCTCTAATTCTTGAAGAGCGGTTTTGACCTCTCTTCCTAAATTTTGATATTTTTTTAAAAAATCTTGAAACCCGCTAAGAGTAATCAAACTCACTCGATAATTGAATCCTCGCTGCCGGGCTAAAAAATTTAAGGCCTCTTGGGCCTTTAGGTCTTCCGGATAAACCATTGCCACTTCCAGCATATTCTGTTTCTTTTCCAAAGGAACCATCTTATAATGTTCAGCGGAATCCTGCGGGATAAGCTCTAAAATATCAGCAGGGATATCTTGCGAGATAATTTCTTTTAAAGGAATAGCCAAAATGTCGCTCTTTATCCGAAATAGCTTGTTCTCCGGCAATAGTTGCTTGCTTAATATCATCTCCTCAACGGTTCGTCCGGAGGCCTCGGATTCTTCCACCAAAGCATCGGCCGTCTTTTTATTAACAAGCTTTTGTTTTAACAGCTGGTTTATTAAATTCATTTTAAGAAGAAAGCCACCCGCACGAGTGGACTATAAAAAGCTATAAAAATTTTCTCTGATAATGGCGCGGTCATCACTTTGCTGCTGGAAGCGGAGGAGCAAAAGGATTATCCCTCCCCATGCCCTCTGGAGAAGGAGAAATCGGAGTAAATGTTTTCAGGTCGTTCCAAATTTCCTCCTCTATCTTTTGAAAATCTATCTTTACTTCCTTGGCTTCCGGAACAGATAAGGTTGATTCTTTTGCAACAAATCCGCCTCCTTTAATTTTAATGAGAACAAAAATAAGCGCGGTAATCAAAAGCAATCCAGCAATTGCTATATAAATTTCTTTTTTCTTTTTTTGATAAAACACTATGGCCATAATTAATCACTTATTATTAATCATTTATCAGTTATCAGTTATCAGTTATCAGTACGAACTAATGCTTGCTCTAATCTTAATTAAGGATGACTGCCCTTCGGCGACTGGCACATTAAAATTCACTTCTTCTATATTTATCAATCGGGAGCTTGTCTCAAGGGCAAATAAAAAGTTTTTGAATGAAAAATATGAAGCAGCCACTTCGACACTAAAAAAATGCTCCTTGATTCTATCTTTTTCGTTGCGCGGAGAAGTATCCTCCCAACTAATCTTATCCAAGCTAACGCCTGATGAAACAGCGGCATTTTGCAAAAACTCAAGCAAAGAAGGCATATCGGGACCAATAGGGAGAGCACTCTCAACCTTAGAAACTATTTCCCCTCGCTCGTCCATTTCTTGTTTAGCGGTTTTCAGCGATTGAATGTATTTGTTCTGATTTTCTAATTGCAATTTTCTCTGAACTAACTGATTCTGGGTTTCGCTGAAACCCCGATAGCTGGGCCAAACTAAGAAAACGCCCAATATCAGGGAAATCAATATGCTTATGGCGACAATAATAATAGCGTATTTCATTATAATTATTTCTTAGTCGTATTCTCGTTTTTATCCGGTAAAGATAATTCTATGGCAAATTTTACTCCTCCCTCTTCTGAAAGGGCGACATTAGATAATTTTATTTCCTTAATAAAAGCATCCTGCTGGAAGGCAAAAATCTGCTGGCCTAAACTGGTAAAATCTTCGGCAATCCCTTGCAGATTCAACAATCTATTTTCAAAGTTTAGAGACATTAAATCAAAATATACTTTCGGATGGATGTATATCTCAAGAAATGTCAATATGCCTGAAACTTTTTCCCTGCCCTTTAATAGAATGGCAACGTCATCAATTCTTCTTTGAAAACCCAAAACGGTATTCTGGAGCTCTGTTTGTTCTTGTGTTTGGGTCCCGGCCAGCTCATTTTTGACTTCTTCTAAAGAAGTCGCTGCCTCTTGGTGTTGAAAATTAAAGACGAAATAAAGGATAACCATTATTGCAATCAATAACAAAGAAAGCCAGGGCAATATCTTTTTGACCAAGGACTCTTGAGGAGCGACTTTTCTAGGGATTACCTGCACCATAAGAAAAAATAATAATTTTAC
Source organism: uncultured Candidatus Saccharibacteria bacterium (assembly GCA_964388775.1). GTDB lineage: Bacteria > Patescibacteriota > Minisyncoccia > Minisyncoccales > PEYH01 > PEYH01. The sequence goes on along the minus strand of CAYMBW010000003.1, from coordinate 35,354 downwards.
TTGTTAAAACCGCGAAGAGCCATCCCTATTGCTATTGTAAATCCAGAACTGATTTTTTTCAATGCCTCGCTGAGTGTCGGGGGGAAAGAAATATCTATAAACGGGTCAGCCAACTCTACCGGCAAATCCAATCTTTTGGAAAAATAATCTGCCCCGCCGGCCAGCATAGCTCCTCCGCCCGAAATAATGACCTTCCCTATCTTCTCCTTATCTTCTAAATACAATTCGTCTCTAATGTTTTGAATCTTTTTAAGAATCGCTTCTGCTTCCGGCTTGACTATCTCTTTAATGCCCGGATTCTTATCAGTAAGTCCATACATCCTTTTTATTGTTTCCGCTTTTCTTTTATCAATCTGCAGAGCATCGGAAAACGCCTTTGTGAAATCTTCTCCGGCCACATCGAAGCTATGGGAGACCTTTAAAATTCCTTGAGCCACGATATTAATTGTGGTGCTTCTTTCGCCGACATCAACCAGGCAAATAATGTTGCTCTTGTCCTGATATTTAACCAAAGCCCTCATCAGGGCAAATACCTCCGCTTCCAAGGCAATTACTTTAAGCCCTACCGACAGCGCTATGTTCTGATATTGGTTAATTACCTCTTTAGGCACCGCTACCAACAAAATTCGCAACGGCGTCCGGCCTTCTTCAGAAGGACCGCCCTTAATAAGCTGCCAATCAAGAATTACTTCTGATAAAGGCAAAGGGATACGGCGCGGCGCTTCGTATTTCACCGCTTCCGGGATTTCTTCGACAGACATTGAGGGCAGGTCGAAAGTGGTAAAAAAGGTTGCGTAATCGGGGATAGAAAAAAATGCTTGTTTTGATTTTATCCCTGCTTCTTTCAACATAGCTTTAAGCGCCTCGGAGATGTTGTCTTCAGAAATAGAAAGCATTCCCTTCTCCCTGGTCTGAAAATCGCCTTTGTCAAAATAATCAGCGCCTAAAACAGCGTAGTTAGATAAAACGATGCCCTTGCCTTTTTGCAACTCCACTATTTTGATAGAAGAAGTCCCCACATCAATCCCTAAAAAACTTTTAGAAAATAATGACATTTAATATTGGTAAAATGATATAATGTTATTGCGATTAATTTATTTTACCCCTGTTTTACTTTTTTTGCTATTATTTTTGAAAACACAATGTGGAAAACTCTAAAAGAAACTATTTTGGACGCCTTCTGGCCAAAGCGTTGCGTGAATTGCAACAAGTTCGGACAATGTCTCTGCAATGATTGCTTTTCATTAATAGATATTTTCAGGGAGCCGTCTTACGAAAAATTTCGGTATCTCGACGGCCTGCATGCCGCCACTGCTTACAATGACAAAATGGTCAAATCAATCATCCATTTATGCAAATACAATCGCATTAGAGAATTGTCGCGCCATTTAGCTGATTTAATTATAGCCCATTTTAAATTATTGGACAATCAAACGCTTTTAGCCAACCAGATACTGTCTGGAAATCAACCCTGCTTTGATTTGATTGTCTGCAGTGTGCCGATGCATAGAAAAAAACTGAAAAATAGGGGCTTTAACCAATCCGAAGAAATCGCTAAATGTTTTTGTGAAGAACTCGACTTGCCATTTGTTCCCGAGTTGCTTCTCAAAACAAAAACGACCTTGCCTCAAGCAGAGCTGATAAAAGAAGAGCGCGCAAAAAATATCCTCAATGTTTTTGAAATAAATCCCCTGTTTGGGCAGCTGGTTGAAAATAAAGAGGTATTGCTCATAGACGATGTTTTCACCACCGGAGCCACAATGGAGGAATGTGCCCGCATCCTAAAACAAAACCGCGCTTGCCGGGTCTGGGGCGCGGTTGTCGCACGAGATTGAAATGAAATGATTGGCGGACCATTCGGGTCATACCGATAATAAATTGTCATGGCGGAGGAGGTGGGATTCGAACCCACGAGTCCTTGCGGACGCCGGTTTTCAAAACCGGTGCACTAAACCACTATGCGACTCCTCCATGTCTCTTGAAGTCTACTAGAAAATTAGTACCTGGCACTATTTATTTTTTCTAGAAAATTAGTACCTGGCACTATTTATTCAGCGAGGCACTCGGGTCTCTATCCGATAAGAAATCGTCTCTGCGGAGAGGGTGGGATTCGAACCCACGAGAGGATATTACTCCTCTAACACATTAGCAGTGTGCCACTTTCGACCACTCAGTCACCTCTCCTTGCTTCTTTTTATTCTAATTGATAATCTTATTTAGTCAACGCAGAAATTGAAATTAAGCTCATTTTATGATAAATTAAAGCCATGTCCCCGTAGTTCAACGGATAGAATGTCTGGTTGCGGACCAGAAGCTTGGAGGTTCGATTCCTCCCGGGGACACATATTAGAGCGAGTTAGCGAACGCAATAAGCGTTACTCGCTATTATATCCTAAAGAAAAATTACCCGCCCCGGTCGGGTGGCGACAATTATTAGATTGTTAGGGTCTGACCCTAACAAATTAAATAGAATAACTATGCAATTATCCACTTCGGTAGGAGAGATCCCAAAAGTCGGGCCAGTTTATGTAAAAAAGCTTGAAAAAATGGGGGTCAGGACTATTCGCGACCTTCTTTTTTATTTCCCCAATCGCTATGAGGATTTCTCCAATCTCAAAAAAATATCCCAGTTGAAAATAAACGAAACTGCCTGTATCAAGGGCGAAATTATAAAAATTGAAAACCAAACCACATTTAAAAGAAGGTTTTCTCTTACAAAAGCAGTAATCAAGGATTCAAGCGGGATGATGCAAGCCACTTGGTTTAACCAGCCATATTTAGTTCAATCAATCAAGTCCGGCGACATCATTTGTTTGGCCGGAAAAATCTCTATTGGCAAAGAGGGCGCTTATTTCTCCAATCCGGTCTATGAAAAAATTTGGGTCGGGCAAAACAATGAACAAAACGGATTCACCCACACCGGCAGAATAATTCCTGTTTATCCTGAAATCAGGGGTGTTTCTTCTCGATGGCTAAGATTTATTATCAAACCATTACTAAAAGAATTTTCTAATAAAATTTCAGAAACCCTGCCAGAGGATATTGTAAAAGAAAACAATCTCTTGCCTATTAAAAAAGCTATTTCTGAAATCCATTTTCCAAGCGCTGCCAAAATGGCGGAAAAAGCAAAATACCGGTTTGCCTTTGAAGAATTACTGCTGCTGGAATTATTTGTTTTGGGCAAGAAAAAAGAAATTTCCCGGCTCAAAACGGTTCCTATGCCGATTAAAGTGGAAATAATCCAGCGATTTGTGGAATCGCTTCCCTTTAAGCTCACTGATTCGCAGAAAAAAGTCGCCTGGAGAATCTTAAAAGATATGGAACGCAGCAGGCCTATGTCACGTCTGTTGCAGGGAGATGTCGGGTCCGGTAAAACCGTCGTAGCTGCCATGGCCGGATTAAATGTAATAAAGTCCGGGAACCAGGTTGCCTTTATGGCCCCCACCGAGATTCTTTCCAAACAACATTTTGAGACCCTCGGCGCTCTGTTGCAGGATTGTAAAATAAACATCGGACTTCTTACTTCCAAAACAGACAAATTTATTTCCAAAAAACTCAAAAGACAGATAGTGGAAATATCCAGAAAAAAACTTTTAGAAAATACCCTAAAGGGAGACATAGATATTTTGATAGGCACCCATTCTTTAATTCAGGACAAAGTAAAATTCCTTAAATTAGGCCTGGTTATTTTAGACGAACAGCATCGATTCGGCGTGGAACAGCGAGCCAAATTACATCGCGCCGGCAAAACCATTATTCCTCATCTATTATCAATGACAGCCACTCCTATCCCCCGAACCCTAGCCCTAACAATTTATGGGGACTTGGATTTGTCTTTAATCGACCAAATGCCGAAAGGGCAAAGAAAGGTTAAAACCCTTTTGGTTCCTCAAAAAGACAGAAAAAAAATCTATAAACTGATTGAAGAAGAAGTAAACAAGGGCCGACAGGCGTTTGTAATCTGCCCCCGCATTGAAGAAAAGAAATTAGAAGAGGGCGAGGAAGATAAATCCGGATGGTCGGAAGTAAAAGCGGTTAAAGAGGAATACGAGCGGCTCTCTAAAGAAGTGTTTCCCCAATTTAAAATCGCAATGCTTCACGGTAAAATGTCGTCAACCGAGAAAAACAAAATTATGAAAGATTTTAAGAGGCAGAAAACCAATATTTTGGTTTCCACTTCTGTGGTTGAAGTGGGAATAGACATCCCCAACGCAACCGTAATGGTTATTGAGGGAGCGGAAAGATTCGGCATGGCGCAACTCCATCAGTTTAGGGGCAGAATAGGCAGACAAGGCGACCAGGCATATTGCCTGTTATTTTACAACGCTCGCTCTAAAAACGCTTATGCCCGACTCAAGGCGTTAGCCACTATAGATAATGGCCTGAAGCTGGCGGAGAAGGACTTGAAGATAAGAGGACCCGGACAATTTTTAGGAACAAAACAATGGGGACTGCCCGATATCGCAATGAACGCCTTGGATGATTTTTCTTTGGTGGAAAAAACCAGAGAAACGGCGCAGGACATTTTAACGCGCGACCCGGAACTAAAAAATCTCCCTTTCTTAAGGCAGAGATTAATTTCTTTCCGCCAAAACATCCACCTGGAATAAAATGATTAATCAGTAATTAATAATAATTAATCACTAATCATTAATTATTAATTATTTTTCTGTGCTTTGGGGTAGGCCAAAACCCCATATATTTTCCTAAAAGCAATCTTGTCTGGGCATCTATGGCCGGGAAAGCGGTAAGAAATATCATTGTAAGAGGCAATAGCACCCACTGTGAGCAAGCCCATAAAAGATTCAGTTTTTGCTTCTTCGTGTCGGGCTTTGGGGGCAAGAGATAAAAGCTGTAATACATAGATAGAACCAGACCAAACATTGAGACGGTCAAAATTCTGCCGAGTATCTTGGGTAGATTATAGGAAAAAACGGTCTGAGTGAATTCCGCCCCGCCAAAATAAATCGGCAGCCAACCAAGGACGAAGATAAGGATAGGGGCGCAAGCCCAGTTCCAGTGCCCTTCTATAATTTCAAACGCCAAAGTAATCTTTCTTTTGAGAGATATTTTTTTATTCTTCCAAAAACCAAAAATAAAATAAGCGATTTCTCCTGCGCCATAAGCCCATCTCCGCTGTTGTTTATACATATTAATAATTGTTCTGGGAAATGTTTCCGCTGCGTTGGCATCCATTGATATGGAGCAATGCAACGGCTCGACGCGGTAATCGCCATCGTAGAATAAAAAACATTGCCAAAAAATCCGGGAATCATCAGAAACAACATCTGTCTGTTTAAATCCAACATCCACTAACGCCCTAAAAGGCATTGAGTGCGATGAAAAGGTTATCAACTTTTCAGGCCTTTCCTGATTAATCAGATGCCAAAAACTTGAAGAAAAAGAAAAAATCCTTGATATCCCCGGGGCCTGCCAGACATTATTCAAAAATAAAGGTATTGGCTGAAAGCTGGTTCGCAGCGGCTTCGGGGTGGTGAGATAGTGATAGGTAAGACAACTGAAATAATTGGGGGAAACAACCGTGTCTATGTCAAAAGACGAAAAAATAATCTTTTCAAAAGGGATATTGAGTCCAGATATCAACTCTTCGCCCTTTCTGGCTGCCCAGGTTTCATTTGAAGATTTGGCCGCTATCTCCCCGGGCCGGTCTTTTGGGTGGACAGTAATAGAAAATCGACAAAAGCTGTTTTGGAATTCCTGATTTATCTTCTGCGCCAATTCATTATTAAAATCGCTTCCAGCCCTTTCCTCTTGGGCCAAAAAAACAATCATTTTCTCTTTGGGATAATCGGTCGCCAAAAGCGATTTTAGGGAGTCCCGCACCACCTCATATGGCTCTTTATACATTGGCAGCACTACTAAGTGGTAAATCTCTTGCCAATGATTTATCGATAAATCTTTAGAAAAAATATTGAGCCCATTTAGTTTGTCCGGCCAATCGATCTTCTTGTTCTGTTTCATCCTTCGGTAGCTTACTCTCATATGGAATGAAAAATATATTGTTTTAGAGAGCCAATATATTACAAAAACAATAATAAAAATAGAGACCCAAATGGGTTTGAAATAAGAGAGCAAAATGGCGCCAACGAAACTTGCCCAAGTCATTAAGCCGGGCAACATTTCTAAAAAACGGTAGAAAAGCCGCTCCCTTGTCTTTTTCAAATCAGAGGCAAAAGCAATTCTTAGATAGTATTTATCGGACATAGAAAAGTAGGGATAACCCTCCTTCGCCCCTCGCCTTCAGCTCGGGGCTTCGGCGTGGTATAAAAATAAGTAAGCTCGCTTTGCTCGCTAACTTCTTCTAATACGGCCCTACGGGGAGTCGAACCCCGGTCGTCAGGTTGAAAACCTGATGTCCTAACCATTAGACGATAGGGCCAAGTTAATCACTAATCAATAATAACTAATCACTTATCACTAATCAATAATAACTAATAACTAATAACTGATCATTGATAATGGCTTTATGATAGATAAAAAGTTGTAAAAATTCAAGGGTCTTGATATCCTAAATAAACAATGAAAATTTTAGCCATTGAAACATCTTGCGATGATACTTGTATTGCTTTGGCAGACGGTTCTGCCAAAGATTTTAAATTGCTGTCTAATCTCATCTCGTCGCAAGTAAAAATTCATAAAAAATGGGGAGGAGTGTATCCGACCCTGGCAAAGAGAGAACATCAGAAAAACCTGATTATGCTTTTAGAGCAAAGCTTAACGGAAACGAATATGCTTAAATTAAAAGTTAAAAGTGAAAAATTAAAAATTACAGATAAAAATTCAAAAATAAAAGAAATATTAGGAAGAGAAAAAATCTTGCTTGAAAAAACAACAAAATTTCTGGCGAAATATCAGAAGCCGAGGATTGATTATATCGCAGTGACAATAGGGCCCGGACTTGACCCTTGTTTGTGGACCGGAGTCAATTTCGCCAAAACGCTCGCCTATTGGTGGAACATCCCGATAATTCCCGTCAACCATATTGAGGGACACATCCTCGCCAATTTTTTACCAAAAATTGGCGAGAACACAAAATGCAAAACGAAAAATGCAAAACAATCTGCCAAAAATATAATAAAATTTCCGGCCATTGCCTTAATCGTAAGCGGGGGGCACACGCAGATTATTCTCATCAAAAAAATCGGGCAATACAAAATATTAGGGGAAACAAGAGATGATGCCGCTGGCGAAGCGTTTGATAAGATAGCAAGAATCCTCGGCCTTGGCTATCCGGGAGGACCAATTATCGCTCAACAAGCCGAAAAATTATCAACCCGCCCGAGGCGGGCAAACAATCAATTATCAATAAAACTGCCAAGACCGATGTTTAGGACTAAGGATTATGACTTTAGCTTCTCTGGACTTAAAACCGCAGTATTGTATGATTATCTAAAGCGAAGCCCTAAAATTAGAAAATCAAAAAAATATATTCAGGCAATGGCGAAAGAGGCCCAGCAATCGGTTATTGATGTCTTGATAAAAAAAACCATTAAAGCAGTAAAGGATTATAGGGTAGAAACAATTATGCTTGGCGGGGGCGTGGCAGCGAACAAAGAATTAAGAATACAATTTGAGAGAAAGGTTCAAGAATACAACCCAAAGGCCAAATTTATTGTTTCTATCAATAAATTTTGCACTGATAACGCAGCGATGATAGCGATGGCTGCGTATCTGCAAACCCCCGGCAAAAGAGCGATGAAATGGGAAAAAATCAAGGCAGAGCCAAACCTCCGCATCAGTGATAACTGATCATTAATCATTGATAATTGATAACTGATAACTGACAACTGATCATTAATCATTAATAACCGATAATTGATCATTGATAAATGATTAGTGATAAGTGATAACTGATTATTAATTAAATTATGTTCCAATACCCTATTTTCGTAATTCTCGGCCTTGTCCCCAGCGTTGTCTGGCTGCTATTTTATCTTAGAAAAGACAAGAGGCCCGAGCCGAACGAAATGGTCATAAAAATATTTATTTACGGAATGGCAATTACTCTCCCGGTCGCTCTGATAGAATGGGGCTTTGTAAATGTACTCAAAAACTTTGACCTGTCCTCTGCCGTAATGCTGGCAATCTATTTTCTGCTGGGGGTCGCTTTGGTTGAAGAAGTGGCAAAATATTTAATCATAAAGTTCAGAATACTGAAGGACCCCGCGTTTGACGAACCGATAGACGCGATGATTTATATGATTATCGCCGGACTGGGATTCGCCGCGTTAGAGAATATCCTGGTCCTCTGTACTCTACAGGAACCGGAACTTTTACAAAAAACGGTTCTGGCTTTAAGCGGAAGATTTATTGGCGCCACTTTTCTGCATGCTCTTTGTTCGGCAAACATCGGATTCTTTTTAGCCCTCTCTCTTATCAAAAAAAAGAAAAATACATTTCTTTTTCTCCTCGGATTAACTGCTTCAATTGTCTTGCACGGGGTATATAATCTTGCTATAACAATAGAAGGATGGTCTAAGGCAGTAATTATAATATCAATGCTTTTCGGCTTGTTCCTTGTTGTCCTATACGAATTCAAAAAGATTAACAAATTAAAAATTTACGGCATGCGCCAACCACTCCAATAATAACATGTTTAAAAAATCAAAAATAAAACAAGCAGAGCAGAAAGAAAAACAGCCCCAAGAACAATGGTTCTCTCAAAACAGCGAAGGCGAATTGGCGATTGACGCTTATGAAACCGAAAAGGAAATTGTCATTCAATCAACAATAGCGGGCATCAGCGCCAGCGACTTGGATATTTCCGCCGAAGACGATATGTTGATTATCAAGGGCTCCCGCCAACGGCCGGAAAACGAGGGCATAAAAAATTACTTTCAACAGGAGTGCTATTGGGGACCCTTTTCCAAAAAAATCATTTTGCCTGAAAAAGCGAAAATCACTTCTGCTAAGGCGGAGGTCAAAAATGGAGTGCTTACTTTGAGAATCCCCAAGGCCCAAACCGTTTCCAAAAAAAACATTGTTGTAAAGGATAAATAAGAACCTTAGAGATTTTATGATAAAACTTGAATCTGTCTGTATAAAAATTATTCGGACTTCTTTTTATTTAATCCTCTTAAGTCCTCTTATTATCATCCCCGGATTGATTTATCCTTTCAGTATGAGCAAGGCCTTATTCTTTAACTTCTTTACCGAAGTCATTTTTTTTACTTGGCTAATTTTAATCGCTTTCTCTCCTCAATACCGCCCCAAAAAAAATATTGTTCTGTTGTTGTTCTCTTCTTTCATCTTAGTCCTGATATTGGCAACAATTTTCGGAGTAGATGCCTTCCGAAGCTTTTGGTCTAATTTCGGGAGAACGGGAGGACTATTAATGTGGCTCCATCTATTTGCTTTTTTTGTGGTTATCACTTCTGTTTTTAAAAGACAAAAATGGCTGACCTTTATAGTCTGCTCCGTACTTTTCGCCACCATCGGCTCTCTCATATTTTGGTTTGATAAAACCGGACTTCCAGGATTACCCTCCATAAGATGCGGTTCATTTATTGGCAACAGTTCTTTTCTCGCAAGCTATCTGCTTTTCAATGTTTATTTCGCCATTTACGCTTTTTTTGCCTTAAAAGAAAAAAAGGAATTCAAGTTTTGGCTTATAGATAAAGCAAGAGGCGCTTTCCGCTGTCTAATGGGTATCAGCGTAATAATAATCTCCGCTACCTTGATTGATAGCGGAGGCAGAGCTTCTGCCGTGTCTTTTCTCGCCACCTTGCCTTTGCTTTTTCTTCTATGGTTAAGTTTTAAGGGAAGAAAAAGGAGGACTATTGTCCTTGGAAGAGTTGGTTTGTTGCTATGGGCCTTAGCATTCATAATAATTGTAACATTGCTTCTCATTCCTCACAGTGTAATTCAAAAAGAATTTGACAGCAAAACAAATGGAGCCCGAACCATTGTTTGGCAAGAAGCGTGGGATGCTTTTTTAGAAAGACCCGCGCTTGGCTGGGGCCTGGAAAATTTTATTATAGCTACGAACAAAAGCTTTAATCCACGCCTCTTATATATCGAGGAATATACGTTTGACAGAGCCCATAATATTATCTTTGATAATTTGGTTGACGCGGGAGCTTTGGGATTCGCAGGATATTTTTCCCTTATCGGGTTTTCTATTTACCTGCTATGGAAACAATATCTTCGTAAAAAAATAAGTTTCTGGACAGCAGCCGTCCCCTCGGCTCTTCTGATAGCGCATTTTATGGGAAACTTGAGCGTATTTGACACAACCGCAAGCTTTATTATGTTCGCATTTTTGCTCGGCTTTATTGCGTCGTCTATACAAGAAACTCAAGAGTCCAAAAGCGCTAATCAACAAACAAATTCCCTCCTCGTAATAATCGCGATTCTCTCTTGCGCCGGGTTTGCGTTCTGCTTTTATTTCTTTATCCAAAAACCAGCCATAGCGAATCACGCTCTGTTAAAAATAACAATCGCGGACGATAAATCCACATTAATAGTAAATCATAATCAAGCGCTTTTTTCTTCTCCGATGAATCAATTTGAGACGAGAAGGAATTTAGCGGAAATTATAATCAACCAGGCGAAAGATGACGACTATAAAAAAGAGGCCTTAGCTCAAGTGACAAATATTATTGGACAAGAGTTGGGAAAAAGCGTTAAGAACTCGCCTCTTGATTACTACAGCTATTTAAATTTGGCTAAAATTTATAATCTTCAAGCCAGATTATTCGGAGAAAAAAATAAGCTTTCACAGGCAGAGGCAATCCTTGGAAAAGCAATAAGTATGTCGCCTGATAATCAAAACGCTTATTGGGAATTATCAAAAACCGAACTTTTGCTCTCTAAAAATGACGAAGCAAAAAAAATGGCGGAAAAAGCCGTTGAGTTGGAACCAAAATTGGAATACGCTCACATTTTTCTAATCAATCTGTTGAGAAATATCAACGAACAAGCTATGGCAAAAGAAAAAACAATAGAAGCAATTGAGATTATCCCAGACATAGCCCCCAAGCTTCAAAAATCTTTTGATGTCCAAAATCTTTAACTTGTTATTATTAGAGGCAATTTGTTAGGGTCGCACCCTAACACCACTCTGACACTAACAAATTAACAGCTATATTCGCTATCCGCCCAGAGTGGATAGTTTTTTTTATTTTTAATTTTTATTTTTTAACTTTTAATTTGAGCGCAACGAATATGCCCCCGGCAGGAGTTGAACCTGCACCTCTTACGAGACCCCCCACCAATGTGCTGGGAGAGAGATTCGAACTCTCAAGGGTCTCCCCGCTGGGTCCTAAACCCAGTGCGTTTGCCAATTTCGCCATCCCAGCACATTGGTGGAGGGCAAGTCGCCAATTCCGCCACAGGGGCATACTCCAATACTAACAAAAACAACTCCCGCCTTCAAGAGCATGGTGGGAGTTGTTTAATAGATAATCTATATAACCGATAAACACTTATACGCTGATAGTTTGACCGAGCAATGCGCCAACTAATGCGATTAATCCTCTAACAATAACCGCAATTGCTATGCCGATTAAAGCATACATCAACATTTTGTTTGCTTTGCCAACTGTTTCAGGGTTCCCCCCGGCGGTAACATACATATAAGCAGCGAAGATAAGCATCAGAACCGCTATTGCCAAAAGAAATCCAAAAGCATAATTAATGAGCGTACCTATTATGCCAAGCGCTTGGGTAGCCGTGTATGATGGCGGCGACGTTGGGGTGACAGCAACGGTCTGCGCCAAAACCGGCATTGCAAACATTCCCACAACAGTGACTAAGCTCATTATTCCCAATATTTTCTTATTCATTGTTTTTTAATTTGTTTATTATTTTTTCTTAATTAACCGACCTTTAAAGTTTTGTTTCATTATCCTATTTTAGTCCACAAGTAAAAAAAAGCAAGCGATTTGTCCACAGGTCTCTAAAACACAACATTAATACCCAAGATTCTCACGATAAGCAAAGCAATCCCCCTTGCCAGTAAAATCAACGCATAGCCGATAATAGTAAAGACAATAATTTTTCTTCCCTTGGTAACCTGTGTCGGGCTTCCGGCGGCGGTAAGGATATTAAATCCGCCTATCATCACAAACAAAACCGCTAATGCGCTTAAATATATGAAAATCCTGTCCGTGATATCTTTTATAAGTCCCACTGTGGTGGTTGCCACTAAGGGATTAATACTCCCCCCCGGAATCGGAGCCGGTGTTGCTCTTTCGGCGACAGTCACGGTTTCTCTTTGTCCCGTAGAAGAACTTCCGGTTGTTACACTTCCGCCAATAGTTGAGCTAGTAGTTTTTGGAATTACTGTAAATGTTCCGGCATTATTATAGGCATGGCTAAAAGGATAACTGCACCTCACTTTTTTGACCTCAGCATCTCCTAACCCAAGAGGCCCAGAGCCGGAACTGGAACTTACGGATACACAAAGGCAAGAACCACCCGATTGCTCTTCAACCGAACCATCTCCGAAATCTATACTCGGAGTACCTGAATACTGGTCATTTAAACAAGTCACTTCAATAACAAGCTGCCCATTTACGGTTTGTCCTATTGATAAATTTGTAGGACTAATTTCAGAAATAAAAACATTGGCGATAGAATAAGTTATGGCATACGCCAAGTTTGGAGTGGAAAATAGGATTATTAATAAAATAATAGTAAAATGGTGTTTTCTCATAAAAACCTACTTTATTTTAACTAAATGTTAATTAAATGGTTGTGTCGGCGCCGATGATTACGCCAACCAAAGCAACCAAGCCCCTGCTAATTACTGCCACAGCTAAACCTATGGCAGCATATATCAGCCAGCTCCTGGCTTGTTTCATTTGTTCCGGATTTCCGCCTGCTGTTGCCAAAAGATAAGCAGCCACAATAAACATCAGGACAGCTACTGCCAATAAAGCTCCGAAAGCATAATTGATTATATTAGACAAAGCCGTGCCTGCTTCCACTCCTTGGGGAAATATTTGTTCTGTCAAAGCGATTATCCCTCTTGATATTGCCACAATGGCAATGCCTGACAAAGCGTAAACAACCACTTTTCTGCCGGTGGAAAATTTCTGGGGGTCTCCGGCGGAAACGACCATCATATAACCGCCGATTATAATCATTAAAACGCCAATTGCCAAAGCGAAACCAAAAATCCAGCTCAAGACCCTGGTAAGCATTTCATCAAAGCTTATATTCCCCGGCGTCAAAGGATTGCTAATAGTGATTTGCGCCTGGGTTTGGCTCGCAATCACAAACAGAAAAAGGATTGTCAGAACTAAAGAAAAAATTAAGGTTGCTTTTTTCATAATTTTTATTGAAAAGTTATATCAGGCGCGAAGAAAGAAGTCATTGCCTTTATTATTAATATTATACCAAGAATTACGGCAGTGTATAGAATAATTTTCTTTCCCAAAATAATCTTGCCCGTTTCCAAACCGGCGAAAATTATCATAAATCCGCCGACAATTATCAACAAGGGCCCTAAAACTATTGCCACCCAAAAAATCATATTCGCAATATCCCTGAATAGTTCTCCAAAAGTAGCGGCATTAAGGGGATTCAAATCATTGTTGGTAGTGGGCGGTTGCGGTGGTCCCTCTATCCGGCAATTCCCGCTGCATCCGTCTCCGGAAACAGTATTACCGTCATCACATTGTTCGTTAGGTGGCTCCAGTGTTCCATTTCCACAGACAGGAGGAGAATTCACAACAGCATTTTTAGAACCGGTTTTGCACTGTGTAGCATCCGAACCGTCACAAACCGTTGCAACAACAGTATAACTTCCAGGACTACCATATTGATGTGAAAAACTTACGCTGCAATGTAACAGATTCCAGTCGACTATGCATGCACCACTATGCGCCGGCTGCCCGTCACCAAAATCCACAGATATATCCCAATGAGTTGCAGTGGGAGGATTTTGATTGACCTTGATTTCAATTTGGCTTGAACTTCCTAAAAATACCGGGTCCACTGAAACCTCCACATACATATCGTTTATATTGATAGCGAATGCAATAAAAGGCGCAAAAATAAAAAAGAAGAGAATCATTGTGGAAAATAATTTTATTGAATTTTTTTTAATTCTCATATTATTTTTATTGTCTTCCTATAATCATCTCAACCAAAGCGATAATTCCCCGAGAAGCGGCGGCTATAGCAAATCCAACTAAAGCCCAAATAACTATCTTCTTCCCCTTATCAAATCTGGAAGGAATCCCGCCCGAAGTTACCATTACATATCCGCCGATTATAATCAGCAGAATAACAAGGGGAAAAGTAATGGTAAAAAGAAGGATTACTGCTTGCTGGATAAACTCTACTATATTATTAGCCACTATGGGATTATCATAGCTGTCAACAGATACGAGCGGACAATCGCTGTCAGAAGCGTTGGCGCAACCATGAGGACAACACCCATTTCCTCCCAAACATCCACAATCAGGGTCCTGGCTCACATCGCAATTGTCCCCGCATATTTGATTACAAACAAAATCATTGCAGGCCGGGGAAGGCGGACAATCGCTGTCAGAACCGTTATCACAACCAAGAGGACAACAGGCATTGCCCCCCAAACATCCGCAATCAGGGTCCTGGTTCACATCGCAATTTGCCGGACAAATACCATTACACCCGTCAGGCGCGCAAACCGGGGGCGCATTACTAACATCCAGGCCTAAGGTCACATCAAGAGGCCAAGTAGGTATTTCACAATGGAAAAGGGCTGTTTTGGGTCCGCTTGTATTATATGTATGGCTAAAAAAATAAGAACAACTCCCAGGGTCGCCAGGGAGAGTAGGAATAGACCAAGTGCAATTAGGGTCAGCATGGCATTCGGTTTGCTGACATTGTAAAATTCCTGTTGCTGTGCTATCCCCAAAAGTAAGTGTGCACCAAGCGCCTCCTCCTTCTATCACCTGGGCTGTTAAATCAATTGCTTGCCCCACAATCGGATTATTGTTAGAAGAAATTAAGCTAATACTATAAAGGCCATTACTGGCCGAAGCAGCATAGATTATATTCTGGACAAAAAACACTCCCAGCAGAATCAAGCTTAAAAAAATAATCTTTTTTTTCATTTCGCTAAAAAAATTTACAGCTTCACGAAAATTGCTCCCCAATGATAAGTGCCGGCCTCTAATTCTTTTACCAGCTTAATGTCCATAAACTTGACTATTTTATGCGCTTCTTCAAAAGAAATCCTTTTTTCTTCGGGCCCAAAAGGAGAATCCGGGTTCCAATCAATTATCACTAAGTTTCCTTTCCGCTTAAGCGCCCGCTTGGCTTCTTTTAAAAACGCTTCCTTGTCCTCTATTTGGAATAAGGTATTCGCAATCAGCACCAAATCCATTGACTCGTCTTTGAGGGTAGAGCCCTTGGGCTCCTCTAAATCGCCTTGTATTGTTTTGATATTGGGCAAGCCCTCTCCCTTGGCTCTTCCTTTTAAAGCGGAAAGCGGTTCTTCCTGGATATCCAAGGCATAAACCATTCCTTTCGGCACCCGCCTTGCCAAAGCAATGGCAAAACCGCCCGGACCACAGCCAAACTCCGCTGTCTGCCAATCCTGACTTAAAGGAATCTGCTCTATTATTTTTTCCGGCTCCAAAAAATCAACCATAATAAAACTACAATTTTATTAATGAAATGACTTTGTCGCCCTCGTCTAAGCGCATTATCCTAACTCCTTGAGTCGCTCTGCCGAGCACGGATATCCCTTTGGCCGTAGTCCTTATAACCTGACCTTTTCTTGATATGAATATTAACTCTTCATCTCCTTTAACGATTTCCGCCTTAACCAAATCCCCTGTCTTGGCGGTCAATTTGGCTGTCATAATCCCGGTCCCTCCTCTGCTTTGCTGGCGATAAGTGGAGATTCTACTTCTCTTCCCGTATCCTTTGCTAGTCACTATTAAAATATAATCCTTGTCTTGGTCTTGCTCAACCGCCTCCATTCCGATTACCTCATCATCTTTCTTGAGATGCATTCCCTTGTTGCCGGCAGCGCTTCTCTGCATCGGCCTTATCTGTTCTTCTTTGAATCTGATTGACTGGGCCTGCTTGCTTACTAAAATTATTTCGCTTTTACCGCTTGTCTTTTTAACAGACCTCAAAGAATCGCCCTTCTTAAGCCGAATCGCTATCAAACCGGAACTCCTCAAATTGCGGAACTCTTCAAGCGCGGTTCTTTTAATTATACCATTCTTGGTCGCCATCACTAAATATTTCATCTGTTCGCTGTCGTCCTTCTTCCCAAGAGACAAAACCGCTAAAATTTTATCTTCCGGGCTGATTTCCAGAAAATTGACCAATGCTCTGCCTTTTGAAATTCTGGTCGCGGAAGGCACTTCATAAGCGGGCATTGAAAAAACCTTGCCCGAATCGGTAAAAACCAATAATTTATCAAGCGTATTCGCCAAGAAAAAATGTTCTACAAAATCATCATCATGGGTCTTAATGCCGGCAATGCCTTTCCCGCCTCTCTTTTGAATCTTATAGGAAGAAGGGCTCACTCTTTTGACATAGCCCTTATTGGTAAGAGTAATTAAAACCTCTTCTTCCGCTACCAAGTCCTCTTCTGATATTTCTTCCGCGTTTTTCCTATACACCTTGGTTCGGCGCGCGTCAGGATAGGATTCTTTTAATTCTTTGAGTTCTTGTTTAATAACTGCCTTTATCTTTGCCGGACTTTTAATAACTTCAGACAATTCTTCAATTTTGGCTTGTATCTCCTTAAGCTCTGCTTCTATTTTTTGCCTCTCAAGCCGGGCTAAGGCAGAAAGTTTGGTCTCTAAAATGGCTTCTGCCTGAATGTCGGTAAGTTTGAATTTTTTCTTAAGATTACTCTTGGCGTCTTCCCGGTTTTTGGATTTCTTAATGGTTTCAATAACTTGGTCAATATTTGCCAAACATTTTGCCAACCCCAAAAGAATATGCTCTCTTGCCTTGGCTTTGGCTAAATCAAATTTGGCTCTCCTCAAAACCACCTCCTGACGGTGTTTTAAGAAATATCCGAGCATTTCCGCCAAAGATAAAACCTTGGGTTGAATTCCATCAACCAGGGCTAACATATTAAGATGGAATTTTTTCTGCAAGTCGGTGGCTTTGTATAAGCAATTCAAAACCTTCTGAGGAAACGCTTCTTTCTTCAATTCTATAACGATTCTGATGCCTTCTCTATCTGATTCATCTCTGGCGTCTCTCACCCCTTTAATTTTCTTTTCCTGAATCAGTTTGGCTATCTGACCTACCAAAGTGGCCTTATTAACCTGATAAGGTATTTCATTAATAATAATCTTCCACCCCCCTTTTTTCTCCTCGACAATCTCCGCCTTGCCCCGAATCAAAACAGGCCCCTTTCCTTGGGCATAAGCAGAGATTATTTCTTTTTGATTGAAAATAATGCCTCCGGTTGGAAAATCAGGACCTTTTATAAATTGAAACAATTCCTCGGTTGTCGCTTCCGGATTATCAATTAAATATATGGCTGCATCACATGTCTCCACAAGATTGTGAGGAGGGATGCTTGTCGCCATACCGACTGCAATTCCCAATGAGCCGTTTAATAGAAGTTGGGGAAGGGGAGACGGCAAGACCGTCGGTTCTTTTCTGGTAGAATCATAATTGTCTATGAAATCAACCGTGCCTTTGTTTATGTCTCTCAACATCTCTTGCCCGATTTTGGACAATTTCGCCTCCGAATATCTCATTGCAGATGGAGGGTCCCCATCAATCGAGTTATGGACAAAAACACCAGCTCCCAAAGCAAAATTATGGTAACAATCAACACTCACATCATAGACGTCTTCCCTCCTACGAAGAATCTTTGTTTTAACTATTTTATGATTATATATTTGGGCTTTCTCTGCAATCTCTGAAAAATCATTAAAATAATTCAGAGCGTTTTCTATTTTCGGAATAGAGAAACTCCTCTTCTCTTCGTAAATCTCCGGAGTAATCTTGCCGTATTTCTGATAAAGAGAATGCGCATAGCCCAAAATCCTACTCTTAATAACTCTTTCTTGATAGAGGGGGTCTTTCCATTTATTTTTTAGAGAAATCCGGGCCTTATCTGCTAAATTATTCATATACTCCGGATTCTCTGCTATCCTATACTTATTCGCTCTTATTACGCCTTGTATAAATTTATCCCTGAAGTCCTGGGCCTGCCATTGCTTAATAGCTTTCTCTCTGTGTAATTTGCGTATTTCGGGATTACTCCACAATTTATCGTGCATTTTCTTGAAATGGTCTGGAGGATATTTAGCACGATATTCAGGGTTAGCCCATAGCTTCTTAGCTCGGTAGCTCAATCCTTCTCTAACCGCTGGGTCTTGGAATTTCTCCTTCATCAATTTTGAAATATGCTCTCTATGTTTTGGATTGGCCCATAGTTTCAAAGAAAGCATTCTCGTATACTCTGCCATTTGAGCCCTGTATTTTTCGTCTTGCCACCTTTCTTTCATCTCTGCCGATTTAAGGTTGCTCATTAATTCTTGAAAATCCTTTTTTCCCCATAATCTTTTCAGATTTTCGCTTGACATTTGCCTCATAAATTCCTTGTATTCCGGGTTCCGCCATTTTTTCATCATTGCTTCTATCCATATTGCTCTGCGACCCACATTTTTCCACATCTTTCTATTTGATTCTGACATTCGTCGTGAGTAGGCCTCTCTATTTTTTGGATTACTCCAAAATTTCTCTCTTCCCTCTGCAATTTTAGCAACATATTCCGCATCATTTTTGTGACGAGAAGAGGCAATTTCTTTATGTTTTTTCCAATGATCTTCCCATTGTATCCGTAAAATATTGTCTGGGTTATTATTAAATTTATTAAAATCCTTATGGTGCCTTATTCTTCCAGCGCCAACTTTATAAATTCCATTCTTTAAATTCCACTCATCTGATAATCTATGAATAAAATCCCAATGGTTTTTAGTCGGCTGATACGCCATTTCATATCCTTTAACATTCAAATCCTCCGCCCCATCATAATGCTTGATATAGAGTGGCATCAAGGAATCTCCCTTTGCTAAATCTTGAGCCTGTCTGTAGCTGCCATTCCTCAACATAAAGCGGTGATCTATTGTACACCTAATCTTTTCTCCGTTGTCCAGGGCCACTTCCATAATCTTTTCTTTTTTTCTGGTTAATCTGGCTTTTTTGATTTCTGCTATCTCTATTTCTCCGCTTTCATGATTAAACGCAAATCCCCAATGCCTTTTGCCGTTCTTTTGTTCTTTAACCAAATCCTCAAAGTTTAAATTTCGTCCGTCACATAATTTGATTTCGGTATCTCCCGTGAAACATCCAAAATTGCCTTGACCTTTTACCAGCATATATCTTAAAGAGAAATCCTGCGCCATCCTTACCAAAGAATCATAAACCGCAGTATCGCTGTGGGGATGGTATCGCCCAAGCACTGCGCCAACCACCGTGGCTGACTTTCTAAACCTTGCGTTATAATAAAGACCCTCCTCTCCCATCGCATAAAGGATTCTCCGGTGGACCGGCTTCAATCCATCTCTTACATCAGGCAGCGCGCGGGAAACAATTACCGACATCGCATAATCAATGTAGCTCTCTTTCATCTCCTCGCTAACCTCTCTGGGCTTTATATACCCTATATTATTTGACACCTCTTCGCTATTTTCGTGAACGGCCTTCTTATTCTTGTTATTTTTTTCCGGATTTAATTTTGGCATAATTTAATAAAAATTATTCGTTAGAATCAGGAATTTCAAAGGAAGGAATATTAAGCTGCTTCCCAAAATTCCGAAAATCAAATGACTTGAACCTGAAAGTAATCACTGCAAAAAAAATAAGCAAAAGAATCAATCCAATGATTGCCACCGACGCCCATAAAACCATTTTTCTTTTTTCTAAAGATAATGCTCGAATCTTTTGTAAAAATTTCATTTTCTATGGCTTCAAAACTACTATTTTCGTTTCCGCCGGCAAACCTTGTTTCTTTATTTTTAATGATGGCTGCGCCTCGATATTTTCCTGTCCCATCACCTTAAAAAAACTCTCAATATCTTTCAAATTCGCTTTTGCGCCCGGCAACTTGTAATGCATCGGTATCACTATTTTCGGCTCTATCTGATTAATAATCTTAGAAGCGCCGACTCCGTCAATAGTGTAAGTGCCTCCTATCGGAATCATTAATATGTCAATGTCTCCTATCGTCTCAACCTGTTCGGAGGTAAGTTCATTCTGGTTCAGATCGCTTAAGTGGCATAGCCTAAGGCCTTCTGCTTCAATCGTATAAATCGTAATCTCGCCTAAATCTTCTTCTCCGATACTCCCGTGAGAAGCCGGGATGCCTTGGATAGAAATTCCTCCTACCTCGTATTCCCCGGGACCCTCAATCAAAAACGGCAAACCTTTTATCGCTTTAACATTATTATGGTCAAGATGCTGATGGGTAACTAACAAAATATCCGCCGTAAGCGAGGGCATTTTAAAGCCGGTATATTCCGGCGAAAATGGGTCTATAATAATTGTTTTCTTTTCGTTTTGATGCAGGGGCACCCTTACTTCAAAACACGATTGACCGTGCCAAAGTATGTCCATATATCTAAATATAATAAATTTTTATTTGCTTTTCTATTATTATCATATCATCTATTCCTATCATTTTCAACGCCAAAAACCAAAAAATAAAAATGTAAAACGAAAAATGACAAATGAAAATCTAAGAATGGAAAAAATTTTGGCTTTGGGATTTTTAACTTTTAACTTTTAACTCCTCTTGCCTTATCCGGAATCTTATGATACTCTTTATTCTACTATGATTAAAATAATCGAAAAAACAATCCAATTAAAAGATGATTTGCAGAATATTGCCTCTCCGCCGAAAAAAGGGCAAACCATAACGGGTAAAATTATCGGAACCGACCATTTCGCCGTTTATGTTGATTTGGGCCCTATCGGCGTGGGCGTGATTTATGGGAGAGAATATTATTCGGCCAAGGATATTATAAAACGCCTTGAGCCCGAGGCCACGATAAAAGCAAAGGTGGTAGAAGTGGATAATGAAGATGGCTATTTAGAATTATCTCTTACTGATGCTCAAAGAGAGGTAAGTTGGGAAAATCTGAAAGAAACCGAACGAGCGTCCCAGACGGTTATGGTCAATATCGCGGGAGCGAACAAAGGTGGACTTTTGGCTGAAATGGAGGGAGTTAAAGGATTCCTCCCCTTATCACAGCTTTCAATCAAAAATTATCCTCGGGTTAAAAATGGGGACTCGACTGAAATATTGAAACATCTGCAGGAATTAGTCGGTCAACAATTAGAAGTAAAAATTATTGATGTTTCTTCGCAGGATAACAAGCTCATCTTCTCTGAAAAGGCGGTTACTTCAAAAGCAATAAGTGAACTCTTGGAACGATACAAAGCCGGAGATATAGTGGAAGGAAAAATCACCGGACTTGCGAACTTCGGCGCGTTTATAAAATTCCCCTTGCTAAAAGAAAACGAAGTAAAAGAAGCGGAATTGGAAAAAGTTCAAGCCGAAGGCCTTATCCATATATCAGAGCTTGACTGGCAATTGATAGATGATGTTTCTGATATAATCAAAGTAGGCGATGTGGTCAAAGCGAAAATTACCGATGTTTCTCGGGATGGGAGGGTTTCTTTGTCTTTGAAAGCATTAAAAGAAGACCCTTGGAAAGACATAGACACAAAGTACAAGAAGGGCGATATTGTGGATGGAGAAGTCGTAAAGATAAATCAATTAGGAGCGTTTATTGAAATTGAGCCCAAAATCAGAGGATTGGTTCATCTCTCTGAATTCAATCAAGATAAAGTAAAAGAGGGCCTCCAAGAAGGTAAAAAGTATAAATTTGAAATCATTGTTCTTGACGCAGACACTCATCGTATGGGTTTGCGCCTGAAAAACGACTAAAAAACGGCAGTTCCCTTTTATAGAATAATCAAAAGATAATGAAAAAAGCAACGCAAAACTTAGCGAAAAACTTTTTTGTTATCGTGCTGATTTTTTTAGGAATATCGGCCGTTTTCACTTTTCTTTCCCCGGTTTCTCCTGTCAAAAAAGAAATTTCTATAAGCCAACTTGGCCAAGAAATAATTCAAGAAAAAGTTAAGGAAATAGTTGTTGTTGGAAACGATATTCTTGTCACCTATATTGACAACACTCAATCGCAGAGCAGGAAAGAAACCGAATTGGCTCTTTCAGAATCTTTGGCTAACTACGGAGTAGCAAAAGAAAAATTAGAAAAAGTAAACCTTGCGGTTCAAGAGCCCAAGGCGGGCTGGGGGCAAATCGGTTCAGTGTTATTATTTGTCATTCCATTATTGCTTTTCGGTTTTTTCTTTTGGTCATTCGCCCGACAAGCCAAAATGGGAGCAATGCAGACATTTAATTTCTCTAAAGCAAGGGCTCGTGTTTTCGGGGCAGAAGGCCATCCAAGGCAGAAAATAACCTTTCAGGATGTGGCTGGCCTAAAAGAGGCGAAAGAAGAATTGAAAGAAATTGTTGAATTCTTAAAGACCCCTAAAAAATTCTTGGATATGGGGGCAAAAATCCCCAGAGGCGTTTTATTATTAGGTCCCCCGGGCGTCGGTAAAACATTATTGGCAAGGGCGACTGCGGGAGAAAGCAATGTTCCGTTTTTCTCTGTTGCTGGTTCCGAGTTTATAGAAATGTTTGTGGGCGTGGGAAGCGGAAGAGTAAGGTCTTTATTCCAGGAAGCGAAAAAACACAACAAGGCAATTATTTTCATTGATGAATTGGACGCTATCGGAAGGACAAGAGGAATCGGAATCGGCGGAGGCCATGATGAGAGGGAACAAACCTTGAACCAAATACTGGTTGAAATGGATGGATTTGAAAGAGATTCAAAAACAATCGTCGTCGCAGCTACGAATCGCCCGGATATTCTGGACCCTGCCCTATTAAGGCCGGGAAGATTTGACAGACAAGTTGTCTTAAGTTTGCCGAGCATAGAAGATAGGGAAGCAATTCTTAAAATTCACGCTCGCGGCAAACCGTTGGTAGAGAACGCTAACCTTAGAGAAATCGCAGAAAGAACAGCTGGCTTTTCCGGGGCTGACTTGGAAAACCTTTTAAATGAAGCCGCTATTTTGGCTGCCAGAAGGAACAAGCGGCAGATTGACCAAACAGAATTAACGGAATCAATTGAAAAAGTCCTTCTGGGTCCGGAAAGAAAAAGCCATGTACTATCGCCGAGGGAAAAGAAAATTTCCGCCTATCATGAAGCCGGTCATGTTTTAGTGGCGTCTTTCACTAATAAAGGAGAACCGGTAAGAAAGGTCTCTATTGTCTCAAGGGGAATGGCAGCCGGATATACCATTAAATCGCCGATGGAAGAAAAAAGCATCAAAGCAAAATCTGATTTCTTGGCAGATATAGCTACTTTACTCGGAGGATACTTTGCGGAGAAAATAAAATTTAAAGAAGTCAGCACCGGGGCCAGCAACGACCTGAAGGTTGCCTCTGAATTAGCTCGGAGATTAATTAAGGATTACGGGATGTCAGAGAAACTCGGACCCATTGTTTTCGGAGAGAGAAATGAACTTCAGTTCTTGGGCAAGGAGTTCGGTGAAGAAAGAAATTACTCCGAAAAAATCGCCCAGACGATAGACGAAGAGGTTGCAAAAATAATTAAACAAGCGACAAGCCAGGCAATAAAAATCCTCAAAGCAAAGAGTAATCTTCTAGAAAAGCTTTCCAAAGAATTAATGGAAAAAGAAACTTTGGAAAGAGAAGAGATTGAAAAAATTCTCAAAATCAGTAGAAAGCAAAAACAAAAAGAATAAGCGGGCATGTAGCTCAGTTGGTTAGAGCATCCGACTTATAATCGGAAGGTCGATGGTTCGAGTCCATCCATGCCCATACATTAGAACAAGTTAATGAGTGAAATGAATTTATAAGTAGTCCTTCGCTTCACTCAGGACGCTAATATTTCTTGCAAAATCAAAGATTTTGACAAACATTGCGGGCGAGTAGCTCAGTGGCTAGAGCATCCGCCTTACACGCGGCAGGTCAGAGGTTCAAATCCTCTCTCGCCCACCCATCGGCGCAGCATCAGGGCGAATACGCCACATTATGAAAATTATTTATGAAGATGAAAATATTATAGTTTTAGACAAACCGGCAGGAGTCGCTGTTTTTTCAGATAATAATTCCGGGCTGATGGTCGAATTAACGCAATCTAATCCTGAACTTAAAAATGTTGGCGAGCCACCAAGATATGGATTGATTCACCGCTTAGACAAAGATACTTCCGGTATATTATTAGTGGCAAAAAACAATCAGGCCTTGTCTTTTTTCCAAAAACAGTTTAGAACAAGAGAGACGCATAAAAAGTATATTGCGCTGGTCTGGGGAAAAATCCAAGAAAAAGAAGGGGTTATTAAAACCCTGATTAACAGAGATAGGGATGGGAAAAAACAAAGGGCCTACCCTTGTTTAGGGCCTTTAATTAAAAAAAAGGGCTCAAGATTAGCGGAAACGCGATGGCAGGCAATAAAGGAATATGATAAATATACTTTGATAGAGGCGATTCCAAAAACAGGCCGAAGACATCAAATACGAGTTCATTTTGCTTATCTGGGACACCCGATAGTAGGAGACAAGCTGTATTCCTTCAAGCATCAGACAGTAATGAAGGGATTGGAAAGGCAATTCCTCCATGCCAGCGAACTAACAATTAAATTAATGGATGGCGAGAAAAAAACATTTTCTTCTCCCTTGCCGGATGAATTGAAACAATTATTAAAAAACCTATGACACAAGAAAACGAAACCGCAATAAGCCAAGAACAAAAAGCAGAATCAATCCCGGATATCAGGCCCGGAGATACGATTAAAGTTTACCAAATCATTCCGAACCCCGGGACTTCAAAACACGGAGAAGAAAAAGAGAAAATACAGGTCTTTGAGGGGATTGTCTTGGCGAAAAGAAGGCACAAAGAAATCGGCGCCACTATTACCGTAAGAAAGGTAATAGATAGAATAGGGGTCGAAAGGATTTTCCCTATCTTTTCCCCTACTATCAAAAAAATAGAAATTATAAGAAGAGGAAAAGTGAGAAGGGCCAAACTTTTTTATCTTCGACGGGCCAGTGGCAGAAAGGCGCGGCTCAAAGCCAAAGAATTTATACCCGAGATTTCTGTTGAAGAAACTCCGACGGCTGTTGAGAACGAAGAAGGTCCGACACAAGAGCCGGAAAAGGAAAATAAATAAGGAGGGACTGTTAGTTGAAAGCCGAGGTGGAGGAATAGGCAGACTCGCATCCTTGAGGGGGATGTGCCAGCAATGGCGTGTGGGTTCAACTCCCACTCTCGGCACAACACTCTAATGCCTGAAAGCAAAAAATCGTCCTTCGATAAACTCAGGGCGATTTTTTGCTTTTTCTATTCAATCAAATGTCTCTTAAATAATTGTCCGGGATTTAAATATCCAGAACCTCTATGTAACTATAATGCGCTCCAAAATTAAGAGCTTCTTGTTTAGAGGAAAACCAAATGTCCACTTGCTGTGTTTTTCTGGGGTGCATCCTATCTTTGATAACAAAAATTTTATTTCCATATATCTCTGGGATTCTTATCTCTGTCCCGAAAGGAAGAAAATTTGCCGCTACCACGCCATCATGTACCCACTCCCCCGAAGCGGTTATGAAAGGGTCATCATCGGTTTCTGTGGGAGAAGAAGAATAAGCCGTAACAACCACTCTGATTACGTTTGAATCAATGGGATTGTCTATCTTCGGCAGATAATACTCTACGTTGGGAATGACGCTATTCCCTTGGATTAACGACAAACCGCCTTCTGGTTCAAGGTGATTGCCGGACAAGGGATTTACTTGAGAGACAGCTAAAACGCTTGACAGGGAAAAAACTACCCCGCCAACAACGCCCCAGATAATAAAAAATTCAACGTATCCTTGAATTTTGGTTCTCATATATTTATCGTATATTTATCGTGTATCGTCGAAATCTGTCTATATCATATCATTTTTACCCCCCCTTTGTCAAGGGTTTTAGGTAATATATGCACACACATAGTGCGGTTTTAGAATTTTTCAACAAAAAAACGCCAAATTGGCGAATCTTTGGAGCGGGTGAGCGGACTCGAACCGCCGATCTCGACATTGGCAATGTCGCGTTCTAACCAACTGAACTACACCCGCATTAATCTTTCTTAGCAAGCAAATAAGCTCTATCCCTCGTCGCCCCTCACATTCGTTCGGGACTCCTCGGGACATAATAACAACTAAAGCTCGCTCTGCTCGCTAAGTTGTTCTATTGTGTGCCACGGGTCAGAATCGAACTGACGACCCAACGATTTTCAGTCGTTTGCTCTACCCCTGAGCTACCGTGGCATTAGAAAATATTGGCGAGCGAAGCGATGCTTATATTTTCTTATGTCCTGAGGATAGAGTCCGAAGGACTACTGGTACCCCTCGTCTCTTCGCTCCTCAGGATATAAGAATAAGTAAATTCGCTTTGCTCATTAACTTATCCTAATATGGGCGGTATAGGACTCGAACCTATGACCTCATACACGTCAAGTATGCGCTCTACCAACTGAGCTAACCGCCCCTTTATTTTTATTTAAATGCCATCCGATTTTAGAAGGATAATTCTGCTTCTTATAGTGTCTCCTTTTGACAAAATTCCATTTTTCAAAAATTTCGTACTTGCGAAAAAGAAACAACTTCGGATTATCTCTATACATAAGTCTAAACAATTTTTCACAATCGTCAACATAAAAACAAATATCGTATTTTGGAATTTTGACTCCTTTCCTGTCTATTGTTTGATGAATAAACTTTGTTGGAATGGCTAATCTATGACAAAGCGATTGATTAAATCTTGTTATAAACGGCAAACTAGAACTTACGAAACCTGCCTTAATCTGTTGTGTATTATTTACTTCATAAATATATACTGTTCCATCTCCGTCAAAAAATCCGCGAGCGAAATCAGAAAAATATTTTTCTGGAACTTCTATAGAATCTAAATTATGCGTTTTCCTGGGGAATATTCCTATCCCCATCAAGTCTTCACAAATTTCCCTACTGCATACTTGGATTTGACAATATTGATCTCCTGTAGAATTGCGTTTTGTGCTTATAGAGCAATTGGCTACTATGTTTAACCCAATATTTAATAAATGTTGCCTATCTTTTGAGGTTATATTAAGAACATAACTGTTTTTACGATCTTTCCGTTTATAAACACATCCATCTGCCACAATATATCCCAAAACATATGCCATTTCATGGTTCCATGTCTTAAAAAAGTCTCTATTTATTTTTTTTATCGATATTCTTCCCATAAAACAAATTTATGCCGGAGGAGGGATTTGCACCCTCACGGGCATAAGCCCACAGGATTTTAAGTCCTGATTGTCTGCTATTCCAACACTCCGGCATGTTTTCTCTTGAGAGGCCAGGGCGGGAGTTGCACCCACGTATAGCGGTTTTGCAAACCGCTGCCTTGCTGCTTGGCTACCTGGCCCAAAATAATCAATTATCAATAATCAAGTATTAGTTATCAATTATCAATGATTAATTATTAGTTATTAGTTATTAGTTATTAGTTATCATTTGCCATTCTTATGGATTCCTGACAATAACTCTTCAATCCTGCCCGCCTCTTCCACTTGTTTTTCCTCACAAAAGATTATTTTAGGAATCTTTTTTATACGCATCTTTCTGTCCAATATTTTCTGGATGTTATATATATCTCCCTTAAGAGAACTCATTATCTCCTGCCTCCTATCCGCCGGCATCACGCTTACAAACACTTTCGCTTCGCTTAAATCGCCTGAAATATCCACTTTAGTTATTGTCACTAAAATATTCCTATCAAACCCCTCCTCTCTTAAAAGAATATTTCCTATTTCTCTTTTTAAAAGCTCATTAAGCCGGTCTATTCTTGAAAACATTTGTATTATGTTTAAATATCCACTTGCTTTTTCTCTTCCACATAAAAAGATAAAATATCGTCCTCCTCGATCTTGGTTGCCCCGCGGTAGAGTATTCCTATTTCGTCATCCAAAACTCCTCTCTCAACCGTTTTTTTCTCTTTTTGGATTCCGGAAATTGTCCCTTTGCCGATTAGCTCATTGTTCCTGAATATCTCTAACTTGGCATTTTTGGTAATCTCTCCTTCCACCACTCTGCCTCCCACAATCTGGCTATTCTTATCAGTCATAAAAACTTTTAATATCTGCATTTTCCCGATATCTCTGCGCACAATTTCTTGCTCCGCCTCATGTTTCATCAAGCGACGAAGATCCTGAATCAGCTCATATACAACCTCATAGTGTAAAATGGTTATTTTCTTCTGGTCGGCTATCCTTAGAGCGCGAACAGATGGCTTTGTCCTAAAGGCAAATATTTTGGCCTTTCCCGCAGCCGCTGTCTGGATATCATCCTCTGTAATGATTCCTACCCCTGATTTAAGAATATGGACCGCCATATCCTGTTTGGGAAGAATTTTAATCATCCCCTCTAAAGCATCTAGTGAGCCGACTACATCTGTCTTCAAAATGATATTCAAAAATTTCTGTCCTTCCTTAACTTGAGAAGATTCTTCCGGTGTTTCTCTGCCTTCTTTTATAACATATTCTCTTGCCTTTTCAATGTCAGAAAAACTTTTAAAAACCTCTCCCACAAAAGGTATCTTCTCAAATCCCAATATTGAAACCGGCTGAGAGGGAATCGCTTGCACAAGATGCTTGCCTTGAAAATCCTCCATGTTTTTTATTTTGCCAATCGCTGACGGCGTGGCCACAAAATCCTGCGTCTCCAGAATTCCATTTTTGGCTAAAAGCGTTGCTACATACCCCCTTTTCTCGTCTAAGTAGGTTTCAATAACTACTCCTTCTGCCGGCTTTTCATATCTGCCCTTAATCCCTTGCATCTCGGCAAGCAACAGAATCATTTCCAATAAGTCGTCAATTCCTGTCTTTTTAAGAGCGGAAGTAAGCACACAGGGAACATCTCCTCCCATATCTTCTGTAGTTATGCCCGCCTTTGCCAATTCGCCTTTAACTTTCTGGGGATTGGCTTCCGGCTTATCTATTTTATTAATCGCCACAATGGCCTGAATCCCTGCTTCTTGAATACAATCTATCGATTCCTTTGTCTGCGGTTTTACCCCCTCTTCGGCAGCCACTACTAAAACGGCTATATCGGCAATATTGACGCCCCTTGAACGCATAGCGCAAAACGCTTCATGCCCGGGCGTATCAATAAAAGTAATTTTCTTTCCTTTGTATTCTACCTCATAGGCTCCGATGTGCTGAGTAATCCCGCCTGATTCTTTTTGAGTAATTCGAAAATCCTTAATCGCTTCCAAAAGCGAGGACTTGCCATGGTCAACATGGCCTATAACCACCACTATCGGCGCCCGTTCCTTTAAATTGTCTTGTTTTGATTGTTTCATAAATAAACCGAGTAATAGGAATAATACACCGAATCTCGCTATTTTTCAAGAAAAAACCGCCTCCTGCGGTATCTTGTCTTATTTTAAATCACAATTCAGGCGAGTAATTTACAGTTAGGGATAAAAGCGCAACGAAACTATCACCTGACATTATGTACTGCCATCTGTTATAAAGTTTCAAATACCAAATCAGCAATATCGCTCCTAAGCTTATTAATTAACATCGCATCCTGTTTTCTTTTGGGAAATGCGCAATTTGAAAGAATAACAATACCAATTTCCCTTTCAATATCACAAATTACAGCACAACCTGTAAATCCTGTTTTTCCAAAGGTTGTTTCTGCGCATTTTTGGCCCATATACCGAGGTTGATTTAATTCCCACCCCAAGCCCGTACATTGACCTATGTCTAAAAGTTGGTTGGTGTACATTTGCTCTACGATTTCTGAAGAAAAATAGCGTCGGCCGTTAAACACGCCCTTATTTAAAAGCATCTCTAAAAAGGTAAGGAGATCCGAAACGGTGGAGAACAAACCCGCCGAGCCAACATTTGTCATTTGTTTTAAGGTATAAGCGCTTTCATCATGCACCTCTCCTTGGATTACCCCATGTCTCCACTCCTGAATTTCTGTAGGCACAATTTCTTCTTTTGGGAATTTGTCTAATGGCTCAAATAAAGTATGTTCCATGTCTAAGGGTCTAAAAAAATAGATTCCGCCAAGTTTGTCGAGAGATTCATTAAAAATTCTCTCAACCACTAACCCCAAAAGAATGCTTGTTGCGTTAGTATAAAAAAACTTTGTTCCAGGAGGCGATTCAAATTCGGCAGTAAAAATAATATCCAAAATTTCTTCGGGGCTACGATTTTTGTAAGCCGAGAGCCTAAATTTCCCTTCGGGAGAATTCGACCTAAAAACAAGGGTTTGAGTAAGGAGATGTTTAATAAGGACAGCATTCCTCGCAGAATTTCTGAACTCGGGTATAAAATCGACCAGTTTATCGTTCAAGTTTAATTTGCCTTCATCTATTAATTTCAGAGCTAACGAAGCCGTAGGAATAGATTTGGTAATAGATGCCACATCAAAAATAGAATCTTCCTGTACTATGGGCGCATCATTTTCGTAAGTAAAATAACCAAATGGAACGACAATGCGCTCCTTATTTTTCTTGATAATACCAATCACACAACCCGGAAATACTTTTTCTTGGATTGCTTGAGTTATTCTATTTTCAATTTTCTTTTTAAGCATCTTACTCATCCGATAACAAATTTCCCTGGCGCAGCGGAGCCAGATATGCCGCATTGGTTAATGTATGATTCTTTAATCGCGAAGCAATTTGCTAAAATATAATTATAAAAATTTTGATTGAATCATGGTTCCATTACGAAATTTTCCAGTATTGCTATTATTATTTTTTCTCTCTTCAAACGTCTTTTCTACAATATGTTTAGATATTTCTTCATCTACTATTTTTTTATAGTTTAGATAATTTTTTAATCTATTTTCCGCGTCTTTTACGTATTCTTTTGAAATATCTATACCAATATAATTTGAAGCTAATAATTTTGCAGCCAAACAAGTCGTTCCGCTGCCAACATACGGATCCAAAACCACTCCTTTCTTGTCGTCTAAAATAGAATAAATTATTCTCGCTGGTAGAATCAACGGGAATGGGGCAGGATGCCCATTTTTTCTTTCAGGAGGAAATCGCCAAATTGAAGTTAGCAGTGCGTGTTTAGATTTTAACTCCTTTCCAATTTTATTACCGTCAATTGGTTTATAAAGCCAATAAATTCTTTCGTCAATCTGCCAAAAACGCCAACCCCTAATATTCGCTGCAATCATTCTGTCCCAAGTTATTTCCTGTCTAATTGTCCATTTTGTTTTTTGAACCCATTCAACTGGGTGCAACATTTTACCTCGCGTCCATCTTATTTTATGATTATAGAAAAATGAACCACCCGGTTTTGTAACCCTAAAAACTTCATCCAATACTTTAATTTGTTGCTCTTGATAGATTTCTTCAGGAACGCTGTCGCTCGCTATGTTATATTTAACATTCTTAACCAACCAGCCCTTATGTTTTTCGCCCTTATTATAAG
Organism: uncultured Candidatus Saccharibacteria bacterium; assembly: GCA_964388775.1. Taxonomy (GTDB): domain Bacteria; phylum Patescibacteriota; class Minisyncoccia; order Minisyncoccales; family PEYH01; genus PEYH01. The sequence goes on along the minus strand of CAYMBW010000003.1, from coordinate 3,812 downwards.
GTGGTGATGTGATGCTTAAATCAATAAAACTATCATCAATTTTTTTTAAAACATCAAGGGCATCGCCCTGAATAATTTTATCTTTTGGTTTCATTGTTTATCCTTTTCAATAAAAAATCGTAATATTTTTTAGTAAGATATTTCTTATTCTTTTCTAATTTTTCTCTTTCTAGATAAACTATTTTTAATTCCTTACAATTTTTATAATGTTCAAAAACAAAGTTAGCGCTACGTAAAAATTCACCGGATTTATCTCCATCCGGAAATCTCCTTTTAAGTTGGATATTTAATCTCTTAACAAAAGACTGGCAACTGAACGGAAATTCTAAAACATAAACAAGCTCTCCGTCAACAAAACCGCTAATCAACATATTAAGACTTTCTTTCTTATCTCTCGCCAATCGTTTGTACGTATAGTCGGTAAAATTACCTCCGCCATTCAAACGGCGAGGATTTTTTCTTTTGCTATTGTCCTCTGTGTTTAAATTTTGAGGTTTTGCTTCACATGCTATAGTTTCGCCACCAATTTGAGTTGATTGCTTAAAACCATTATAGCCGATTTTAGTATCGGTCGGAACATAGCCAGCAAGAGAGACAGTAATATATTCTCTGAGAAGCGACGAATTTCTGTCATTAATATAGATAGTGATTAGGCCATTCAAAAGCGCGATTAATTGATCCTTGGACTTATCCAAAAGCAAAGAAGCCAATTCTTTGTGAGATTTAGTGGCATACGTTTTTATCACTTCGTATAATTCACTATTCATGGTTGCGTTGATTAAAAAACTTTTATAATTATATGTTAGCAAATTTCCACATTAGCGGGAAGGGAAAAACTATATCTTTTATAATTCGTTATCATTTTCGTAATTTGTGTGAATAATTTGTAGTTAGGGATAAATGCGGAGGGGGTGAGATTCGAACTCACGGTAGCAATAGCTACAATGGTTTTCGAAACCATCTCTTTCAGCCACTCAGACACCCCTCCAAATTATTATCTCGCTGTTCGTTATTCTAAAAATAAAAAGATTAGGACTAAAACAAATCCGGGTCAATTGATATTTGTTTAGGAAGCAGAAAAGGGAAATAACGCCCCAAGTAATAACTGACAGAAACCGCTATTTTGCCTTTTAAAATTTTGGGAATGAAAAATCTTTTGGCTTTTCTTCGGTATTTGTCAAAATCAGGGAAAGAATCCGCTAAAATATCTCCTGCTTTGAGTCCCCAAATAATTCCTCCACCGGTTGTCGGCTTAGTCATCCCGGCGGAATCCCCAAGCAGAGTAATGCTGTCTGATTTTGGAAGCCGCAATCCTTGAGGGATTATCGCTGCTTGAAAATCACTTTCTTCAAAATTTACTCCTGATTTATCTAAAAATACATCAAATTTTTTCTTGGCTTCTTGGCTCGGACCAATAATCCCATATTCAATTTTTCCCTTTTTCAAAACCTTCCATGTAAAGCCATATCTGGGATGACAAACGAATTTCTGGGGCCAAACTTCAATAGTTTCTCCCGACACATCAGTGTTGCTAACAAAATATTGTATCCCCAAACGGCAGACAGGCCTTGGTAGAGATAATAGTTGTCTTGTCTGAGACAAAGCCCCATCACATCCGATAATTCTATCAAAACCGTCCGGGATTTGTTTAATCTCATGATTAAAAACTATCTCTACTCCGGCGTTTTTGGCCAAATTATAGACAAAATTATCCAAAACCTCTCTTTCAAAAACAAGATAAGCAGGGCGTACTTTAATCCTAATATCTTTTTTAGAAAAATGGACTAAAACTGATTCCGCTCTTTTTTGGTAAACGTTATCGCTTATGGGCAAATATTCTTTAATTCGTTCTGATATTAATGCGCTGCATGGCTTGCCTCCAATATTGCTCTTTTGCTCAAAAACGACAACGCTATGACCCTTCTGCCTTAAACGCCAAGCCAAATAAAGCCCTATAATTCCCGCGCCAATAATAGCGACTTTTTCTTTATTCGCACCTGCCATCGTGAGTAATCAGTTTGGCAAATTTTCTTTTGCCAACCTGAATAATCATTTCATCTCTCACTTTTATTTCCTGCTTAAAATCTTTGACCACATTAGAATCAACCTTAACCCCTCCCTGAATTACCAATCTTTTTCCTTCACTCTTAGAACCGGCCAGCCCCAAATGAAACAAAAGCTCGGTAATCGGATAACTCGGTTTTGGGGTAAAAAACACCGGCATTTTGGAAGGCAAGCTCTTTTCTTTAAATATTTTGCTGAACTCCTGTTCTGCTTTCTGCGCCGATTTCTCTCCATAATACAAAGAAACTATTTCTCTGGCTAATCTCGCCTTGATATCTTTCGGATTAACGTCTTTTCTTTTTAGCTCTTTCTGAATTTCGCTTAATTCCTTATCACAAACAAGCGTGCAGAGCTCAAAATAATCAAAAATCATTTCGTCCCGCATAGACATCAATTTACCATACATATCTTCCGGTTTATCAACAATATTGACCACGTTGCCCCAGCTGGTGGACATTTTTCTGCCATCAAGACCTGAAAGCATTTTAAGAGTCATTATGTCCTGCGGAGGAAGCCCGAATAATCGCTGAATATCTCTGCCGGCATTAAGATTAAAAAGCTGGTCATAACCGCCCAATTCCATGTCTGCCTTAACTGCCACGGAATCATAACCCTGTAAAAGGGGATAACAGATTTCTTTTAAGGAAATCGGTTCTCCTTTTTTCCATCTTTCGTTAAAATTTCTTCTCTGGACTAATTGTTGGACGGAAAAATTTCCGGCTAAGTGTAAAAAATCGCCAAGAGGCATCTTATCAAACCATTCGCTGTTATATCTAATTTCTGTTTTCTTTAAATCAAGAATTTTGCCAATTTGAGCTGAATATGATTTGACGTTCTTTTTTATATCCTCATCTTTAAGGCCTTTTCGGCCCTCTGGCTTGTCCGAGGGATCGCCGATGCGGGCGGTAAAATCGCCGATAATCAAAACGATTTTATGCCCTAAGTCCTGAAGCGCCTTAAGCTTCCAAAGTTGAATCGCCCGGCCAATATGAATCTTGTCTCCGGTAGGGTCAATGCCAAGCTTAATTCTTAATTTTTTACCCGAAACAAGAGCTTTTTTGAGATGCTCTTTATCGGCAATCTTCTCAACGCCTCTTGTTAAAATTTCATCTATTTTTTTAGAATCAATTTTCATAATAAGTTTAATAATTAATCATTGATAACTGATTATTGGTTATTGACTATTAATTATTAATTAGTGATTAGTGATTATTGTGGACCGTGCCGGACTTGAACCGGCGACCTCCTCTATGCCATAGAGGCGCGCTACCAACTGCGCCAACGGCCCATAAATGGGCGGGGCGTGTTTTGCCACTAGACTATGGGCCCATTAATTGTTAGGGTGCGACCCTAACAGCCACATTGATTCGCCTGTGCCCCCGCCAGGACTCGAACCTGGATCTAGAGCTTAGGAGTCTCTTGTTCTGTCCCTTGAACTATGGGGGCTTTTAAAATAAGATTATCATTTTTAAAGCCTTAAAACAAGATTTTAATAAAAACCCGCAAGCGGAATTCTGTTTACTAATTTGTATTTTCCCTCCAGGATAATCTAACTCCTCAATGGGGTCATTAAGGATTAAACCCTTGCCATCTTTTTCAATAATGGCTTTTTGTCCAGCACAAAACAATGCATCGTTTTTCGTATTTTCATTATACCCAAAAACCCCTATTGTACAAGGGTTTCTGGTATTTTGGGTGGCTAAGCGGACTCGAACCGCCTCTGGAAACTCCACAAGTTTCTGTGCTGC
>CAYMBW010000002.1:102472-120652 GCA_964388775.1 uncultured Candidatus Saccharibacteria bacterium | reverse complement strand
AGTCCACCATAGCAGATTTATTTTCTGTTCGGGTGGCTTCGTCGCCAGCACCAGAGGAATATCGTCTGATATGGAGTTTATTCGAGAAAGGCCATTATAGATTGACTTTGTTATTCTAAGAGTTATAATAAAAATATGAAAAATTCAAACTCAAAATCTACTAATCTCGTTCAGAGATTAAGACCTTATGAAAATAAATGGGTGGCTTTGTCCTTAGACCACAGAGAAGTTTTAGGCACAGGCAAAAATTTGCAAGAGGCGAAACAAAAGGCAGAAAAGAAAAACAAGGAATATGTTTTTATCAAACTGCCCTCATTTGATGTAAATTATATACCTTCTTTTTGATTATGAAATTTTCTTACTTTAAGGTTCCTGGCAATGGTCCAACAGGAAAATGGATTAGCAGACCGATAATTCAGGTTATGTTAATCGGTCCCAATAAGAGTATCATGGTTGATGCTCTTATTGATTCCGGGGCAGATAAATGCTTGTTTCATAGCGATATAGGCAGAGAAATTGGGTTAGATATAGAAAAAGGTAGAGAAGAGTTTTTTGGCGGAATTGAGGGCGGGAAGGTTAAAAGTTTTATCCATAAAATCAAAATTAGGATTATAGGTATAGATAAGGAGATAGAGGTTCCAGCGGGTTTTACCGATGTTCCCGGTGTGTTTGCTATTTTAGGGCAGGAGGGATTTTTTGATGCCTATAAAATAAAATTTGAAAAAGATCATAATTCTATTGAGATTACGCCAGTAAACAAATAGAAATAAAACTATGTGGGTAAGCAGCTAAATTTCACGAAAACCACAAACCTTGCAATGAAAACCCGCCTCTTCGGCGGGTTTTTGTATGGAAAAGTTTTCCACAGCGCGTTTTCGCATTTTCTGGAAAAAGTGGTAAAATATAACAATATATCTTTTAATAGTCCTATATAGGAGGGCCTTGTTTTACAGGGGACATATTGTTCCTTGCAGAAATTAACAAAGTTCAGTATAGGATTGGCGAGAGAAAAGGTCGGTGCGTAATATTAAATTAAAACAATAAAAATATGGATGCTTGGACAACAATAGCTTGGAGCGGTATAGAGAAATTTTGGTTGGGCTTTTTAGATTTTATTCCTAAACTGATATTGGCTCTTATTGTTTTTATCATTGGCTGGTTGATAGCGGCTTTCATTGGAAGAATTATTCAAGAAGTATTAAAGAGATTACAGCTTGACAAACTTTTTCAAGTCAAAAAATGGAGTGAGGCCTTAGAGAAGGCGGAGTTTGACGCAAAGCCGTCCGAGTTCATCGGGTCATTGATAAAATGGATTCTCGTGATAGTTACTTTATCTATTTCGGTGGAGGTTTTGGGACTTCCTCAATTCAGCGCCTTTTTAGGGCAAGTGGTTAATTGGCTGCCAAATCTGTTGGCTGCTGTATTAATATTTGTTGCTACCGTTATCATTGCTTCAATCGCCGAGAAATTAGTAAGAGCAAGCGTGCACGGGACCAAGGTGGGCTACAGCAAATTAGCGGGCACAATTACCAAATGGGCTGTTTGGATATTCGGCATTTCCGCAATTTTAATCCAATTAGGTATTGGCAGAAGTTTAATCTTGGTTATTTTCCAAGGCGTTATCGCCCTTCTCGCCATCGCCGGCGGTTTGGCATTTGGCCTTGGGGGCAAAGAGTCAGCTTCTGGTTTTCTGCGCGAATTAAAAGACAAATTCTCAAAGTAATACTCGGTTTTTTATTCGCAGAATTTTGCCGCCTTTGACTGTAAAGTAATTCACACAAAATAACTTGACAAGTTTTTAATTTTTGATACACTGCTTTGTAGCTATGATAAATAGTATTACTGATTATATAAAGATAAGAAATAAACAAGGAGGCGGCATATGATGCGTTTTGATTTTGATTCTCAAAAAGCCGCTTCACTTGGAGCGGTTTTTTGATAGCAAAGACAGCAGAATAGAAAGTCGGATGGGATAGTCCCTTAAAAAATAAATATAGAAAGTTAAGGAAGTTTAAAAAGGAGATTGAGGTAATTTTATTTTATGGGCAGATGGTGGATGCCTTGGGACCGGAAGGCGATGAAGGACGTGGCGTGGCTGCGATAAGCTTCGGTGAGGTGCCTAGCAACCTTTGACCCGAAGATTTCCCAATGGGGGAACCCAACACTGTAAATCAGTGTTACCCGCTTTATGCGGGAGCGAAACCTGGAGAAGTGAAACATCCCAGTATCCAGAGGAAAAGAAAACAAGTCGCTCCTCACTACTGTTCGGAGCTAAGTTAAAAGTCCAAAGTCCAAAATTAAAAGTTTCAGTATTAAGTCTAAAATATTTTATACTTTTTATTGATACTTTTAACTTTTCATTTTTAATTTTTAATTTGAGCGACGAGCGGTAGCGAGGAGCGAACATTCCTTTAGTAGCGGCGAGCGAAACAGGAAGTAGCCTAAAATCATTTGTGTCTTTGACATAGATGATGGTTGTAGGGAAATTTCATCAGGATCTTGCCCTTTAGGCCGTGTGCTTTGGCACATGCTTAGAGGGCTGGATTGCTGAGGAAGTAATTCATAAAATTGTTAGCTGAATGCTTTGGAAAGAGCAGTTAAAAAAGGTGATAGCCCTGTAAGCGAAAACGATTTTATGCTTCTTGAAATTTTTCCTGAGTACCGCCGGACATGATAACCTGGCGGGAATCAAGCTGAACTATCAGCTAAGGCTAAATACTAACCGGTCACCGATAGTGAACCAGTACCGTGAGGGAAAGGTGAAAAGTAGCCCGGTGAGGGCGGTGAAATAGTACCTGAAACCATCTTGCCTACAATGAGTCAGAGCCCCGGCTTGCCGGGGTGATGGCGTGCTTTTTGCAGAACGAGCCAACGAGTTATAGTACACAACTTGGCGAAGCCCTTATAGGGCGTAGCCATAGGGAAACCGAGTATTAATAGTGCGTATAGTCGATTTATCGACTTTGTTGTGTGCTATAGACCCGAAGCCAGGCGATCTTGCCCCGGGCAGGATGAACCCCGCCGAAAGGTGGGGGGAGGTCCGAACCCGTAGGTCGTGCAATTCCTTGGGATGACCTGGGGTAAGCAGTGAAAAGCTAATCGAGCCTGGTAATAGCTGGTTCTCCCCGAAATAGCTTTAGGGCTAGCCCTTCATAAGTTCTTGGGGGTAGAGCACTGGATGGAATTTCTTGGGTTCGCCCGGATTTTCCAACCAAACTCCGAATACCAAGATGTATTTTATGGGGGAGTAAGTCTGCGAGGGCTAAGCTTCGTGGACAAAAGGGAAACAACCCAGATCCTCATCTAAGGTCCCTAAATTTAAACTAAGTGCATCAAAGGAGGTGAGATTCTTTCGACAGCTAGGAGGTTAGCTTAGAGGCAGCTATCCTTTAAAGAGTGCGTAACAGCTCACTAGTCAAAGGATTTTGCGCCGAAGATTCACGGGGCTAAAGTTTAATACCGAAGATAGGAATTATTTGCTCCTCACTACTGTTCGGAGCAAGTTAAAAGTCCAAAGTCCAAAATTAAAAGTTTCAGTATTAAGTCCAAAATATTTTATACTTTTTATTGATACTTTTAACTTTTCATTTTTAACTTTTAATTTGAGCGACGAGCGGTAGCGAGGAGCGAATAGTGGTAGGGGAGCGTTCTCTCGACACTGAAGCCAAATCGTGAGGTTTGGTGGAGTTGAGAGAAGTGAGAATGTTGGCATGAGTAACCACAATTCCGATGCAAACTCGGAACACCGTAAACCCAAGGTTTCCTTGGAAATGACAATCAGCCAAGGGTTAGGCGGACCTAAGGAAAAGCCGAAAGGCGTATCCGAACGGACAGCCGGTTAATATTCCGGCCCTTCGATTTTTTTTCAAGAGAGTGCGGAATTTAGTAAGCGGGGCGAGTTATTGGATTCGCGTTGTTAACCCGAGCTTTTGCAAGGGTTGACAGGAAATCCGTTTTCGGACGGATGAACTCCGCCGAGCAAGTTTCCTAGAAAAGCTCTCAAGAGCTAAAAGAGTCGAAACCGTACCAAAAACCGAAACAGGTGGGTGGGCGTTAGTGTGCCAAGGTGAACGAGTGAAACCTCGTTAAGGAATTCGGCAATCAAGTGACCGTAACTTCGGGATAAGGTCTCCCTATGAGGTAGTAATATCTCGTGGGGCGCAGCGAAAGTTTCCCTGGCGACTGTTTATCAAAAACACAAGTCCCTGCTCAACTCGTAAGAGGATGTATAGGGGCTGAGGCCTGACCAGTGCTGGAACGTTAACCTCGCCGGTCCTACGCTTTTGCGTAGGGCTGAGTGAGCGAAGCGCCAGTAAACGTCGGCGATAACTATAATCGTCCAAAGGTAGCGTAATCCCTTGCCAGGTAATTTCTGGCCCGCATGAATGGCTTAACGGCTGGGGAGCTGTCTCAACGAGGTGCTCGGTGAAAATGCAATTCCGGTGAAGATGCCGGATACTTGCGGCTAGACGGAAAGACCCCGGGAGCTTTACTATATCTAGATATTGGTCTTTGGTTTTGGATGCAGAGAATAGCGGGCAGGCTTTGAAGCTTCGCTTTCGGGCGGAGTGGAGCCAACAGTGGAATACCCGTCTTTCAAAATCTTAGCTCTAACCCCGCTATAAGCGGGGGACAGTGTCTGGTGGGTAGTTTAAGTGGGGCGCTTTTCTCCTAAAGAGTAACGGAGAAGTTTATAAGGTCAGCTAGCTCCGGATGGAAATCGGAGTGATTGTGCAAAGGCATAAGCTGGCTTTACTGCAAGGCGGATATGCCAAGCAGTCTCGAAAGAGGAACTTAGTGAACCGACCTTGGTTCATAGAACCGAGGAAGATCATCAAATAAAAGTTACCCCGGGGATAACAGGCTGGTAGGGCCCGAGAGTCCATATCTACGGCCCTGTTCGGCACCTCAAGATGACCGACAAATCGGGGTGCTATGGCAGTAATGCCATACCAAAAAACTGGCTAATAACGGTGAAACCCAAATTCTTTTGTGGCAAGATCAAAAAAGAATGGGCAATACCGTGGGAAGTCTTTCCTAAAATTAAAATTAGGAAATGACCCCGTAGAGACTTGTTGTATAATTTTATACAGCGGATAAGGGAAATTTTTTCTAGAATATCCCTTATAATACGCCGGCCCCGCCACAATTTTACAAATATTGGCGGGTGAAGATATAGTCCATACCATTAGAAATAATGGATGATAGCGATGTCGGCTCAACACATCCTGGGGGTGAAGCAGCTCCCAAGGGTATGGCTGTTCGCCATTTAAAGTGTTACGCGAGCTGGGTTCAGACCGTCGTGAGACAGGTTGGTCCCTATCTACCGCAAGCGAAGAGGATTGAAGGAAGTTACAGATAGTACGAGAGGACCTCTGTGAACTAACCTCTGGTGTGCCAGTTGTTCCGCCAGGAGCATTGCTGGGTAGCTAAGTTAGGACAGGATAACCGCTGAAAGCATATAAGCGGGAAGCCCCTCCTAAGATTAATCCTCTTAGACAGGTTGGAGATCACAACCTTGATAGGCCTTAGATGTAAGCTCTGTAAAGAGTTTAGTCGAGAGGTACTAATTAGTCATTATTTTACCTCGATTTCCTTTTTAAGAGTCCTTAACAGAAATAAATAGCGTGGTTACTGTAAGGGAGCTATGCTGGAAGTGCTCCACCCGATCCCATACCGAACTCGGAAGTGAAATCTTCCAAGGCCGATGATAGTGCTTTGCGCGAAAGTAGGTAGCTCTCTTACAGTGACCGCGCTTTTGAATTCCTCTGCACCGGTTCTTCCAAAAATTCTTGATTTTTGTTAGAATAACAAAACGATTACATTTATGATGTATTGGATTAAGAAAAATCAAAAGATTTTTTGGTTCAGTGTTATAATTTCTATTATCTTGATTTTTATTTTCTTTGGACAGCCCATTAGGTCTGTTTTTCATTCCGTAAGCGGTTCTTTGGAATCGTGGTGTTGGGGAAAAGGTCAAAACGACTCTAATTTTTTTTGGGGGTTTTTCAATGCCACAAACCTTAAAATTCAAAATCAGAACTTGAAACAGGAAAATCAGACGCTCTTGAACAACCTCTTGGATTTTCAAGAACTTCAAGAAGAAAACCAGAGATTGCGCAATGCTTTGGGGTTGGGGCTTGCCGAAGATTTTAATCTAAAAGAAGCAGCTATTTTAGCAAAAGATGCGACCAGGGATTATGTGATTATTAACAAAGGGAGAGAAGATGGAATAAGCCAGGGAATGACAGTTATCACTTATGAAAAAGTTTTAGTTGGTGAGGTTACGGAGGTTTACCGTGATACTTGCCAAGTGCGCCTTGTCACTGATTTCGGAACAAAATTTGAAGTTCAAATAGCCGATACAAATGTTCGAGCTCTTGCCAGAGGCGAAGGAGGCGAAGGATTGATTTTAGACCTGATACCCAAAGATGCGGATATCTCTACAGGGGCGCTTGTTTCTACCATAGGACCTGAGGGCGGTTATGTCTCGGGACTTTTAGTGGGAACCGTAAGCGAAACAAGCAATACTGATGTTGAACCATTCCAAAAAGCAAAAGTAAATAATTTTTTTAAAATTCAAGATGCGATATTATTATTTGTGATTATTAATTAATGCCGGCAATTAAAATTATTATTTCATTTATAATTTTTTATTTCTTGGCTGTTTTTCAAGCCGGTTATTTGACCCATTTCAAAATAGCGGGAGGGGTCTGGAATCCGCTTTTAGTCGCTCTAATATTCCTGAATTTTTTTGAGAAAAAAGAAGATAAATCAGGATTAATTATAGGCGGTCTGGCAGGACTTTATCTTGATTTGTTCTCGCCATATTTTTTTGGGCTATTTATTCTGACGGGAATATTAGTCGCCATGGCAATCAAGGGCATCAAGCCATTGCTTGAAACGAGGAAGTTTATAAGCTTCGCCCTTGTTTTGTTCGCTGGCCTGCTTTTTTACGAAGTAGTTTTAACAATTGCTTTAATAAACCGCGGATTATCTTTTAACGCGCTTAGTGTCGTCATTAATTTTTTTGCCGGCGCAATAATTTATTGGATTTTAAGATTGTTCAATGTTCTCTATGGACAACAATTTAGACAAACTTAAGGTTAAAAGACCGGGGTTGGAGATAGAGCCGGAAGAGATTCTCTGGGATGCTTTGGTTCAGCAAAAAGAGCACACGTCTTTCAAGAAGAAGTTAGAAGTGCCCATTAAATCTCGGTCGCTTAAAATTCTGTGGTTGATTTTTATTGTTTTAGCGATTATTGTTTTTGTTAGAGATTTGCAGTTTCAAGTTGTTCAGCATACCAAATTTTCCGTATTGGCGCAGAAAAATAAATTTGTAGTGAACAAACTGGAAGCGCAGAGAGGGATTATTTATGATAAAAATTTTGAGCAGTTGGTCTACAACCGGCCCTCATATAATTTAGTTTTTAATAAAGCAGGGTCGGAAGGGACAGAAGATTCAAAACAAACGATTTTTAGCAAAGTTGCTTGGATTTTAGGAGAGAAGCCCGAGGCGCTTGAGGAGAAAATTTCCAACGCTGAAAATGGTTCGGTCTTGATATCTCAAAATCTTGATTATCAAAAACTCATTCTATTTGAATCCAACGCTGATGAGCTAAGCGGATTCAGTGTTAAAAATGTGGGAACCAGAGAATATCCCAATGGGCCGGTATTCTCGCATATTCTTGGATATTATCGGGAAAGCGGACAAAATGTCGGCCTGGAAGATTTCTACGGCGATTATTTGTCTCCGGAACTTGGCGAAATAAAATACGAAAGAAATGTTTACGGAGAGATTGTGTCAGAAGAAGTGGTTAAGCCCTCGGAGTCAGGCGATAGTTTGGTGTTGTGGCTGGATGCCGGTTTGCAGGAAAAACTTTATAACACGATGTCTGTCCAGATGAAGAGCGCTGGAGTCAAAAGGGCTGCCGGTGTTGCCATAGACCCTAAAACAGGAGGAATATTGGCTTTAGTCAGTTTCCCGAGTTTTGATAATAATCTTTTCAGCCAAGGAATCAGTCAGGACGATTGGAATACCTTGGTTGATAATAAAGATATGCCGTTCTTAGACAGGGTAATAGCCGGTCGATATGTAGTCGGTTCTACAATTAAACCATTGATAGCCGCCGCTGCCTTGCAGGAGGGCGTTATTTCAGAGAACACAACCATAAATTGCAAGGGAGAGATTGTGGTTGATAATCCTTGGTATCCAGACCAGCCCTTTATTTTTAAGGATTGGATGACTCATGGGGTTACGGATGTGAAAAAGGCGATTGCCGAGTCCTGTAATGTCTTTTTTTATACAGTGGGGGGGGGATATAAAAATTTTAAGGGGTTAGGCGCAGACAAAATTAAAGAATATTTGGGATATTTTGGGTGGGGCGATAAATTAGGCATAGATTTGTTCGGCGAGATAACAGGATTTGTCCCAGACAAGGAATGGAAAAAAGAGAAATTCTCTTCGCCGGACAGCATTTGGATGCCCGGAGATACTTATAATCTCTCTATTGGCCAAGGGTTTTTGTCCGTAACTCCCTTAGAAGTTGCTGTATCCTATACTGCTCTTGCCAATGGTGGAACACTATTCAAGCCCCAGATAGTAAAAGAAATAGTGGATAAGGATAAAAATATTATAGAAGAATTCTCACCGGCTGTTATAAGGGATAATTTTATTGATAAAGACAATTTGGATATTGTTAAAGAGGGAATGAGAGGTACGGTCACATACGGTTCGGCAACGGTTTTGAATAGTTTGCCGGTTAAAGCAGCGGCAAAAACCGGGACTGCGGAAATTCCGCGTGAAGGTTATTATCATAGTTGGATTACCGTGTTTGCGCCCTATGATGACCCGCAAATTGTTTTGACATTAATGATTGAGGAGGGATTGGGTATGCATGTGGCAGTGGCACCAACAGTAAAAGAAGTTTTAGAATGGTATTTCAATAAAGAGAGCGGGAATTAACATTAACATTAACATTGTCATTGTCATTGTCATAAACTCATTACGAATTCATTACGCATTACGAATTCATTACGCATTACGAACTCATTATGAACTTTATTACGAGGCCCGGCCTCGTAATTTGTGCTAAACGTCGGAACCCTTGCCAGTTATAGGGATACTCACTACGAGGCCCGGCCTCGTAATTTTTGGGAGAAAGTTATCCACAGCCCCGCCCCGAGCATAGCGAGGGGCGGGGCTGTTGCTTTTTCAAAGCAAATGTCATAAAATTGATCAATAATCACGAATCAATAGTTAATGACGAATCAACAGCTAATAACTAATTAATAATTACTAATCAATAATTAAGTATATTGCTTAAATGCCTCAAATAAACGAAGTCAAAAAAGGGCGAATTAAGAAATTGAAGGCAATGCAGAATGCCGGTATTGATGTTTATCCCTTAACCACGAAGAAAACCCATTCAGTTTCCGATGCCTTAAAGGATTTTTCAAAATTAGAGCAGGCAAAAAAAGAGATAATTTTAGCCGGCAGAATAAAATCATTCAGAGGGCACGGGGGAGCGACTTTCTCCGATATCGCAGATGGCACGGAGAAAATTCAATTATTTTTTAAAAAAGATAATTTGGGCCCCAAGAAATATGAGTTGCTTCAAAAATATTTTGATGTGGGGGATTTTATTGAGACAAGAGGAACTCTTTTCAGGACCAAAAAGAAAGAAAAAACCCTTCTGGTCGATGATTTTAAAATTTTAGCAAAATCAGTTTTGCCTTTGCCTGAAAAATGGCACGGATTGAAAGATGTTGAAGACCGGTTCAGGAAAAGATATTTGGACCTGCTTTTTAATGACGAAGTCAAAGAAAAGTTTATTTTACGCAATAAAATAATTCAAGAGATAAGAAATTTTCTTATCAAACAAGGTTTTTTTGAAGTGGAAACTCCAATTTTACAACCAATTTACGGAGGAGCAAAGGCAAAACCCTTCAAAACCCACTTAAATGCTTTAGATATGGATCTTTTCTTAAGGATTGCTCCCGAGCTTTACCTGAAAGAGCTTCTGGTCGGGGGCTTTGAAAAAGTTTTTGAAATAGGCAGAATTTTTAGAAACGAAGGAATGGATAAATCGCATAACCCGGAATTTACGAGTTTAGAGTTCTATTGGGCTTACGCAGATTATAAAGATTTAATGAAGCTGTGCGAAGAAATGTTTTCTTTTGTGCTGAAAAAAGTTTTTAAAAAACTTACGATTGAATATAACAATAAAGAGATAAATTTTAAGGCTCCATGGAAAAGAATTGAATTTAACCAGCTTGTTAGGCAAGAAACAGGCATTAATTTAGAAGAAATTAATGTCCAAGCTTTAAGAAAAAAAGTAGAGGATTTGGGCCTAAAAGTAGAGAAAGGAGCTGGTCTGGCAGAAATCGCTGATGTTATTTATAAAAAATATTGTCGAGAAAAAATTTGGCAGCCGACATTTGTTATCCATCATCCTTATGGAGCGTTTCCTTTAGCTAAATCTCGACCGAACAATGACAGGGAATTAGCCAATTTTCAATTAGTCGCTGGAGGATGGGAATTAGTTAACGCTTTTTCCGAGCTCAATGATGCTTTAAAACAGAGAAAAATTTTTGAAGAACAAGAAAAGATGCTCAAACAAGGATTTTCAGAAGCGCAGAGAAGGGATGATAATTTTTTAGAAGCGTTAGAATATGGAATGCCTTTAGCAGCTGGTTTCGGGATGGGCGTCGATCGCCTCGTCGCTCTTCTGACCGATTCCCACAGTTTGCGGGAAGTGATTCTTTTTCCGACAATGCGAGTAAAAAATTAACCCCCTTCTTAATCCTCCCCCTTGAAAAGGGGGAGGAAGGAGGGGGATAGGATTATACAAACACAGCTTAAAAAATTTCAAAGAGAATTAAGGCAAAATATGCCTATTTCGGAAGTGATTTTGTGGCAAGCAATCAGAGGCAAGCAATTAGGGGTAAAATTTAGGAGGCAATATGTAGCTGGAAATTATATTTTAGATTTTTATGCGCCGAAGATAAAATTAGCCATTGAAATAGATGGGGAAACACATTTTATTAGTCCAGAAATTCAAGAACAAGATAAAACAAGGGACCATTTTTTGGAGAATAAGGGGATTAAAGTTTTAAGATTTTTAAATCCTGATATAATGAATAATTTAAACGGAGTATTGAGAGCAATTTTAGATGAAATAAATTTAACCCCCTCCTTAATCCTCCCCCTTGGAAAGGGGGAGGAAGGAGGGGGATAAATAAAAAAATATGATTGATATAAAATTGTTACGGGAAAATCCGGACTTAGTCAAGCAAGCCCTTGAAAAAAGAGGAGTGGATATAGATATTGAAAAGATTTTAGGATTGGAAAAAGAAAGAAGGAAGATTTTGCAAGAAGTGGAGCAATTGCGCTCCCAAAGGAACGAGATTTCTTCCCAGAAAGGCAAACCAACAGATATGGACAAGGCCAAGAGAATCAAGGAAGAGTTAAGAGCGAAAGAATGTCAGCTTAAGGTTGTTGAGGAAGGGTTTGAGGCACTCTACACCTTGATACCCAATATTCCTTTTGACGATGTGCCTATTGGGAAAAAAGAAGACGAGAAACAAGTAATCAGAGTATGGGGCAAGATTCCAAAGTTTAACTTTGAGCCAAAAGACCATTTGGAAATAGGTAAGGCGTTGGGTTTAATAGACGTGGAAAGGGCTGTCAAAATTTCAGGCGCCCGCTTTGGGATTTTGAAAAACGAAGCCGTGTTATTGGAATTCTCTTTAATCAGATTAGCCATGGATACGCTTTTGAAAGAAGAGTTTGTCCCTGTGGTTCCCCCTACTTTGCTTAAGCCGGAAATGATGCAGGCAATGGGCTATCTGGACACAGAAGAGGATAGGGCTGAACGATATCTTTTGGAAAAGGATAATTTGTATCTTGTCGGCACAGCCGAACAGATGCTTGGCTCTATGCATCAGGGGGAGGTTTTTAATAAGGACGAATTAACCAAAAGATATGCGGGCTTCTCTTCTTGTTTCCGGGAGGAGGCCGGTTCTTACGGGAAAGACACCAAAGGGATATTCAGAGTCCATCAGTTTGATAAGGTAGAAATGTTCAGCTTCACCAAGCCGCAGGATTCGCAAACAGAACACCAATTTCTTATTTCTCTTGAAGAAAAATTAATGCAAAAATTGGGATTGCCTTATAGGTTGGTTCATCTTTGCACCGCGGATATGGCCAGGCCGTCTGCTTCAACTTATGATATAGAAGTATGGATTCCTTCGCAAAAGAAATACCGGGAATTGATGTCCAGCTCAAACTGCACCGACTTTCAAGCAAGACGGCTGGGGATAAGGTATAAAGAAGGAGAGAAGACAGAATTTGTCCACACTTTAAATGCCACCGCTTTTGCGATTGGCAGAACCATTATTGCGATTTTAGAAAATTACCAGCAGGAAGATGGAAGCGTCACGATTCCCAAAGGGCTAAGGAAATATATGGGTATGAGGCATATTGCAAAATCAAAGCAATAAGAATCCATTTAGGAGAAATATTCTGGATAAATCATGGAAGAAAAATTTGTAGACATTAATGGAATAAAAATTTTTACGCGAATCAAAGGCACAGGAACTCCTTTTTTAATTTTGCATGGTTGGGGGGCGAGCTCTGATTCTTGGCTTAAGGTTCAAGAAATTCTGGCAAGAAATTTCCGGGTATTTGTTTTAGATTTGCCTGGATTTGGGAAAAGCGGGTTGCCCCTAAGACCATGGGACGTCCAAGATTATATGGAATTTGTTCTGGATTTTCTGGAAGTCCATAATATAAAACACTGCTATCTTTTGGGCCATTCTTTTGGAGGGAGAATTTCTATAAAATTATCAGCCCAATTTCCTGACAGCGTTATAAAATTAATACTTATTGATTCTGCCGGCACACGGCCTGCGAAAAGCAACTTTTTCAAGAGGATTTTATCCTCCACTGCTTCGTTTGCGAGCATCTTTTCCTTTTTGCCCGGATTTCAGTTATTCCGGAGATTCTTTTATCGATTTATCATCAGGAGTACGGATTATCTCAAAGTTATGGGAGTAATGAAAGAAACATTCCTAAAAGTTATTTCAGAGGACTTGACTTTCTACCTTGAAAAGATAAAGTCCGGAACCATGATTATTTGGGGAGAAAAGGATAAGATTACACCTATTAAGGACGGCCGTTTTATACATTCAAAAATACCAAACTCCAAATTGATTATTTTGCCGTGTGGCCATAGTCCGCACCTTGAAATACCCGAAGATTTATCAAAAAACATTTTGGATTTTTTAAATAAAAATGGAGATTAAGATTATTGATAATAAATCATTATGCCAGAGTTGGAATCAATTTTTGTTTGAAAATAATGGAAGTTTCTTGCAATCGTTTGAGTGGGGAGAATTCCAAAAATCTTTAGGCAAACAAATCTGGAGAATTCAGGTTAGAGAAAAGGAAATCGTTTCAGGCCAGACATTAGTCGTTGAAGAAGTTTTTCCCTTTAAAAAAAAGAGCTGTTTTTATATCCCGTTCGGCCCTGTTTTTAAAAAAGAACTGTCGCCAAAAGAGCAAAAAGAGATTATCGCTGCTATTTTGGAAAAAATTCAGAATATCGTTCAAACAGAGAGGGCGGTTTTTTTGAGGATAGAACCATATACAGGGTTAATGCTTCCTGATGGCTTATCCGTTGTTATCCCCGGCAGAAGAATTCAACCGCAGAAGACCCTTATTTTGGATTTATTGCAAGGCGAAGACGAAATTTTCAAAGATTTTTCTTCAAAAACGAGATATAATATCAGATTAGCCGAGAAAAAAGGAGTGAGAATTGAATTTAGCAATCAATACAATCCAGCATTTTATTCTTTGATTGAAAAAACAAGCAAGAGAGATAAGTTTCATTCTTTTAACGAAGAACATTATAGAAAATTGTTCGCTTGTGCCAGTCAAAATTTTAAGATTAGATTATGTTCCGCAATTTACGAGGATAAAGTTATCGCCTCTTATATTTTAATCATTTTTGGCGAGAGCGCTGTTTGCTTGCATGGCGCTTCAGATTGGGATTACAGAGCGCTGAAAGCTCCGAATTTAGCTCAATGGGCAAGGATAAAAACAGCTAAAGAAATGGGCGCAAAGAAAATTGATTTTTGGGGCATAGACGAAAAAAAATGGCCGGGGATTACAAATTTTAAAAAGGGCTTTGACGGGATAAAATTTGTATATCCGCCGACCAGAGATATTATTTTTCAAAGAAAGTGGTATAAGTTCTATAATATAGCAAGACGAGTAATTTAACTTTATGATTTTTATTGAACATCCGGCTGTCAAAATAGCAATTATCCTCATATTGTGGTATTTTCATATTTTTCGCAGGAAGACCTTTTTCCTTTATTTCTGGCAATTAAAAGAATATCGGTTGGATAGATTTTTTGAGGAAATTAGGCGCAGGCGCAGTATTATATTTTCAAAATTTTTCTTTTTGGCCGTGACTGCGCTTGCAATGTGGTTGTTCTTTCCTGTTTCGGAATCCCTTAAAGAATGGGGCGTTATAGGCCTTTATTTTGTTTTTGCCCTATATTCTCTGCTCCTGCTTTTAAAACAAAAATGGGTCTTACCCAAATTTACTCAGAAAATGGTTGTGCTTTTCAGTTTTGTTCTCGTGATTGAAGGGCTGCTGATTTGGCGTTTTATCAGCAATTCGTTTTTGTTTATATTGGTCATTGAAGCCCTTTTGCCTTTGTTTATCTTTTTAAATCTTGAAATAATCCAAATTCCGACGTTTTTTCTCAAAAAAAGGATTATTATTATGGCTAAAAAGAGAATTATGGATAGTCCCAATCTTATTACAATCGGAGTTACCGGTTCTTATGGGAAAACTTCCATTAAGGAAATTCTCTATAGCTTAATTTCTAAAGACCGTAAAGTTTTTAAGACCAGTGAGCATATCAACACTGAAATGGGCATAGCTCGAACTGTGCTTGATGGGATAAATAAATCCTATCATTATTTTATTTGTGAAATGGCCGCCTATAGGAAGGGGGAGATAAGAGCGATTTGCAGCATAACTAAGCCGAGCATAGGGATTCTTACCGGCATTAATGCGCAGCATTTAGCGTTGTTCGGTTCGCAGGAAAGAATTGTTGAGACAAAATATGAATTGATTGAATCCTTGCCTGATGACGGCGTTGCGATTTTTAACGGAGACAATAGATATTGTTTGGAGCTTTACAAGAAGACAAACAAGGCAAAAAGAATTTATGGGTTAAGCAGAGATATTGAAGCGATGATTGCCGATGTTTGGGCGGATGATATTAAAATAGGCAATGAATTCACTTCTTTTAAGATTATTTTTAAAACAGGGGAAACGATAGATTGTAAGACCAGTTTGTTGGGCAGGCATAACGTTTTAAATATTCTCGGAGCGGTTTGTGCCGCCAGGGAACTGGGCGTGGAAATCCCGGAGCTTTCCAAGGCCTGCGCCGGCCTTTTCCAAAAAGGAGGGATGAAAGTTCAGCAAGGAATCAATGGGTTGGATATTATTGATTCAAGCTATTCCGCCAATCCGGACGGAGTGATAGCGGATTTGAATTATTTAAAAAATTGGACTTCAAAAAAGGTAATTGTGATGCCGAGCTTGATTGAGCTGGGGAAAGAAGCGAAAAGAGCGCATCAGGGAATCGGTCGGAAGATAAGCCAAGTTTGCGATTTGGCAATTATCACTGCAGGGGATAATTTTCAGGACGTAGTAGAAGGAGCAGGGGGCAGAAATATTTTGCTTATTAAAAATCCGCAGGTCATTGTTGGGAAAATAAAAGGATTCTGCAAGCCCGGTGACGTAGTATTGCTGGAAGGAAGAGTGCCAAAAGGGGTGAAAGAATCACTGATAATTAATAGCTGATATTATATGTTTAATAGGCCGATTTTTATATCTTTATCTCCCAATGTTCAAAAAGATGATTTTTGGTTGGCATTTAGATTAATTTTTATGCCTTGGAAATGGAAGAAAGGACAGGAGATTAAAAAACTGGAGGAGAAATTTAAAAATTATCTGGGGGTAAATAATGCTTTTTCTTTTAATAGCGGACGTTCTACATTTATGGCCATTTTAAAATCACTGGAATTAGGAGAAGGAAGAGAAGTTTTGCTCCAAGGATTTACCTGTAATGCGGCAGTCAATCCCGTTATTTGGTCCGGCTTGAAGCCGATATTCGTGGATATTGAAAAAGGGACATTAAATATGAGCCCAGCGGATTTGGAGAGGAAAATTACTTCCAATAGCAGGGTGGTTGTAGCCCAACATACTTTTGGGTTTCCGGCAAAGATTGAGGAAATTTTAGCAATTTGCCAAAAATATAATTTAATTTTGATAGAGGACTGCGCCCATTCTTTGGGCGCCGAATATAGACACAAAAAGATTGGAACTTTTGGGAAAGCGGCCTTTTTTAGTTTTGGAAGAGACAAGATTATTTCCTCTGTTTATGGAGGGATGGCGGTTACCAATGACGCTTTCCTGGCCGAGAAAATCGGAAAAAATCGAAAAGATTACAAATACCCATCTTATTACTGGGTTCTTCAGCAACTTTTGCATCCGGTGTTGATTAAAATTTTAGTGATGCCTTTTTATAATTTTTTTGGGTTTGGTAAAATTATTTTAGTCGGATTGCAAAAATTAAGAATAATTTCCAAAGCAATGACAAAGAGCGAGAAGCAGGGAATAATGCCGAAATATTTTCCCAAAAGGATGCCAAATGGCTTGGCGATTCTCGCTTTAAGGCAATTAAGCAAGATTGAGAAGTTTAACGAGCATCGCCGGAAGATATCCGAAACGTATAGGCAAGGATTAAGAGAATCGAGTTTTTATTTATTAGAACCGGAAGGGATTGAAAGAAAAAATGTTTATATGAGATTCCCGATTCTTTCCGAGCATAATGAATCGGATGAAATTTTAAAATATTTTCGCAAACAGAACATTTTTTTAGACGATGGCTGGAGAAAATCGCCTATTGTTCCGATGGGCACAAATACGGATAAAATAAATTATTTCAAGGGGTCTTGCCCAATAGCGGAAGATATCAGTCAGAGAATTGTAAATTTGCCCACTCACATAAATATTTCTCTTGAGAAAGCGGAAGGAATAAAAAAACTTTTAAAGAATTTTTAAGCCGTCCAAAAGAAAAACCTCCGCCAGGAGCTCTTGTAAGAGTTCTTTTGGCGGAGGTCGTCGTTGCGGGCCCATAATATTCTCCTCAAAACCAGAGAAAGACATTTAGAGCAATGTTCCAACCCAGACCGCGATTTTCGCAGTCGTAGATTTGGTAGCTGGCCCGCAGTTCGGTCTGAAATGCGAAAGAGAACGCATTTTTGCAGAGTCGCACTGTTCCACCAACAAGTAAGGTGTTACTCTCCAAATACCCGATGGATGGTGAATAATGAACAAATCTTTCGCCTCCAAGATATATGAGGGCTGACGTCTGTCCTATTGGCGTCCATAGAACCGGAATGCGGAGGCCTACTTCTTCGTAGTACAGTCCCTTGGTCCATTGCGGGAACCAACAGAGCCGCACTACATCGAAGTATGGTCCCGGGTCGGCGAATGAAACGCCGAACTTGGCGTTCACGCCGAATATTGGTTGGTCTCCAATGGCAGCGCCAGACAAGCCGAGCGCTATATCAAGACCAAGCCATCCATCATCTCTGATGTTCAGGTTGCCGAGTTTTGGTCGCCAATCAAGATTGGCTGCCACCAACATCGGTTCAGGCCCGAACATCGTGAATCCGACCTCGAAGTTTTTGTCGGCGCAAGGCAGTGGTTCTTTCTCAATCACCACTGTCTCTGTGACGACCACAGGAACTTCCCTGATAATCGTGGTCGGTGGCGGGCAACATTGCGCTTTGCATGCGATTGCAATGCCGCCGATGATTCCAAGAATCGTCAACGCCATTATCGCCAGAAACATCTTTTGTCCGAGAGTAAGCTTGCGCTTACTCACCTTACTGCCTTTCCGACCCACCAAGGGGTCTGGCTCCCATCTTGTGTGATTCACGACGAATCCCTCCTTTTTTTATTTCTATCGTGTTGCTATTATACTAAATTATATCGTCAATGTCAATGGCATTGACAAATTTTTAAAATATGATAGTATTATAATCAGTAAAGAGTGAAGAGTAAAGAGTGAAGAGTAAAGAGT
>CAYMBW010000002.1:87824-102372 GCA_964388775.1 uncultured Candidatus Saccharibacteria bacterium | reverse complement strand
ATGATAGTATTATAATCAGTAAAGAGTGAAGAGTAAAGAGTGAAGAGTAAAGAGTCGTTAGTAATAGCACCTTGGCAATCTATATATACTATCTTGATTTACGGAGGATTGTCCTCCGTCGATTTCGAAAAATAGCGACGCCAAAGGAGGTGTCAGATGAAGTTTCAGAGAATTTTAGCAACGATGTTGATTGGAGTGGTTGTGCTGTTCGTGGCCAGCTGCGCGATGTTCAATACAGAGCCTGTCGCCTCCTTTGAGGTATCAGGTGATGTGAATGTAGTTTCTCCGGGATTGTATGAGGTGTATCTCGGAGGAGAGGTATGGCTTGATGCTTTGGGGTCTTTTGATTCTGACGGCAATATTTCTTCCTATGAGTGGCAAGAAGATGGCAAGGTGATTGAAACAAAACCATTATTCAGCCACCGGTTTGGGGAAATCGGTGAGTACCAAATATTCCTGATTGTTAGGGATAATATGGAAAAACCGAGTTGCGCTGTCTGTGCAAAAGCAAGATTCCGAGTAGTGGAGCACGAAGTTCCACCTCCTCCGCCACCGCCACCGCCACCGCCACCTCCACCGCCGACTTGCGTGAACCCCGTTATTACTGCGCTCCAAATTGATGGTCAGCAGCTTTCTTCCTCGGTTGTTCCGGAGAAGGAGTTGTTTGACATCATCACAATCTATACGAGCGCCCGAGATTCGGATGAATGTATTCCGTGTTCCGGTTCTGCTTTACAAAACGGGATTAAGGCCATTCAAGTGACAGTTAAGAAGAACGGGACTGTCGCAGAGACAAGAACCTTTAATACAAGCTCTGGAAGTTTCACAGTCAGCGCTTGCGAGATTGGTTTGTGGACAATTGAAGTCATTGCCTATGATGATGACTGTTCTCAAAGAACAATCACCTCCTCGGGAAGTTTCCGAGTGGTTGACTCAACTCCACCACCTCCGGTCTGTGACCAACCGCCAGTTGCGTATGTCGTGATTTCAACCACGCCGTATCCACAGACAGTACTTATGTTTCAACTGGTTGGATATCAGGAGCCGTATCATAGTTCCGGGTATCATCCAGAGGACTTAGACCGGTTCAGGTTGACCTTCCTATCTCCGACTGGAATTCCCCAATCGTTTGATAATCGAGGAATAGCTGGAGAACAGATTCCTTCAAACGGAAAGATTGAAGTTATCCTGAATGAACTGGGGTTATGGCAGGTTACTGGCACTGGGTGGGGATTTTGTGGAGAATGCCCTGCTTGTGACTTTTCGCACGCATTCGAAGTAACAGCCACTCCCTAAGGGAGTGAAGGAGGGAATTGCAAGGGGGGCAGTTGAGACGCTTAACAGCAAATTGACTGCCCTTTTTAATTTCACTATTTTCAAATAATTATTTGACAAATTCAGTATAAAATGATATATTAATAATGATAGTAGTACCTTGTATCACATCTATCCTGAAAAGGAGGAGGTCGAAATGAAGCGAATGTTTGTGTTAGTCGCGGTGTTTATCGGGTTGTCGGTTCTATGTTCCTGTAATCTCGGGAATCAGGCGCCGACAGCAGTGGTCAGTTGCGATCCCACTGGGGTTGTGGCAGAGAGAATATGTTTCGATGCTTCCGGCTCATACGATCCCGATGGCTCGATTGTCGCCTGTATATGGGATTTCGGTGACGGAATCTCCCAGCAAGCGGGAGTTCAAGCTATTGAACATCGTTACGCCGGAACAGGTGTTTTCACCGGATCTCTGACCGTAAAGGATAATGTGGGCGCAACTGCGTCCTGTCCGTTCACAGTGACCGTAAACTGGAAGCCATGCACTATCGGGAAAAAAGATGGAGAGGCAGATGTTGTTATCTATCTCATCCAAGAGACTGGCATTATCGCGTTTATCGGTAGCCCAGTCTTATTCACGGTAGAGTTGGACACCGAGTATGATGTTGATATCGTGGCTCGCAATGGCGCGAATTCGTCTTCACACTCGAAATTCGAGAGTATGGTCAAACAGATCCTCCCAAATCAAGTTTTGGCCGAGACGGATGGCATTGCCTGGGTTCAGGCGGTGGTAAGAAAACCAAATGGTGAAATTATCACCTATGATACGCGTAATCAGCCGGGGTCCAAGCCATTAGATTGGGACCACCCTCGCCTCGAGGGAATCAAATTCAATCTCTTGGGCGATTGGATTATCACGATTTACGCTCGAGACAATCGTGAATGTGGAACCCAAGCTGTATTTCAAGAGACGATTCGGGTCGGGGAATGTCCTGCGTGTGATTAGGGCGCAATGAGGGCGGAGTCCATACGGATTTCGCCCTCTCTTCACTTTTATTTAATACGAAAAAGCATTAATATACTTTTAAGCCAAAAAGATATTAAAATAATTTAATGATTATCAAAGCAAAGGTTTTTCCGCATTCAAAGAAAGAATCAGTAGTCCAAAAGGAAACTGATTTTTTCGAAGTCCGCGTAAAAGCGGAGCCAAGACAAGGAGAAGCGAACAAAGCGGTTATTAACATTTTAACCAAATTTTTTAATGTCAGGACAGGAGATATAAAAATGATTAAAGGAACAAAAACAAGGAATAAGGTTTTTGAGATTAAAGGTATAAAGAGTCAAATTGAAAAAGCGGTTGATATTTTAAGGCAAGGAGGAGTAATCGCTTATCCCACGGATACGGTTTATGGAATCGGATGTAATGCTTTTGATGAGAAAGCAGTAAAGAGAATTTTAGACATTAAAAGCAGAGCCAATAACAGCGCATTGTTGGTAGCGGTTTCGGACTTTAAGATGATGGAGCAAGTTGCGTTTTTCACGGAAAAAGACCGTAAGTTTATGGAAAAATTTTTGCCCGGGCCGGTTGCTTTTATTCTGTCTAAAAAGCCGGAAATTTCCGATTTGGTCACTGCCAAGAAAAAAACATTGGGAGTCAGGATTCCGGATAATAAAGAGACGATAGAGATTATCAAAAAAGCAAGGTTTCCGATTATTACTACTTCTGCCAATTTTTCAGGCAAAAAACCGGTTGTGAAAAGCAAAGATATTGATTTAGAAGTGGACTTTGTGGTAGAAGGGAAGTGTAAATATAAAAAGCCCTCAACTATTGTTGACCTGATAAACAAGACGATTATAAGAGAAGGCGAGGGGGCGATTAAGGTAAAAAAAGCATTAAATGCAGAGTTTTCTCTGTAAAAAATATGATAAAACAGCTTCTTTCTATTTTAGTCATTGTTTTAATCGGGGTTGTCGCCGGAGCTTTAATTTATTTGTTTTATCCGGAGAGTTGGGGGACAACTACCGTAACCCTTTTTTGGGGGAATAAGATTGAAGACCCCGAAGGATTGTTCTGTGAAAGAGTTTATTCGTTAGAGAGGAAAATTGATGGAGCAATTGATGATACGGCTCTTTTGACACTTGAGGAATTGTTAAAAGGCCCGACCAAAGAAGAAATGGAAAAAGGATTTTTTACCACCATAAGTCCGGGAGTAAAAATTCAGAAATTGGTAGTGGAAGATAGAATCGCGAAAGTTGATTTTGACGAGACATTGGAAAAAGAAGTAGGCGGGTCTTGCAGAGTGGGCGCAATCAGAGCGCAAATTACAGAAACTTTAAAGCGTTTTCCGGAGATAGATAATGTGGTTATCTCAATAGATGGCAGGATAGAAGATATTCTGCAGCCATAAAATAAGTGATAATATCATCAGTAAGATGCGATTACGAGGCCCGGCCTCGTAATTTTTGTTAAACGTCGGAACCCTTGCCAGCACTACGGATACTCACTACGAGGCCCGGCCTCGTAATTTTTGGGGGAAAGTTATCCACAGGCCTGCTATAAAAATAGTAATTTCTTTGAGAGAAAAATTGTTCTTCTAACAGGCGGAATATGTTAAGATATGGGAATGATTAAAGAAATAAACAGTAAAGCAGAGTGGGAGGGATTTTTAGAGGAATGCAGAGAAAAAACATTTCTTCATTCTTGGAATTGGGGTGAATTCCAGAAAGCAATGGGAAACAGGATTTGCCGTTTTGGTGTTTATGATAGCGATTCTCTTTTGGCTGTTTGTTCGGCGTCTCTGGTGAAGGCAAGAAGAGGGATTTTTTTATTGGTTGAGCATGGACCGGCAACAAAATTAAAAATGAAAAATGAAAAATTAAAAATACTGGAAGAAATATTGGAATACCTTAAAAAGATTGGGAAAGCAGAGAAGGCCGGGTTTATCAGGGTGTGTCCGATATGGGAGAGAACTCCAGACAATGAAATGATATTTGAAAATCTTGGGTTCAGAAATGCACCGATACATATTAGGCCGGAGGTAAGCTGGATTTTGAGGCTCAACAAGACAGAAGACGAACTTTTGCGGGGTATGAGGAAAACTACCCGTTATTTAATCCGCCAGGCAAGTAATAATCAGGATATAAAGATTATAAAGAGCGAGAATCCGGCGGATGTAGAAATTTTTAACAAGGTGTATCAAAAAACAGGGGAGCGTGCTCATTTTGTGCCGTTTTCATTGAATTATCTCAAAAAAGAGTTTCAATCGTTCTTGAAAGATGACCAGGCGCTTTTATTCTTAGGTAAATACAAAGAAGAAGTTGTGGCCGGGGCAATGATAATTTTTTGGCAAGGTAGCGCTTTTTATCATCAAGGAGCTTCTTTGAGAAAATATGCCAAAATACCGGTTAGTTATCTTTTACAATGGGAAGCGATCAAAGAAGCAAAAGCAAGAGGGCTCAAAGCTTATAGTTTCTGGGGGATTGCAGGGGATGACCGTCCAAATCACCCATGGAGAGGACTTACCCTGTTTAAGCGTGGTTTTGGAGGAGAGAGAGAAGAATATGTGAAAACTCAAGATTACTTAATGTCCTCTAAATATTGGCTTAATTATGTAGTAGAGAAAGCCCGGAAAAAGAAAAGGGGTTTCTGAAAAGATGCAACAGAAGAAACGATATTATCAAACAAATAAACGCCGTTATGCGCGTAAAAAGAAATCGATTTTGAGAAATCGATTTTTCTGGTATTTTATTTTGTTAGTCATCGCCGGCGCCGGGATATTTTATTTCCTTGTGTTTTCGCCGATTTTTCAATTAAAAAATGTAACGATAAAAGGAGCGTCGTTTATCAATGCTTCAGAGATAGAGGATATAATTAACAAGCAGGCAGAAAAAAATATCTTGTTTCTCACCACCAGAAGTATTATTGCTTTTAACTCCAAGGAAATAGAGGCCTTGATATTGGAAAAGTTTTTACCAGCCGAAGAAGTTGCCATCAAAAGAAGATTTTTTAACAAATTAATTGTTAATATTTTAGAACGGCAGGCAAGGGCGGTTTTTTGTTACTCTGATGAGTGTTTTTTATTGGACCAGGAAGGTCTGGCCTTTCAGCCGACAGAGAGAGAAATTGATTTTCCCAACAAAGCGGTTATTGTTTCTGATGAGAGTGGAGAGTTAGGGAGGATAGCGGTTTCGAAGGAAGACCTCATCTTTATCAATGATATTTTCGGCCTTTTGAAGCAAAGGAATATTTTGATAAAAGAGTTCAGGGCATTCCCATCAAAAATAGAGGCAATAATTTCAGAGAGCGGATTGTTAGTTTATTTTAATCCTCAAAAGGACCCCGAATTACAGGTCCAAGATTTAATTTTGGTGCTTGACAGCCAAAACTCCCCTGACTTGGAAGGCAGGAGAGCGCAGGAATATATTGATCTCCGTTTTGATAAAATTTTCCTAAAATGACGCCTTACGGAAGATTATAGATAAAAATTGAATAGCCAGCCCGATCGACCGGTTTAACATTATTTAGCCAATCAAGGGTCGTGGTGTCCTGCCCAAACCCCGGCATTGCGACCGCCCTTCTTTCCTGAAAAAGAGTGGCGGAAATAGCAATCCATCCCTTATTCTCCCCGGGCACGCCGGAAATGTCAGTTCCCTCTATTTTATCTCCCAGCCGGTAATAGGCGTCATCTCCTCCGAAATAGGCAACCTTTATTTTTTGGATATCATTTTTTTCCACGAAATCAGCAAGCCGTTTCAAGTCCTGGCCCCAGTCATAGTTAGAGTCCACTGCGTATTTATAGCCGTTTTTGGAACCGCCGGCCAGTTCGTTATAATAAGACAGATAATAAGGAAAGGCCGTTAGAGACGCAGTTATGTACCAGAGCATTAAAATTAGCATAAAAGCGCTTAGAGCGATTTTTACCCCCCTCTTTTTTATCTTATTTTTGAATCGGAAAAAGCCAACGCTGACAAAAATATACATTATCGGGAATATAGGCATAATATGCCTTACTCCGATGTTGAGATTGCCGGTGATAGAAGTGAACCAGTAAACAATGAATATAATCAGGAGAGAGAATGCCTCTGGTTGCTCTTTAATCCATTGACAAAAACGAGAGAATAATTTTTTAAAGAAACGGCGTTTTTTTAGAGCTGCAATCCAGAGCATAATGACGATAAGCGTAATAAAATGAAGGGCCAGGGGCGCTTTCAAAAGATACATCATTGGAAAATATTCTTTCCAGGCCTGATTGTTCACCTTGCCCATAAAATAAACGGTATTGCCCCCGGCTACTCTTTGAGTTGCCATCAGCAAACCGAGCGCGTATTGTCCAAACGGCCTTAAAAGAGGAATTGACGCTATTTTGGTTGTTATTTTCCCGGCCAGTTGGTCGCCAAAGATATGCTGAATATCGCTCATTTGCCTTTCCGCGGAATAATTTGATATATGGAGCTGGTAGATGGGCCAGATTACCACCACTAAAGCGATGACTCCGGCGATAATGGCCTTGCCGGAATAAACCAAGATGGATTTAAATCTTTTTTTGCCGGAATTTTTTTTCGTTACCAAAGCGTAAATGACGGTAGTCAAAGCGAAAGAAGGAATTAAAAGAACAAGAGAAAACTTCAGACACAGGGCTATCCCTAAAATTATTCCGGCAATAAAAATATTTTTCCAATTCGGTTTTTTGAGAAAGTTTGTCCAAAAATAAGCGGCGATAAGAAAACCCAAGGCCGCAGCCACATCAGTGGTTACCAGCCGGCCGTGGGCCAAAAAGGTCGGCGAAAAAGAAAATAATGCCAGAGCCATCAGTCCTGCTTTATTGCCTCCTAATTTTCTTACCCAGAAGAATAGGAACCAGCCGAAAAGGACTAAGAGAATCATCATCGGCAGGCGAGCCCAAAACATTATTTGGTCCGGGTCATTACCGGAATTGAATATGAATTGCTCTCCGGCGTCCCATTGACCGTTCACTTCTTCGGTCCAAGATTTATCTCCGGTGGGGAAATTCAAATTTAGAAATAACAAGGGAAAGGCAGCCAAGTCCTTGGCCAAGGGCGGATGTTCGGGGTTAAGCCGATAATCCTTGAAAGCAAGATAAGAATATCCGGCCGGGATATGGGCCTTTTCATCCATAGTAAGTGACATATTCCGGGAGCTCAAAAAAGCCATTAAAAAACAGGTTCCTAATAAAATAATCGCTATGATATTAGTTGTTCTATTGCTTAGTTCCATAGTTTTTTTAATTATTAGCAATTGGATTTATCCAAAATATTTTTATATTATTATTAATTTTTATTTCACCGCCCGGGAAGATGGTGCTAAGTTTGCTTAAAATATCCTGATTGAAATCCATTGGCACAATCGCTATTTTGTTCTGACCGATTCGGATTTGATTTACTTGGTCCGGGTTAAGATATTTAGCCCTCAATGTTCCGTATTCCATCCTTTCCACAAACATTATGGTTTGGGCCGGAGTGGCTACACCATCGGGATAAGGCACCGGAGTTCCCGATTCGTTGACTATTACATATTTGTCTGTTCCAAGGGGTAGAGTATTGATGGCTTCTCCTATTTTCACAAAATTTTCCGTGAAAGCGCTTTGAATTGCCGGATTCTGCGCCCAATCAATAAAATATTTTTGGGTTGAGGCAACAAACAAACTTAGAAAGATAAAACCAACTATTAGATAAATAAACCATTTCAGCCATTTGGTGTCAGGCGCAAGGGACGGCAATCGTTTTATTTTTTTAATTTTTTCCAAAACCCAAAGAGCGCCGAAAGCGGCGAAAATCATCGTTACCGGAATTGTGCCTATGGTCCGCAGAGAATGGGGCATCCCTTCATAAGTAAGGGCTCCGGGCAGAATCATCACAAAGAACCAAGAGAATAACAACCAATAAACAGATTGTGATTTCAGGTCTTTCTTCTTCACGGACAGAATTAATTTTTTGATTAAAACGATAAAGCCGATAAGGAATAAGATTCCGATCGGCCAGAGCAATTGCGGAGAACCGGAAAGATTGTGTCTCCAATTAAAATCGCCTGATATATTGAACATTATAAGATGCCTTCCCAAACTTTCAAAAAAGGCGACGATAAAGTTCGGTTGGGAGAAAATTGATACCGCGCCCAATCGGCCGAAGAAATCAGCCGGATGAGTCATAAAATAGAAAGCCAGAGGCAGAGCGATTATTATACCGGATACGGCGAAGATTAAAACGGAAACAAGAAACTTTTTTTGCTGTTTTTCTTTATAATATGAAATCCAATAGGGGATTAAGGCAAAGGGCAATATCAGAAACGCCAAGCGGAACGAGGAATAAGTATAGAAGCCCAATCCAAAAATTAGACCCGCTGAAATTAACAGAAAGATATTTTTCTTGCGCAATCCTTTGAACAGAAAATAGAAACAGAAAATCAGCATAAAGGGCAGAAGTATTCCCCTGAATCCGATTCTTGAGAAATTAATATGCCAGAAGGAAGTGGCGATAAAAAAGCTCGCTAATAAGGCAAGACAATTCGCATTTTTCTCGCTTTCGTTGATATGCCTAAGCAATTCCTTCATTAAAAGATAAAGTCCCAAAACAGAGATTATCCCAATAATCGCAGAAACAAGCCGTAGCGAGAACGGACTCGGGCCGAATGCTTTGAAACTTAAAGAAACAAGATTTACAAAGAGCCCTTCCCGTCCCCCGTTCTCCGGATAGAATGCTTTGCCCGGGTTAGTCAGGGCGTCATTCGCATTCATCGCTTCGTCAGGATATAATCCCGGCGGAACGCTATGGAGGGCGTATAATCTTAAAAAACCGGCGAGCGAAAGGATTACTAAGAGAAAAATAATTATTTGGAACTTATATAATTTAGGCATATTAGAATATTGTAGCAGAAATTTTTTACAATTAATAGAAGAGAATATTAATTTTTAGGCGAAGTTGACAAAGGAATTTTTTGGTGTAAAATAAAAACATTCATTCTCTAATCAAAATGGTTGTGATGAAAGAAAAAAATAAAAAGAAAGCCCAAAAAGAGTTGTCTTCGGATAAAGATTTAAAACAGCTGCAAGCGGAAAGAGACAAATATTTGGCTGGTTGGCAAAGAAGTCAGGCGGACTTTTTGAATTATAAGAGAGAGGAGGCAAGAAGGTTTCAAAAAATATCCGATTATAAAAAAGAAGAATGGATTTTGGAATTATTGAATGTTGTGGATTTATTCAACAGAGCGAAAGAAGATATTAACCAAACGCTCGGAGAGTTCTCTGTTGCGGAAGGATTTTTGCAGATTAAGAAATATTTTGAGGATTTTTTAAGAAAGCACGGAGTAGAGGAAATAATTAGCGAGCCAGGCAAACAATTTAATCCGCATATTGAGGAAGTGGTGGAAATAGTTGATGGGGAGAAGGAGGGGACGATTATGGAAGTTGTCCGGAAAGGATACCAAATTAAGGGAAAAGTCATTCGTCCAACTCAAGTAAAGGTGTCAAAATAATAATAATCAACCCGCCCGAAGCGGACAAGCAATCAATAATAAATAATTAATTATTCAATGACTATGTCTAAAATTTTAGGAATTGACCTCGGAACAACTAATTCAGCAATGGCAGTCGTAATCAACGGCGAGCCGGAGATTGTGGACAATAAAGAAGGGGCGAGAACTACTCCTTCCATTATTACCATAACCAAAAACAAAGAGAGAATGGTTGGGGTTTTGGCTAAGCGACAACAGATTACCAATCCAGAAAATACGATTTTCTCTGTCAAGAGATTGATGGGGAGGAAATTTAACGACCCGGAAGTACAGAAAGATATAAAGCTTCTGCCTTACGAGATAAGAGAGAGCCAGGATTCAGGAGTAGAAATTAAGATGGGGGATAAATGGTATCGCCCTTTTGAGATTTCGGCGATGATTCTTCAGAAATTGAAAAATGACGCGGAAGATCGGCTCGGGGAGAGAATAGAAGAAGCCATCATCACCTGCCCTGCTTATTTTGATGATTCTCAAAGAAAAGCGACTAAAGTGGCAGGCGAAATCGCCGGCTTTAAAGTTAAAAGAGTCATTAACGAACCCACGGCTGCCGCCTTGGCCTACG
This sequence comes from uncultured Candidatus Saccharibacteria bacterium, assembly GCA_964388775.1. Classification (GTDB taxonomy): domain Bacteria; phylum Patescibacteriota; class Minisyncoccia; order Minisyncoccales; family PEYH01; genus PEYH01. Next base: position 92,014 of record CAYMBW010000002.1, on the reverse strand, counting down.
GTCTTACTAAAAAAACCGAACAGCAGATTGTAGTTTATGATTTCGGTGGAGGAACTTTTGATATTTCTATTTTAGAGATCGGCGGAGACACGGTAGAGGTAAAGGCGACCAGTGGTAATACTCATTTGGGCGGAGATGATTTTGACCAGAAAATTATTGACTGGCTGGTTAGCCAGTTTAAAAAAGACCAGGGGATAGACCTGTCTAAAGATAAATTAGCTCTTCAGCGCTTAAAAGAAGCAGGAGAGAAAGCAAAAATTGAACTTTCAACCGTATTAGAGAGCGATATCAATCTTCCATTTGTTACCTCTGATGCTTCCGGCCCTAAACATCTTGATTATAAGCTGTCGCGTGCCCAGTTTGAAGAGATGGTAAAGGACTATATTGACGTCTCCATAGAATTAGTAAGGAAAACCCTCAAAGATGCCAAATTAGATACCAAAGACATTGATGAAATCGTTTTAGTGGGCGGGCAGACCAGAACGCCGAAAATTCAGGAAGAAATTAAGAAATTATTTGGCAAAGAGCCGAGAAAAGACATCAATCCCGACGAAGTGGTGGCTGTCGGCGCAGCCATTCAGGGAGGCATTTTACAAGGCGATATGAAAGATGTTTTACTTCTGGATGTTGCTCCATTATCTTTAGGGATAGAGACGTTGGGAGGGGTGAATACAATTTTGATTTCCAAGAATACGACTGTTCCGACCTCTAAAACGCAAGTGTTCTCTACGGCGGCCGATAATCAGCCGTCAGTGGAAATAAGGATTCTTCAGGGAGAAAGGCCAATGGCTGATGACAATAAATCATTGGGGAGATTTATATTAGACGGAATACCTCCGTCTTCTCGGGGGGTTCCGCAAATAGAGGTTTCTTTTGAGATTGATGCCAATGGTATCCTCCAAGTTTCTGCAACAGATAAAGCGACCAATAAAAAGCAATCCATAAGGATTGAGGGGTCTTGCGGGGCTTCTGATGAGGAAGTTGAGAAAATGAGAAAAGAGGCGGAGACGCATGCCGAAGAAGATAAGAAAAAAAAGGACTTAATAGAATTAAGGAATCAGGCGGAGGCGTTGATATACAGTTGTGAAAGAACCTTAAAAGACGCCAAGGACAAGATTCCGGCTGAAGCTGTTAAAGAGATAGAAGGTAAGGTTGCGGAATTGAAGAAAGCGAAAGATAGTGATAATATAGAGGAGATAAAGAGAGAGAGCGACGAACTCTCAAGCGCTATCCAGAAAATCGGAGCAGAATTGTATAAGAATCAGCAGGGACAGGCAGGACAGAGCCAGCCGGAGCAAGATAAGAAGGATAAGGACAAGCCGGAGGAAGGAGAAACTACGGAAAATAAGAAATAATTTCGCTTTTTATTATTTTTCAATTTTAATTTTTGTTTATGGTTGAGGATTATTACAAAATTTTGGGAGTGGAAAAAGGCGCTTCGTCAGAAGAGATTAAGAAGGCCTATCGCCGTTTAGCGCACCAGTATCATCCTGATAAAGGAGGGAATGATAAGAGATTCTATAAGATTAATGAAGCGTATCAGACCTTATCAGACAAGGAGAAAAGGCAGCAATATGACCAATTCGGCTCCACTTTTGATAATATGGCTGGGCAAGGCGGCCCTGGCGGATTTTCTAATTTTGACTTTGGTTCTTTTTGGGAACAAGCGCAGCAACAGGGAGGCGGGGCAGGATTTGGCTTTGAAAATTTAGGTGATATTTTTGATGAATTTTTCGGCGGGCGAAGAACCAAGAAGCAGGACTTAAATAAAGGAGATGACATTCAAATAGATATAGAAATTGATTTGGAAGATACGCTTTCATCCGTAAAAAAGGAGTTTAATCTTTATAAAAATGAAACCTGTGAACGTTGCGGAGGAACTGGAGCCGAGCCAGGGACCAAACTGAAAGAATGTCAGACCTGTCGAGGGGTTGGTCAAGTGCAGGAAATTAAAAAGACGATTTTCGGGACAATCGCGCATTATACTGTTTGTCCGACTTGCAAAGGCGAGGGGAATATCCCTGAAAAGGCCTGCAATGTTTGTAAGGGTGATGGCCGAATAAAAAAAGAAGAGAAAATAGAAGTAGCTATTCCGGCGGGAGTGGATTCCGGGCAAGTGTTAAAATTCAAAGGTAAGGGAGAGGCGGGCAGAAGGGGCGGAGCAACCGGCGATTTATATATAAGAATTTTTGTTCGGGCGCATAAAGTGTTTGACAGGAAGGGGGATGATTTATTTATTGAAATCCCTACTCAATTTTCCCAAATAGTGTTAGGAGACGAGATTCCAATTCCTGTTTTAGAAAAAGGAAAGAAGATATTTCTTAAGATTCCCATTGGGACAGAGCCCGGAAAAATATTCAGAATCAGCGGCAAAGGGATACCAAGATTTTCCGGCTACGGAAGAGGGGATTTGTATGTTAAGATACGGATGAACACACCGAAAAAGTTGACAAGAAAACAGAAAGAGCTATTAAACAAATTACACGAAGAAGGGTTATAATCATCAATCATCAATCATCAATAATCAATGATTAATGATTCTTTTAGCCCCCATAACTCAATTGGTAGAGTAACTCCCTTTTAAGGAGGATGTTCCAGGTTCGAGTCCCGGTGGGGGCACAGGAAATAAAAAACAGCCGAAGGGCTGTTTTTGGGTTTTTAAAGATTTCGCCCAAAATTATTTGATGTTTTTGCCTCGTCAAAATTAGACAATTTTGACAGAAATCAAGACAAGGATTAGAATTAAATAATATGAGGCAAAACTTTTTTACTATATTTTAAGTACAAAAGCTTTTTTTAAAAAAATTATAGAAGGTTCTTCTTGGGAGAATTTATCAGTAGTATTCCCAAAATCTCTTAACGAACAAAAATCCATCGTCACCAAACTTGACGCGCTTTCTGGTGAAACAAAAAAATTAGAATCAATTTATAAACAAAAATTCACCAATTTAGAAGAGCCAAGAAATCAGTTTTGAAATTCGCCTTTGCGGGCAAATATTAAAAAGTTACGGCGAGATAGGGAAGGCGTTTAGTGAGGGAATTATAGTCCAAAACCGTGAAAAGTGGTATAAAATAGAGAGTTTTTCACGGTTTTGTTGACAAAAGCGTGAATTTTTGTATAATTATAGTATCATAATATAAAAAAGGATATGGCTAAAATATTAAGCGTTTACAATAAAATAAATTCTCTAAGGGAGAGATATTATAAAGCGTCTGTGGGGAAAGAGGCATTGATTAAGCTTGTTAGTGAAGCCGAAGTCGCTGAACAAGTCTATAATTCAAATGCTATTGAAAATAGTACTCTTACCCTTGAAGAAACAGAAAAAATACTTTTACAGATTGATTTGGATAGATATATTAGCGAGAGAGAAATTTTTGAAGCTAAAAATTTGGCAAGAGTAGTTGCATACATAGACAAAAGAGCTAAAGAACAAGAGTTAACCCTTGATGTTATTTTGTTGATTCATAAAATGCTTATTTCCAATATCCGCGATGATATTGCTGGAAGATTCAGACAAACAGGAGAATATGTAAGAGTAGGAAGTCATATTGCTCCCAAACCGGAAGAAATATTGGAGCGGCTTAAAAAAATGCTGGTGGAATACAATGTCGATAGTGACAAAAATATTATTAAACGAATTGCTAAACTGCATCTTGGGTTTGAATATACGCATCCTTTTTGTGATGGCAATGGACGGATTGGGCGCGTTATTAATAATTATTTATTAATCAGAGAAGGATTTGTGCCGATTAATATTAAATTTATTGATCGTAAAAAATATTATGATGCTTTTAAAGAATTTGACGAGAAAGAAAAAACAGAAGTAATGGAAGAGATTGTGGCAAAATCACTGACTAATAGTTATTACAAAAGACTAGCTTATTTGGAAGGAAAAAAAATAATGATGTTGGTTGATTATGCCAAAGAAAACAAGATTTCTCATTCAAATCTTATAAATAAAGCTAATCGCCAAACCATAGAAGCCTTTTTGGAAAAAAACATTTGGAAAATAGGCGCATAAATATTATGAACGAATCAGAAACAAGAGCCGAATACATAGACCCAAAACTCAAAGCGAGATTGTAATTGGGGACGTGTAATTGGGGACGTGTACTATTTGGTAATTGGGGACGTGTACTATTTTTTTCTAATTTTATGGATATTTCTGATCAAAAATTTTACAATAAAG
>CAYMBW010000002.1:49853-87724 GCA_964388775.1 uncultured Candidatus Saccharibacteria bacterium | reverse complement strand
GTACTATTTTTTTCTAATTTTATGGATATTTCTGATCAAAAATTTTACAATAAAGTTGCTAAAAAATTTGGAGGATATAAATCCGAGGCAATTTACAAAAGCCGTTTTCTTAGTGAGCATCCTGAAAAAATTTTTCTTGAGCAACTCATTAAGCATAGTGGTAAAAATAAAATAGCTCTTGATGTTGGTTGTGCTGATGGGATATTCACGCTAAAAGTAGCAGAAAAATTTCATAAAATTTTTGGAATTGATATATCTTCCGAAATGCTCGCTAAGGCTAAACAGTTTCAAGGAGAACAAAAATCTTCTAATGTTACTTTTCAAAAAGCCGAGGCAGAAAAACTTCCATTTCGGGACAGGTATTTTGACATAATTTATAGCCGTAGAGGACCATCTCCTTACGCTGAAATTAGCAGAGTAATTAAGCAAGGCGGATATTATCTTGAAATTTGTATCGGTGAAAAAGACGCGAAAGAGCTGAAAGAAATTTTTGGGAGAGGACAGGGATTTGGCGAGTGGGACGTTTCCGTAGCAAAAACGAAAAACGATATTTTAATAGCCAAAAGATTTAAGGTTGTATTTGTCTCTGATTATTTCTATTCCGAGATTTACCCTGATATAAAAAATTTAAATCTATTTTTACAAAGTGTTCCTATATTCAAAGATTTTAAGCAAGAAAAAGATAAAGAATATCTTCGTTTGTATTCCAAAAGACTTAGAGTATTTGATGGCATAGAATTGAAACGACATAGAGTTGTAATTGTTGCAGAAAAATTATAAATTTAAGAATTTGTCGCGGAAAAATTTAAAATAGAATTACGCAATAAAATTACGAGGGCCGGCTTGCCCGTATCGCTACGCGAAGCATTGCGGGCAAGCCGGCGGTTTTTTACTCCCGGCAAGCCGGGGCGCGGGCGGACGAAAGAACTTCTCGAATTTGACCGTTCCGTAATAGTTATATAAAATTAAGATAGTAGAAGAATTATTATATACATTCAAAAAATGGTGCAGAAGATTTCAAAGGCATTCAGAGCGTACAATGGCAATTATTTTGTAAAAAAGGTATAATAATAGAAGTTAATAGAGGTATATGCGTAAAGGTTTTTGGCTTCTGATATTTTTTATTTTGGGAGCGATTCTTTTTTGCTTCACGCTCCGAGGAGTGGGGATTGAAGGCGTGGTTTCTATTTTATCTATGCTTAAGGGCTGGCAGGCGTTTTTGGTATTTTTGGTTCTGTGTTCCAGTGTAATCGTTATCGGCGGATACAAATGGTGGGTGATAATCGGCTTGCACAATAAAGAAGATGTAAAATTATCCAAGGTGATGATTGCAAAACTCATCGGCTACAGCATAAGCTATGTGACTCCTTCTTCTTTGATTGGCGGGGAGCCGGCAAAAGTTCTTTATTTAAAACAAGAAACGAAACTTTCCACCAGCAGAATCATAAGTTCCATTATCTTGGACGAGTTGATTTTATTTTTCTTCATAGTGACGGTGTTCTTTATGGGCCTCTTTTTTCTGTTGATTTATTTGCACTTATCCTGGCTGGCGGAGATTATCGGGCTTGGTTTAGTCGCCGTAGCAATATCTGCCTTTTTATTGATAATACGCAAGGCGAGGAAAGTAGCGTCAGGTAGAGGTCTCCTCCGAACAGTCGCCGAGCGGCTTTATTTGAACAAGCTAAGGGTGGTTAGGGAAAATATGGAAGCGCTGGACGAAATAGAAGCTGATGTTAAGGTTTTTTTCCATCGGCCCAGGAAAGAATTAGCTAAAATTTTTGCCATAGCCCTTATAGAATTTAGCGCCCTTTTGTTGACCGCTTGGCTGATATTGGCATTTTTCGGAGTGCGCCTTGATATTACTCGGTTGTTTGTGGTAAGAAGTACTATAGACCTTTCCGGGTTCTTCCCTCTTCCGGCCTCATTAGGCACACTGGAAGTGTCGCAAGCGTTTGTTTTGAACAGTTTTGGCATAAGTTCGGCGACCGGTGTGGCTTTCAGTTTAATATGGAGAGGGCTGAACCTTGTTTTATCCGGTTTTGGATTAATGATTTTTATGATAATGCAGTTTCACTTTTTAGCGAAAAGGATTATTGTGTTATTTGAAGTATTAATGGAAAAAATAAGAAAATGAAGAAAATATTTATTTTAAAAATTCTATTTCCTCTCATTCTGATTATCATCGGAATTTTCGTTTTCAGTTTTGGCTATCATTACGGCTATAATCAGATTCCGAAACCGCCCGTGGGATTACCGGCAAACGCCGATTTAACTTTATTATGGGATGTTTGGTATAAAGTTGAAGAGAAATACGCCGGCGAGTTGGACTATCAGAAAATGATTTACGGCGCTGCCGAAGGATTGGTAAGGAGTTTAGGCGACCCATACACGGTATTCTTTAACCCGGAAGACAGTCAGATTTTTAAAGATGATATTTCCGGCTCTTTTGAAGGAGTAGGAATGGAAATAGGTATCAAAAAGGGGGCATTAACGGTAGTGGCTCCATTGGAAGGCACACCCGCCCAGAAAGCAGGGCTGTTATCGGGAGATATCATTTTTAAGATAGACGATACTTTCTCTCGCGATATTACTACCGATGAAGCTGTCAAGCTTATTCGCGGTCCAAAAGGAACAACGGTCAAACTTTCGGTTCTCCGCGAGGGCTGGAGCGACGCTAAAGTATTTGAGGTTGTAAGAGATGTGATAAAAATTCCCAATATTCAATGGGAGCTTATTGAGGGTGATATAGCGAGGATAAAAATTTATCAATTTTCAAGCGGTCTTGATTCGGATTTTTCCAAGTTAGTTCCCCAAATTTTGGATTCGCCTGCCAAGAAGATTATTTTGGATTTGCGCAATAATCCCGGAGGTCTTTTGTACGAAGCCCAAGCAATGGCTGGCTGGTTTTTAAAAAAGGGCGAATTGGTCACAATTGAGAGTTTCGGTGAAGGGAGAGAAGAAAGAGAATACCGGACAACGGGCAGAGAATCTTTATCCGATTACCCGACTATCGTTTTAATTAATCAAGGAACGGCATCTGCAGCGGAAATTTTAGCGGCGGCTTTGCGCGACAACAGAAATGATGTAACATTAATAGGAGAGAAGTCATTTGGTAAAGGTTCGGTTCAAGAACCGATAGACCTGCGGGGAGGTGCGCTTCTTAAGATTACGGTGGCTCATTGGCTTACGCCCGATAGAGATATGATTAACGAGAAGGGGCTTACTCCGGGTGTGGAAGTGAAGTTGACCGAAGATGATTATAATAATGGCAAGGACCCGCAGATAGATAAGGCCATAGAATTATTAAAACCATAAGTATGAAGGTAATTCTTTTGAAAGATATAGACAATTTGGGAAAGAAATATGAAGTAAGGTCTATAAAAGATGGTTATGCCAGGAATTTTTTGATTCCCAACGAGTTGGCTAAGCCGGCGACCAAGTCGGCAATGGTCGAACTCAAAGATATCAAAAAGAAAGCAGAACAGTCAGCAGAAGAGCATTTGATTGGAATCCAGAAAATCGCCTCTAAACTTGATGGGCAGGAAATAGAATTCTTGGTTAACGCAGGAACAGATGGACAATTATTTGAATCAATTACTTCTCCGAAAATCTCTAAAAAGTTAGTCGAAATGGGGTTTGCAATAAAAAAAGACCAGATTATTCTGGAAAAGCCGATAAAAGAATTGGGAGAGTTCCCAGTGAAAATAGTACTTGACCACCATTTGGAGGCCAATATTACTCTTATTATTGAGTCGGAAGCGCCAAACGAATTGCCCGGAGAATAGAGTTATTCCACTGACACTATTTTTGCTCTTCTCTGGGTTCCGTTAAATCTCTTTATCCGTTTGGTTGAGAATTTGACCAAACCTTTTTTGATTGCGTAGAGGGTGTCATCCTTTCCTTTTTCAACATTTTTGCCAGGCACATATTTAGTTCCTCTTTGTCGTATGATAATCATTCCCGGCTTAGCTTTCTGCCCGCCACAAAGCTTGACCCCGAGATATTTCGGTCTGGAATCTCTCCCTAAACTTGTTGAACCGGAAGATTTTGTTTTAGACACGTTCCTTCGCTTTCGCTCCCCTTTGCTTTGCTCAGGGTTCGCTCAAGCTCAGTCAAATTAAAAATTAAAAGTTAAAAATAAAAAACCCGATTTTGTATGTTATCAAAGATTATAAGATTAGTCAATAAAAATAAAGATATCATCTTCTTGGCTCTGATAGTTTTTTTAACAAGCTTATTTGTTTTTTCTCTGTTTTGGATATTAATAAAACTTGGGTTGAATAAGCCGATTGAGATATATTAAAACTCTTTTGGTGGCTGCGGTTTTTTGGCGTATTTGATTGATAAAAAGGCGTAAATATGCCAGAATCCAATTAATATGGATGATTTGTTTGATAAAAACTTAGAAGATACCTTAAGGGAAGAAGCTCCTTTGGCAGACCGAATCAGGCCGGAAGATTTTGATTATTTTTTCGGGCAGGAAGAATTAGTGGGGGAAGACAGCCCTTTGCGCCGGGCTATTCAAAACGATAACCTCACTTCTTTAATACTTTGGGGACCTCCGGGTTCAGGCAAAACGACTCTGGCAAGGATAATCGCCAGAAAAACAAAGGCGCATTTTGTTAAATTTTCCGCCGTGGTAGCCGGAATCAACGATGTCAGGAAAGCGATAGAAAAAGCCAGAGAAAGGTTAAAATTTGAAAGGCGAAGAACCATTCTTTTTATAGATGAAATCCATCGATTTAATAAGGCACAGCAAGACGCGTTTCTGCCGTACGTGGAAGACGGCACGGTGATTTTAATCGGGGCCACCACTGAGAATCCTTCTTTCTCCGTAATATCTCCGCTCTTATCTCGTTCCGCGGTTTATATATTAAAACCCTTGTCTGTTGATGCGTTAAAAAATATTTTATTACGGGCGTTGAATAATAAAGATAGGGGATTTGGAATATTAGGAATCAAAATAGAGGAACAGGCATTAGAGAGATTGGTAAACTTTGCCGACGGGGATGCGAGGGTCGGGCTGAATGGTTTGGAATTTGTAGTCAATCATTTGAGAACAGAAAAGAAGAAGACGATAAAAGCAGAAGAATTGTCAGCTATTTTGAAAGAGCATGCCCTGCGCTATGACAAAAAAGGAGAAGAGCATTATAATGTTATTTCCGCATTTATAAAAAGTATGAGGGACTCCGACCCCAACGGCGCGCTTTACTGGTTGGCCCGGATGATTGAGTCCGGCGAGGACCCAAGATTCATTGCTCGGCGAATGGTTATCTTCGCCTCCGAGGACATAAGCAACGCCGACCCAAGGGCAATACAAGTGGCAACCGCCATTGCTCATGCGGTAGAATATGTCGGACTGCCGGAGGCCCAGATTAATTTGGCGCACGGAGTTACTTATCTTGCCACTGCGCCTAAAAGCAATGCTTCTTATACTGCCTTGTTGGAAGCAAAAGAGGATGCCAAGAAGGGTACTTTTGGCGTTCCTTTGCATTTGAGAAATGCAGTTACTAATTTAATGAAGAAAATCGGCTATGGAGAGGGCTATCAATATGCGCATGATGTGCTGGGGAAAAAACCGGCGCAAACCCATTTTCCAAAAGAAATAGGGGAGAAAAAATACTACCATCCGGAAAAATAGCATGCTTTTTTCTATAGTGGTAGAATATAATAGAGGTCAAAAAGGTCACCATAACCGACTAAATTTATAAGATATGGATGATAACAGATTCATTGATTTAGAATATCAGCGGACTAAACTTGTGCGGTATTTAGATAGTTTAGACGAGGAAAAAAGACGTAGGGCTTTTCGGGCGTTAGATTTAGCCGAAGAGCAGCACGCCGGGCAATTTCGGTCGAGTGGCGTGCCTTATATAATCCACCCCATTCGCACAGCGCTCATTTTAGTAGAAGAGTTGGGGATACAGGATAACGACTTGCTATGCGCTGCTTTTTTACATGATATTGTGGAAGATGGAGTGATTAGTGTTATACATATAAATAATTTATTTGGTCCAGAAGTCGGACGCATTGTTGGGAAGGTAACGCGCCATAAGCCGGCAAGCGAGTCAGAAGAAGAAAAATTGGAAAATAAAACAAGGAAAGCGCAAGAAATAAGCGAGGCGGACGAAAAAGTGCGGGTGATAAAACTTTGCGATGTGTTAGATAATGCCCGGTCGAATGATTTTGTGCCCGAAATATCCTTGGATTATCATAAGATTCCCCGCTGGAAGGAAGAAAGAAAATTATATCTGCCGATTGCCCAAAAAACAAATCAAAAGATTTATGAGCTGCTAAGTCAGCTTGAGTAAGTAATATATGATAGAGGAATATCGTTTCGGGAAAATCATAATTAATGGCGAGGAATACGATTATGATGTGGAGCTTGATTGGGAAGGGAAAATTTTAAAGTGGACAAGGGGAAGTAGTCATATTATAGACAAGGAAGATATCAAAAGAGCGCTGGAGAAAGAGCCGGAGATAATTGTCATCGGCACCGGTGAATCAGGGGTGGCGCAAGTAACAGAGGGCGCGAAACAAGCGTGCAAAGAAGCGGGAGTAAAATTATTAATAGATATTACTGAAGAGGCGGTAAAAACATTTAATGTAATTTATGAAGAATCTTTAGAAGAAGATGGGGAGCAGGCGAAGGTTATTGGGCTTTTCCATTTAACTTGTTAATAATTTATTTTTTTAAGCGCTATAATTTTGAAAAAAAACAAAAATGTCTGATTATTACAAAGCAAAAAGGGACTATGGTATTTTTAAACCGGGACAACCGGGAGCGTTTAAAATCAGTCGTTCAAAGATTGATTTATTTTTACAATGCCCGAGGTGTTTCTATATGGATAGGCGATTAGGGGTAGCCCGACCGCCTGGTTTTCCTTTCAACCTGAACAACGCTGTTGATAAGCTATTAAAAAAAGAATTTGACATTCATAGAATAGCCAAAACCCGCCACCCATTGATGGAGGAATATAATATTGACGCTGTCCCTTTTCAGCATAAAAAAATGGATGAGTGGAGAAATGCAAAAAAAGGAATTCAATATATTCATAAACCGACCAACTTATTAATTATGGGCGCCATAGATGATGTCTGGGTTAATCCGCAAGGAGAATTACATATTGTGGATTATAAGGCGACTTCTAAAAACGGAGAAGTTACATTAGACGCGCCTTGGCAGATTTGTTATAAACGACAAATGGAAATTTACCAATGGCTTTTTCGAAAAAACGATTTCAAGGTTTCTGATATCGGATATTTTGTTTATTGCAACGGTAGAACGGACGCAGAGGCGTTTGACAAAAAAATTGAATTTGATGTCAAAGTTATCCCATATGAAGGCAATGCCGACTGGATAGAACAGACGATTTTGGGTCTTCATAAATGTCTGATACAGGAAGATATCCCCGAGATGGCGGCAGATTGCGATTATTGCAGTTATAGGAAAGTAGCCGCCCAAGAGAGCTATAAATTTTCAAAACAAAAGAAATAATGAAGATTTCGCCCAATTCTTTAAATTTGTATTTTGAATGTCCGCTTTGTTTTTGGCTGGAGAAGAATAGAGGAATCAAAAGACCGGCCCCTTTCCCTTATGAGTTGAATTTGGCAGTGGATGAAGTTTTAAGGCGCGATTTTGACAAGCATAGGGCAAAAAGCGGGTCGCATCCATTATTAGAGGCGAACAATATCCCGGCCAAGCTTTTTTCGAATCAAAAACTTTTGAACGAATGGCGGAACAATTCCAAGGGCTTGGAATATTATGACGAAAAAACAGGGGCTATTCTCTTCGGGGTGCTGGATGATGTGTTGGATTTTGGGAAAGGAAAACTGGAGCCATTTGATTATAAATCAACCGGCAGCAGCGTGTCTAAAATTTATGACCGATTTCAGCTCCAAATGGATGTTTACACTTTCCTTTTAGAGAAAAATGGATATGCCACCCCCAGAAAGGGAATCTTTGCATTTTACACCGTGGACAAAGGGAATTCCTTTGAAGACCGATTGCCGTTTAAAAAAGAGATTCATATTATTGATACGGACCCTTCATATATTTTGAGGACATTCAGAGAAGCAGTCAAATTTTTGAAAAAGCCGGCACCGTTGGGGCATAGCCCGGAATGCGACTTTGGAAAATGGGCCGAGCTTTTAAAATTATGAATCTTTTAATATTTTTTTTAATTCTTTTATTGCTTTTATTGCTACTTGTTTGTTCTTTTGTATTTTCAGTATTTTTTCTAATATTTCCCACTCTATTTTGGGGAGCAATTTATGTACCCACTAAGCCGGAAGTAGTTAAAAAAATGATTAATCTTGCGGACATAAAGCCCGGGGGAAAGGCAATTGATTTAGGCTCCGGTGATGGAAGATTAGTAATCGCTTTGGCTAAAGCCGGCGTTGAAGCCCACGGATATGAAATAAATCCTTTTTTAGTCCGTTTGGCTCAAAAAAATATTCGCAAAGCCGGAATTTCAGATAGGGCCTTTATTCATTTAAAAAGTTTTTGGAAAGAAGATTTTTCAAAATTCAATATTGTCACCGTTTACGGCATGAGCTATATCATGGGAAAATTAGAATTAAAATTGAAAAAAGAACTTAAAGCCGATGCAAAAGTTGTCTCTAATTCTTTTGCTTTTCCGAATTGGCAGCATTCTAAAAAAGAAGAGGGAATTTATTTATACGAGAATAAAGATTAGATTTTGAACCAAAAAACGCCACTGGCGCCTTTGGGCAAAGAACTATTTGGAAAAATCTCCGATAAAACCAGAGAAGGATTAAGAGACGAATGTTTGGAGGTTGAACTTCTAAACATACCTCTAAACAGATTCTGGTAAACCAGAAAAATCAGAAAAGAGAAAGGGTGAGAGCCGAAGCAATCACCCTTCACACGCGTGTCTTGCGCCGAAGCGCAAAGCATAAAGAACGGTTGAGTCGGTTATACCTCTTCAGCTAGGATAGAAAGTCAGGATGACAGAAAGAATTTTAGGGCAAGGTAGGGAACCGATTCAATTATATTTTAGCTTATCCATAGGGCCTGTCAAGACCAGTAATCCACAACCATGACGCAAAGTATCTTTTTGGGTTATTTTTTGTTAAAATAAGAGCATAATATTGGCATTATGAAAAAAGCGCTTTTAACAGCAATCATTTTTATTTCTTTATTCGGAGCGAGCTTTGTTTTTGCTTACGAAAAAGTCAATAGTTTTGACGCCTTAATCCAAATTAATTCTGACAGTACTCTTAACATTGAGGAACAAATCAGGTATGATTTTGGCTTTGCAAACAAGCATGGCATTTACAGAGATATCCCTGTCAACTATCAGGCAAGGGGAGGAAATTACAATCTTAGAATCTCTGATATTGAAGTGATTGACGAGAGCGGGCAGTTATATAAATTTTCCGTTTCTTCACAAGGCGAGTATAAAAGAATCAAAATCGGTGATGCGGATAAATACATTTCAGGGCAAAAAACATATATTATAAAATATAAGATTGGAAGAGCGATAAATTACTTTCAGGATTACGATGAAATTTATTGGAATACCACGGGAAACGAATGGCAGGTGCCGATTTTAGCATCTTCGGCAAAAGTAATTTTGCCAGAAGGGGTGAATTTCGATTTGGTTAAAACAGATTGCTTCGCCGGGTCGCTTGGAAGCACAGAGAAATGTTCCGGTATTCTCGCTATCCCCTCGGGTCCTTCGGAGCCGTCTGGAATGATCGAATTTTCTCAGACAAATTTGTCTCCGTCTCAGGGCTTAACCATAGTTGTGGGAGTGCCAAAAGGAGCAATTACGCCTCCTTCCGGGCTGATAAGAGTAATAGAGTTTTTACAAGATAATTTAATTTTATTTTTGCCGCTTACGGTCTTTATTATTTTTTTCATTATTTGGTGGAGAAGAGGTAAAGACCCAAAAGGTAGAGAAACGATTATTGCTCAATACGATGCGCCTGACAATCTGACGCCCGCAGAAGTGGGGACAATCATTGATGAGAGGGTCCACGATAAAGATGTTTCAGCAGAGATAATTCATTTGGCAGTCAAGGGATACTTAAAGATTAGACGGGTAGAAAAAAAGATTTTATTCATCAAATCTGTTGACTATGAACTTATTAAACTCAAAGAAGACGATGGCTTAGATAACGATTTTGATCGAAAATTATTTCGCAGCATTTTTGGTCAAAAAGAGAAGGTTGACCTTACTTTTTTAAAAAAAGATTTTTCCAAAAACGCTAAAGAAATTAAGGATTTAATTTATAAATCAATAATTAAAAAAGGTTATTTTGTTAGCAACCCCAACACTATTAGGTATATGTATGGATTAATCGGAAGTGCTTTTTTCTTGGGAATATTCATTTTTTCTTCTGCCTTTGAAACATTATCTCTCTCTGTTTTGATATCTTTTATTATAACCGGATTTTTAGTAATTATTTTTGGCCTGATTATGCCTAAAAAAACCTTGAAAGGAGTTTTAGCCAAAGAATATATTTTAGGGTTAAGAGATTATTTGGAAACAGCGGAGAAAGAAAGGATTAAATTTCATAATGCGCCCGAGAAAAATCCTGAATTATTTGAAAAACTTTTGCCAATGGCGATGGTTTTAGGAGTAGAAAAAGAATGGGCTGTTCAATTTAAAGATATTTATCTTAACCAGCCAAGTTGGTTTGAGGGACCGGCTGGCGTTGTTTTCGGTCCAGTTATTTTTGTCGGCAATCTTAATGTTTTCGCATCAGCGACCCATGGGACAATGTCTTCCCATGGTGGGGCGGCGAGCGGAGGGAGCGGCTTCGGGGGCGGGGGATTTTCCGGTGGAGGTTTTGGAGGCGGGGGCGGGGGAAGTTGGTGAAAAAATATTTATGCTTGATAATAATTTTAGAGAATTCATAAGAGAGCAGATTAATTTACCTGACAATAAATGGGATGATGTTTTTAGAGATTATGTTCATAAAAAATATCAAGAATTGCAAAAGGAAATTATAGAACTTTCGCCCGAAGAAGAATTAGAAAAGAATTTTCAGAGATATCTTGAATCATTAGATATTCAGAAAGAAGATTTGATGAATAAAAAAATTCTTGATTTGGGCTGTGGAGCAGGGGATTTCGTGAAATATTGTTTGGGTCAAGGAATTAGCAGAGAGGTCTATGGTTTGGATATTCTTATTGAACCGGAAGAATTGAATCCCGGCTATCGCCGATTTTTCATAAAAGCCAATTTCGAGAAAGGAATTCCGCTCAAAGATTTTGATTATATTTTTTCAGTGGCAGCCGTTGAAGCCCCTTATTCTGAAGAAGTGGAGCGGGATTTGAGGAAAGCAGTAATTTCAGCATTAGTTGTTCTTAAGCAGGAAGGAGAAATCAGAATTTTCCCTGTGCGTAAGGCCCCGCCCGCCAGCGGGCTTGCCGGCATTGATTTTGCCCGCAGAAAATGGATAGAACTTTTAGGTGATTTAAAGTCAAAAAACTGGATTAATTATGTATTGAGACCGATTGATATCAAGGTAGCCGGCAACAAGCCGGATGTATGGCTGGAAGAGGTTTTAATAATAAACAAAGAGTTTGCAGAGATTAATTTCTAAAATAATTATTATAAAAATATGAAAATGAAAAAGAATTCTCTAATCCTTTTAGCCGTCCTTTTCTCCGTGGCTGTCATTGGCTTTATTGTTTGGGCAATATTGTCAATGAATTCTTTAAAATGTGGAGAAAACAGGGCTAAAGAGATAGCAACCGATTGGATTTTAGAAAATTCGTTGACTTATAAGTTTGACGGTTATGGTTTGGGCTTTGACAGTTTGAAGAAACTGGACTGCGATAAATGTTACGAACTCTCATTTTGGTTTGACTCTCGACATGCGGGCTATGGAGCCAGAACTAACATGGTCTTAGCTCAAGTTATTACGCCCCATAAAATAATAGTTAAAATTAATCAATGTAAAATTATGGACGCAATCAATGACGGGCGATTTGATGAGCTTAAAAACAAGCTGATTATTCCATCTTCGCTGGGTATAGAAATTTTGAAACAAGGAGAAGGAGAGCAGGCGAAAACAGGGGACAGAGTTAGTGTCAACTATTCAGGGAGATTATTAGATGGAAAGGAATTTGATTCTAATTTTGGCAAAGACAGTCCTTTTATTTTTGTCCTCGGAGCCGGTCGAGTCATTGAGGGCTGGGATTTGGGATTGCTTGGTATGCGGGTTGGAGAGAGGCGAAAGCTTACAATCCCGCCGGAGTTGGCTTACGGCAATACGGGAACTCCCGGAGGACCTATCCCTCCAAGCGCGACTTTAATTTTTGAAGTCGAGCTTTTGAGCATTAATAATTAATTTTAATAAAAAGATGAGCGATAAAAATTTATTAATATTTGGGATAATAGGCATCATAGCAGTAATGGCTCTGTCTTACATATTATTCCCCGGTGTCAGGCATATTGCCAACGAACCAAGCAGCGAATTCAATGCCGTTAATCAGACGGCTGTTACGACGACCAACAAAACCAATAATATTTTAACTGCCGAAAATCAGGACATTACAAAACAGACATCTGATTATTCTGAGAATGTTGCTTATCCTAAGCTTATCAATATGCAGGATGTTGGCGCGCAGGACAAAGTTAATAAAGTTATTAAGGATTTTATTCTTGGGCAGGTCGCTAATTTTGAAGAACAGATAATGTCAGAAGATATTTCTGAAGGTTTTCAGGACTATTTACAGATACAATATCTTATTACTTTGTTAAACGAATCATTGGTGAGCATAAGCTTTTCAGTATCAGAGAATTTTGGCGGAGCCCATCCCAATAATTATACAATGACTTTTAATTACGATATTGCCGGTGGAAGGAATCTCGCGTTAGGAGATATTCTTCAAAAGGGAGTTAGCTATCAGAAAATTATAGGAGGAATTTGTCAAGAAAAATTAATAGCTCAATTGGGTCAGGATGAAGCGTCAAAGGCCTGGATAGAAGAGGGGACAAGCCCGCAAACAGGAAACTTTGAGAATTTCGGTTTGACCGGCGCATCATTGGTAATTTATTTTAACCCCGATGAAGTCGGGCCTTATGCTATGGGGGTCCAAACAATTGAGATTCCCTTCACCGATATTAACCAATATCTGGATACCCAAGGAATATTAAAGGATTTGATATAGAGATAAACCAAAGAATATAAAATAGAATACAAAATGCCAAGCGCTATTGACACTTGGCATTTTAGATGTTATAGTGTCAATATCACGTTTGACAAAAAGGAGGCAGAACTTTGAAAATCAATGGACGCGTTAGTGAAGTGATGAACGAATTGTTGGATTGGATTTTGGGCGACCATGACCTGTTGAAAACGACATTAACGGCGCTTTTACATAAGCGGGAGCGAGTGGCTGAAGCGCTGTCCGAGCTGTTGGAGTCGGACCCGAAGTTGCGGGGAACAGAGCCAATGATGGAGGTGTTGCTATACGCACTCCGGCGTGGCGAGGATTTGTTCGACGACCCTTTGACAAAGGTTCGCGATAGGCGATTGTTTGAAGCGGGTGTCTACGAGCAGTTACTATCAGAAGCGATTCGCTATGGATGCTCTTTTACCGTCGTGATGATTGATATTGACGGGTTTAAGGTTACCAACGATACCTTCGGGCACTCGGCAGGGGATAGACTGCTAAAGAAAGTGGCAGAAATACTGTCTCAGAAAATCAGGGAGGCGGATGTTATCATTCGCCATGGCGGAGATGAGTTCTTGCTTGTTCTTCCTCACACAGACACGGAGGGTGCTGGACGATTGATGGGTCGAGTGGAAAAGGCGCTATCAGCGTTGTCTCCCCAGATATCAATCAGCTTTGAAATTGCTTGCTGGATTCCGGGAAGTGAACCGATTGGTTTAATAGAAATGGTAACTTGCGCAGATGAAGAAATGTACGCCCAAAAGCGCGACAAATAATCTGGTCACAATGCGGCGGAAGGTTCTCCCTCCCGCCGGTTTTTTTATTTAAATTAAATTCATATTTATATTATGCGACATCAATAAGGTATGATACGAATTAGGGTAGGGTATTCAAACAGGGCGCATAACTATATTTTATCCATGATATTTACGATGTATTTCTTTTAGCTGAGGTCTCGTCACGTGAGTATATATCTGGGTGGTAACAATATTCTTGTGTCCTAAAAATTCTTGTACAACCCTTAAATCAACACCTTTCATTAATAAATCAGTGGCAAAGCTGTGCCTTAGTGTGTGCGGACTCGTGGTTGTCGGCAATCCCGCCCGCACAACATATTTTTTTATTATTCGCTCAATTGTCCTGGTGGTAATTCTTCCTTGAACTTTTGAGCCTCTGTATGTTACAAATAATGCCTTTTCTTTGTCTGCTCGTTTTACAAGATATCGTCGGAGCCAATCAATTGTTCTTTGGGACAGGAAAACTGTCCTGGGGTGGCCTCCTTTGCCGACAATACCAATTTCTAAATCTTTGGTGTTTAATTTTATATTTATTTGGTCTCGGTCGAGCGCCACCAATTCCGCGACTCTTAATCCGGTGGAGAATAAGGTCTCTAAAATCGCTCGGTCTCTTAATCCGTTTATGTCATTTATATCCGGGGTTGCTAAAAGTTTTTTAACCTGTTCTAAATTAAGAAAATTAACAGTTCGTTCCTGCGATTGTTTGGCTAATTTTATTTTTTCCGGGGGAAGGGAAATGATGTCTTTATCAGCAAAATAAGTTAGCAGAGAGCGCAAAGCGATTAAATAGTAGTTTTGAGTATTCCTCTTAAGCGGTTTTTTGTCTTTTTGGAGACACTGGCGGGATAAAAATGTCTTATATTTAAAAATATGGTCAGGGGTCAGTTGATGAGGTTTAAGGTTTTCTAATTTATTTATTTTTGACCATTCCAAGAATTTTTTTAAGAATCTTGAATAATTTTCTTGCGTCTTGTAAGCAAGTCCTTTTTCAATGTCAATCCAATCCAAAAAATCATTTATATGTTTTATGATTGGTTTTTCAGAATTTTTCATATGCTTTATATTTTTTAAAAATTGTAGTAGGGAAGTATAACCGGGCCACAGGCGCCACGTTTTGTGACATTGAGTCAAACGTCGCAACCTTAACAGACACTGCGTGTCCGTTAAGGTATATTATGCGACGACCATATATCTATAATAATCCCTGTCGCAAGGGTTGTCAAGGGGAAAGAAGAAAGAATAAAAGAATAACGTACTCCCCTTGTTGATGTCCAAATATTTTTGAGGGGATTAATTTATTCTGATTTCTTGATTTAAATAATTATTTATATTATACCATGCGTTATTAAGCCATGGCCTTGCCTGAATAGACCACCAAGTGCTGATTTTTTGTCCGGTTTTTTCAAAAAATGACTCAAACCAGCCATTCCCCTCTCCGAATTTTTTTATTGCTTCGAAGGTTCCACTCAGTCCATCTTTTATCTTTTGCCAGAATGACTGAGCATCCTGCATGCTTGGCAAACTAACGTTTGGGCCTGTGGGTGTCGCGTTTTGGGCTAAAACAAAATAAGAAACATTGCCTAATAATAATACCACACAAAACAGACCGCCAAGAAAAAGTTTAAAACCATGCTCCCCTTTCATATTCTTTTATATTATTTATATTATTGTAATTTTCCCTTTGCTTGTTTTAATCTTAGCAAAGTTTTTTCTTTTCCCAAAATCTCGGCTATGGCAAAGGGCGGAGCTGACGATTTTTTCCCGGAAAGGGCTACTCTAAGGGGCCACAAAAGATACCCTTTATCCCCTTTCGGCCCTATCTCTGCCGCTTTTTGCACGAGGATTCCCTCAAGATTGTTTCTATCCCAATCGTTGGCTTTAATCGCCTCCAAGACCTCTTCTAAGGCCTCTATCGCCTCTTTGATGTCTACGATTGTCATTGCTTTCCAAGAGAGAAGCTCCGAGGGATAGGCCAGTTCTTTTTTGAAGAAAAAGTCAACTAATTCCGGCAGTTCAGATAAGTATTTTAGTCGTTCTTGGTATAGGGCAATAATATTTTCCAACGTAATGGGGTCTATTTTTTCTTTAGTTTCCGACACAAGGTATGTTTCTTCAATTTCTATCCCGCCTATGCCCGCCAGATGCCCGCCAGTTTCAAAAATTGGTTGGATTAAATTCGTTTTTATAAGATAAGGAATACATAATTCCGTGAGCTTTTTGAGCGATTTATTGCGGATATAAAAACCATTTATCCAATCAAGCTTTTGAACGTTAAAAATGGCCGATGATTTCTGACAATGTTCTAAAGAAAATTCCTCTATTAAATGATTAATCGCATATATTTCCCTGTCAGTGTCCGGATTCCATCCTAAAAATGCCAGAAAGTTTATCATTGCCTCCGGCAGATATCCTTTTTCCCTATAGTCATTTATTGAGACAGCCCCATGCCTTTTGCTGAGCTTGCTCTTATCGGGGCCGAGGACGAGGGGCAAATGCGCATAATCCGGATGAGGCAATCCGAGCGCTTCTTGCAAGAGAATTTGTTTTGGCGTATTTGAGATGTGGTCTTCACCCCTGATTACGTGGCTGATTTTCATCTCATAATCATCAATTACTACAGCCAAGTTATACAGGGGTGTTTTGATGTCTTTGGCAATAGCTATGTCTCCCAGGAGCGCGCTGTTGAATTCTATCTTTCCTTTTATTAAATCTTGGAAAACCACATTTTGAGCCGGCGTTCTGAATCTTATCACGGCCGGTTTTCCCTCTTTTAGATATTGTTCCACGGTTTCCTTTGAAAGGTCGCTGCATTTTCCGCTGTACTTTGGCGCTTGTCCGATGCTCATCTGGTATTGGCGCTGGGCCTCTAAGTCATCCTTACTGCAGAAGCAGTAATAAGCAGTCCCCTCTTCCAGCATTTTTTTAATATATGATTCGTAGATTTTGGTGCGTTCACTCTGCCTATAAGGAGCCACATCCCCGATATATTCTTTAGGATTATCAGGATTAATCCCTTCATCCCAAGTGATTTTCAACCATTCTAACCCTTCAAGAATATCCTCTTCATATTCTTGGCGCGAACGCTCTTTATCGGTGTCTTCTATGCGTAAAATGAAGCTGCCATTATATTTTTTGGCAAAAAGATAATTGAAAAGCGCTGCCCTGACCGTTCCGATATGTAAAAGGCCGGTCGGTGAAGGGGCGATTCTCACCCTGGGATTTTCAATTTTTTTGGTAATTGCTTCCATTGGTTTATTGTATATGAATTCTTGATTTTTTCAAGTAATACTTGGATTAAACCATTTTGTCAAATAGTCAGCGATTTTTTGGGCTGCTTTTGGTCTGGCGAATTTTAACGCCGCCTTGTTCATCCCCTGCAGTTTTTCCGGTTGGGAAAAAATAAGCATTATTTTTGAGAATAAGAGGGCCGGAGTCGGATTTTTGGGCTCCATAACAATCGCCGCTCCGGTGGAAGCATAAGCGTTGGCATTTTTTGCCTGATGGTTTTGAGATGCTCCCGACAAAGGAATAATAATACTTGGTTTGCCCATCGCAGCGATTTCAAAAATAGCGCCGGAACCAGCCCTGCTGATTATTAAATGAGCCGACCTATATGCCTGCTTCATCTCGTTTTCTGTAAGAAAATCAAAAAGATGATATCCTTTTGCCAATGATTGTTCCTTGATTATTATATCCGCCATCACCTTGGTCTCTTCGTAATTTTTTAATCCGCATTGGTGGATAATTTCAAAATTTTTAAGTAAATCAGGAAGAGCAGTGAGCGTTAATTCATTCATTGCCTTAGCTCCCTGTGACCCGCCCCATACGAATATTACGGGTTTGTCACCGGATAAATTAAATAGTTTGTTGCCTTCCGGCTCACTGTCCGAAAGCAGTTCCTTTCTTATGGGATTGCCCACGCAAACAACTTTGGATAAAAATACATCATCAATTTTTGTTTCCGGGAAAGAGGTGAAAATAGCGGTTGCTGTTTTGGCAAATAGTTTTGTCGTTTGGCCGGGCACTACGTCTGACTCATGCAAAAAAAGCGGTATCTTTAATATCTTGGCGACAATATTGACTGGCACAGCCCCATAACCCCCCTTGCTAAAAATAATATCAGGAGAGATTTTTAGGATATAAATTAAGGACTGGATGAAGCCGACAGGAATTTTAACCAGTAGGTCAGCGATATTTTGAATGATGCTCTTGGGAGTAATATACCGCCTTATCTTTCCCGCTAAAATGGTTTTCATTTCAACATCCTCTTTTTTAAGAAGTTCCCGGGTGATTTTTCCGTCAGGTCCGATAAAGTAGATATTAATTTTTTCATTTTCCAAATCAGAGTTATCCCTCAATGCTCGGATGATGGCGATGATAGGGAAAAGATGTCCTCCGGTTCCCCCTCCGGTAAAAAGTATTTTCATATAAATTTAAAAATTATTTTTAGTGTGTTTTGATATGTTCAGCAGTAAACCGATAGCAATTAGCTCCATTACCAGATGAGAACTTCCGTAGCTGACAAGTGGCAACGGGATTCCCGTAAGGGGTAATATCCCTATCATCGCCCCGATATTAATAAACGCCTGAAAGGTTATCCAAAAAGTAATCCCGATTGCCATAAGCTTAAAAAATGTTTCCGAAGATTGTTTTGCTATTTTAAATCCCTGCCAAGCGAATATTAAGAATAACGATATTAATATAATGGCTCCGACAAATCCTGTCTCCTCTGCAAATACAGCGAAAATACTGTCAGTCATTGGTTCGGGGAGAAATCCGGCTTTTTGGACGCTCAATCCAAGCCCTTGTCCTATGAGGGCGCCAGACCCGATGGCAATAAGAGCTTGTTTCATCTGGTATCCGATTCCTAATGGTTGGGCGTCAGGACGGAGAAAAACCAAGAAGCGATTTAAGCGGTATGGCGCGGTTTTGATTAATATGGCTAAAGCGCCAATTCCGGACAGAATCAGTAGGCCCGTCTGCCAGAAAGGGGTTCCGGCGCTAAAATACATAACTAAAGTAATGGCTGCGACTGTGAATAAAGTGCTAATGTCCGGTTGTTTGATTAATAGGGCACAGACAACGGCTAAAATTATTATAAGCGGCAAGAATAACTGGATACTTTTTTTGTTTCGCTCTTTATGCTTAGTAAGCCAGGCGGCAAGGTAAATAATAAATGTTAGCTTTAATAATTCAGACGGCTGGATTATGATAGGTCCTAAGGCGATCCAGCGATTTGCTCCACCTATTGATACGCCGATTTTTGGCAAGAATACCAATACCATTAATAAGATTGTTGTGAAGAGCGCAGGCAGAGATATTTTTCTCAAGGGTTTTAAGTTAATCTTATATGCCAAAAAACCCAAAATGAGACCGGGGAGATATCCATATTTTATTTGGTGCATCAGAAATTGGAAAGAGTTGCCAAAGATTTTTTGGGATACTGTTATGGAAACGCTGGCCAGAATAGCAAATCCTAAAGTCAGCAAAAGAGAGATGGTCGCTGAAAGTATAAAATCAGGATGATTTTTTTGCTTTTTCATTTGCCTGATTGCTTAACAAATTTTTGAAATTGGTCGCCTCTATCTTTATAATCCTTGAATATCCCAAAGCTTGCGCAGCCCGGGGATAAGGCGCAGATTTCTTTCGGCTTTGTGTTCTGATAACAAGCCCTTACTGCATCCCGCATATTGTCCGCCGGAATAAATCTTGGTTTTTCATCTGTTTTGCTCAATATCCCCATAATAGCTTGCTTGATTCTCTTCCCTGCGGGCGGGAAAATAATTGCTGTTTTGACCCGATGTTTGATAATCGTTTTGGCAAGGGTAGAGAAATTCAGTCCCCTTTCATATCCTCCCAACATAAGGGTTTGGGGATTAATCGCTTTTACAGCGCTTATGGCGGCAATCGGCTCGGTTGCGAAGCTGTCGTCATAAAAAATGATTTCTTTGAATTTTCCTATCTTTTGCAAACAATGCTTTTGGGTTCTGTAATCGGCAATTGACTTTTTAATTCTTGAGAAAGGAATATTAAATAGGCGGGCAGCGCAGATTGCAGCCATTATGTCATAGAGAAAATGTTCTCCTTGTAAGCGGATGTCTTTTAATTTTATAACCTTTTTCCCTTGGTAAAATATCGCTTCTTGGTCAAAATGACAATCATTGGCCTTGTCTTTGCCAAAAAAGATTTTTTTGGCCTTGGTTTTTTTTGCCAATGTCCTTAGTCGGGGAGAATCGGCATTGAAAATAAGGAAGTCGTCTTTCTGTTGCCAAAGAGTAATATTTTTTTTCGCTGCGAAGTATTCCTCAATATCGTTGTAATAATCTAAATGACCTTCGTGAATGTTCAGGAATATCGCGATATGGGGGCTGGTTCGCATCCCCTCTAATTGGTGGGAGGATATTTCAAAAATAAATGTTTTTTTAGATTTTCCATTTTGGAAATAATCCAAGACCGGCTTACCGATGTTTCCAATAAGCTCTGCCCCGCGTTCATTTTCTTTAAAAATTTTATAAAGTAAGCTCACGGTAGTTCCTTTGCCTTTTGTGCCGGTCACACCGATTGTTTGTTCGGAGTAATTTTGCAGAAAGATGTCGGTCTGCGAAGCGATAATCTGATTTTTTGAGATATAAGGCGCAAATATCTTTTTTGGGATACCCGGGGTTTTGATTACAACTTCGTAATCCCCTATTGATTTTAGATAATCCTTTCCTAAATGGAGATTTATTTTTTCGTCTTTTTTTATTCTTTTTTTAAACCCTTTCTCCAACTCCTTGGGCTCTGATTTATCTGCTAAGCCGATGGTTTTGTCGGGAAAAATTTTCCGCAGGAACTTAAAACTTGACTTCCCTTCCCGGCCAAGTCCTAAAATCAGAATTTTTTTATTTTTAAGCTCCAACAATTTCATTCCCTTATTTTAGCAGGAAATCTCTTTCAGGACGATAGGCAGATTATTTTTTTCTTTTTCAATGCAGGCCTTGATTATTTTTTTTGATTCAGATATTGTCCCCACGCACTCAAACGGCTTGAACCCTCTTTTCCCGATTAGCTGTTCCATTAAAGGAATGAGTTTTTTATCTTGGAAAAGATTTTTCCCAAAAATTTTTATCAATTCTTGTTTATCCATAAAAGGATAAAGGGCGCTAAAAACAAACAAACATTTTGGACACTTTCCGCACCATCTTTTGGAAGCGTTTTTTGTTTTATAAGCATTATTGCAGCTTAAGAAAAACGGGTGATATTGTTTTAATCCGGCGAATTTTTTGATTATCTCAATTTCCGATAACTTTCTTAACGGGCTGTAAATTTTCATACTTTTCAGCAAATATTTTTTAACGTAATCCTGCATTATCTTTTCAAATTCCGATGATTTTGACCATTGATGATTTATCCATCTGCCTTTATATTTTATATTTCCATCATTAGCACTTTTTTCCCAGGAAAAAGCAACGGTCCCGTAATCAAATATTCCGGCCAAGAGAACAGACAGAAAAGAAAGGAAAGCGGAGAAAGGCACGTGGCCATTTAGAAACCCTTTTTCATTTAATTCAAAAAGCTTATTATCTAATTTTCTTTCAACAAGAATATTTTCTTTGAGCCCGGCAATTCTGATAATATCCTTTTGCGGTTTAATGGCATTCAAAACGAATGAGCCGATATCCTTTTTTTGTTTTTGAAACATTTTTAGTGTTACGGGCGCGTCTTTTCCGCCGCCAACCGGAACCAGAATTCTTTTATTGTTTAACCTTTTGTCTAATGGCTTGAACGCCGATTTATTTCCATTAGCCGTTATCTTTAAAAATTTTGGTTTTTGAAAATCAATTTTATTCTCATAAAAATACTGCCCCATTCCATTAATAATGACTTTTTTCAAAAAAGATTGCTGTTTCTTATTGAGATTGCCCGCCTCAATGTTTATTATCGGGGCACAGGTTAATTTCCAATAATTCAGCATTTCAATCAGGCCTAAATGGAATATTAAATTATCAATATTTTTTATCTGCGCTTTTTTGATATTTTTAATTATAATTTCCGTTCTGAATTTTAAATTCGGCTTGATTAAAAAATCAAACCAGATTATTAGATTTTGCTTATCTTCTTTATATCCAAAATCCTTATAGATAAACTCATTATATTTTTCCTGTATTTGTCTGATATTCATTTTAAATTTCTATCCTGTGAAGAGACGATAATTGAAATCTTACCCTATGCTTTATCAGTTAAGTATTTTTTTAATTTTAGCATTTTGCTTATAAATGTCTATTAAACCGTCCGATTCAACCGTCTGATTGCGTAACCCGGACAGTTTTGATATTTAAATAGAATTGCCCCGACGCAAGGTCGGGGCAAAACTATTTTTCGTAATTTAATTACTAATTAAATTCGAGTTACTTTCACCGCATTTTCTCCTTTTGGAGAATCAGCTTTTTCGAAAGATACTTTATCACCTTCTCTAAGCTCATCATAGCTTACGCCAACGAGCTCATTACCGTGAAAAAATAAATCTTTCTCTTCGCCTTCGATTGCGATAAATCCGAATCCCTTCTCAGTAAGTTTTTTGATTGTTCCTTCCATATAAGTAAAGATTAGATTAATTTATAACTTTTTTAAGGGTTCACCGTTAAAATGGTTTACCCTAAAGATTAGCGTCCTCAAGAAACTCGACGACTTTTCACTAGACAACTATACTTATAGATACAGGATAGCACGGTACTTAAATCTTGTCAACCTAAAATACGGATGGCGATGCCGATGATGGCGGCAATCAGGCCAATGACCCAGAATCTCATTGTGATTTTGTAATGAGGCCAGCCCTTAGCTTCAAAATGATAATGAATCGGAGCGGCTAGGAAAATTTTTCGTTTGAGAAATTTTTTTGATAATTGCTGGAGGATAACCGAGCCCGCCTCTGCCACTAAAAGGATTCCGATAATTGGCAGAACTAAAACCGAATCAGTAAGGAAAGCGACGACGGTAAGGGCGGTGCAAAGTCCCATTGTGCCAGATTCTCCCATATAGAATCTGGCAGGAGGGATATTAAACCATAAAAAAGCAAGCAAGGCGCCGGCCACTACGGCACAGAAGGCGGCGATATCTATTTGTCCCGTGAACAAAGCGATAATGGCGTAAGCCCCGAAGATTGTTGCAAAGCTGCTGCCAGCCAAACCGTCTATCCCGTCAATCACTCCCCCGGAGTAAACCGCCATCATGACAAATACGAAGAATGGGATATACCAAGCGCCTATCAGAAAGTCGCCGTTGCCCGGAATATGCAAGCTCGTCCAGCCGAGCTTTGAATAAAACCACCATCCGCCCATCAATCCGATTAAGAACACCGAAATTAACCGGTATTTCAAACTTAATCCCCCGCCAATGTATTTGCCCTTGCCTCTTACTTGAAGCAGGTCGTCAATCAATCCCACGATAGAGGCAGCTACCATTGCGAACAAAGGCAACCATGTTTGAGAGCGGCTTAAAAAGTTCAATTTTTGAATAAATGTTCCGTTAAATTCAGTCAAGAGAAAGAATATAATTGCTAAAATCGACGGGATGGTCCAAATTAAAACTCCTCCCAAGCGAGGCGTTTTCACTTCTTGGTCAGCGTGAAATTTTTTGAATACCGGCATTTCCCTCCCATCAATTGATTTTTCTCTGACGGATTTTTTCCAGAGTTTATGTTTGTAAAGAAAGTGGGTAAGAAAAGGCGTTGCCAATATTGCGATAATAAAAGAGATGGCGCCTAATGTTAAAATTTTTAAGACGTTGAAAGTAAGTTCAGCGTTTTGAAGGTTTTGGATTATATGAGCGCCTACCATACAAATGCGGAATTAATCCAATTAATGATGTTTTCCATATCTTTAAATCGGTCGTTTGAGTCCAATATTATGTTAATAATATGGCCTTTGTTTTTGGGTTGGGGCAGTATTACCAGGAGGCATTGTCCGGCAATAGGGGTCTGTCCTGTTTTTGCGCCGAATGTGTCAGGAAATTCAGCGAGTAATTTATTTGTGTTTATCGCTTCATGATGCGGTCGTCCGTTAGCAAGAGTAATTTGATATTTTTGATTTCTGGTAATCTCAAATATTTTTGCTATTTTGGGATTTTTGTCCGCTTCTTGGAGAATATATCTTATCAGCATTGCCAAATCATTGGCAGTTGAATAATTATATCCTTGGCCCAGAAAATCGGGGTCTAATCCGATGGGGTCTACAAAATGAGTATATTTTAACCCGATTTTTTCCATTTCTTGATTCATAAGATTAATAAACTGTCGTTCGCCCATAATCTCTGCCAGAACTCGGGCAGCATCGTTGTTTGACTCAATAAGCATTGTATGAAGGAGCTGGTCAACGGTGAATTTTTCGCCTACTTTGAGTGCGCCGGTATTTTCTTCTGTATCCACGGCTCTTTGGGAAACAACGACTTCTTGGTTAAGGTCATAATTCTGCAGAGAGATATAGGCGGTAAGAAGCTTAGTCAAGCTGGCAATCGGCATTATCTGCTCGGGTGATTTATCAAATATAATACGCGGGTTGCCGGAATCAGTTACTAAACTTATGGCTGATTTGGCATTGATACCCTCTAACTCGCCTATTTTCCAATTTCTGAACGGTTTTAAAAACGAATAATCCACCGGCGCACTCACTATGGCAGCGGTGTAAATATCTTTTGTCTTTTTCCAGTAAAGATATTCATTAGCGATTTTACCCAGGAAAATGCTCCCCAAAATTAAGGCGAGCAATAATGCTCCGGCTAAAATATTTTTAGTTGAGGGCAGATTAATTCTAAATCCTGCCTTTGGTTTCCAGGTTTCCAATTTCATCTATTTAATCTTTTTTTACTATTTTAATTCCCAGTTCTCTCAGCTGGTCGTCTGAAACAGAAGAGGGAGCGTCCATTACAGAGGTAACACCGGAAGTAGCTGTCGGAAAAGCGACCGTCTCCCTGATACTTTTTTCATTTAGTATCGTTTGAAGTAATCGGTCAAATCCCGCAGCGATTCCCCCATGAGGCGGAACGCCATATTCAAATGCCTCCAAGATATGCCCGAATCTTTCTTCCACTGCTTCGGGCTTATGTCCCAAGACCTCAAAGGTTTTCTTTAACACTTCCCGCTCATAGGTTCTGATTGAACCGCCCATCACTTCTGCGCCGTTAAGGACCAAATCATATTGTTTTGCCTTGAATCCTAAAAGTTCTTTTTTCCCTTTCGCGCTCCTCAAGTCCTCAACGCTCATTTCTTTGAATTTTTTGAGGTCTTCGTCCGTCAAAGAAGTAAAGGGATGGTGCACGGCATCAATAGAGCCGTCTTCCAGTATTTCAAACATCGGAAAATCAATTACCCAGCAAAAAGCCAATTCTCCACTCTCTTTGTCTTTTCTCAAGTCCGGCTTGTCGCTTTTGTATTTTTTTATTGCTTCCGCATAAGTGATTCTGGGAAACGGTTTTTCTTGTATTTTTTTATGGAAAATATTTTCCACTAAATCAGTAGTCATCTCTTCGGCCATACTTAATATATCTTCTTGTTCCACAAAGCTCATTTCTATGTCTACTTGCGTGTGTTCGAATAAGCGGTCCGCCCTTAAATCTTCATCTCTGAAAACATGAGGAAATTGAAAATATTTTTCAATTCCAGCCACCATTAAAAGTTGTTTGTATTGTTGGGGGCTCTGCGGCAGAGCGTAAAATTTACCCGCTTGTAAGCGGGAAGGCACTAAAAAATCCCGCGCTCCTTCGGGCGTGGACTTTGTCAGAATCGGGGTTTCTATTTCCACGAACCCTTTTTCAGTCAGGAAATTGCGGATAAAATTTGCTGCTTTTTGCCGAATAATCAGGTTATTTTTCATCCTTTGTCTCCTCAAATCCAAATATCGGTATTTCAGCCGTTTTTCTTCCTTAATTTGATATCCATCGTTGTCAATTGGAAAAGGAAGAGTTTTTGCTTCGGATAGAACTCTTATTTCTTCGACGGCCAACTCAACTGAACCGGTTTCAATTTTTTTATTCTCTACCCCCTCCCCTCTTTTTTTAATAATTCCGACGATTTCAATTACCCATTCGGGCCTTATATTCTTGGCGATTTCCAGAACCTCCGGTTTTAAGTCAGGTAGAAAAATTGTTTGCAAAATGCCTGATTTATCCCGCAAATCAATGAAGATTAATTTTCCATGCGAACGGCAGGATTGCACCCATCCCGCTGTCTTTACCTTTTCGCCTATGCGCTGAGGGGTTTCTTCTATAAGTATTCTTTTCATATTTATTTAATTGCTATATTAAAAATTTTTGAATTAATTCCAATAATTCTGAAGGCGTGTAATCGGTTTTCAAAAAATATTCCGCTGCTCCCAGTTCCTTGGCCTTTTGCCGGTATTCTTTGCCTTCTAAATTGGAGAGCATTATTATGGGAATATGGCTTCCGGCCTTGTTTAATCTTGCTAAGTAGCTAAGACCGTCTTCAGCCGGCAGGATGATATCCAAAACAATCAAATCGACATTCTCTTTTTTTAAAACTTCGTCTGCCTCTTTGGAGGTGATGGCGGAGATTACCTCTATGTCTCTCGCTCCTTGAAACTTAGTGGCATAGATATCTCTTGTCATCTTTTCATCCTCGACTAAGAGTATCTTTTTCATGTTTTTTGGCGCTTCTTCAAGCAACCAGCTAATGTTTATTTATTTTACACGAAATCAAAAAAAATGCCAATGTAGATGCCAGCCGGAGAAGCGGTAGTATTGAGAAAATTTTTATTTCTGATACAATAAGGAAATCTATGCAAAAACAATATGATTTCAAAAAACAGGAGTTGAAATGGCAGAAATTTTGGGAGAAAGAAAATTTACACAAATTTAACTCCAAAAAATCAGGGAAAATTTTTTCCATTGACACAGACCCGCCTACTTTAAGCGGGAAAATGCATATTGGGCATATCTCTTCATACACACATGAGGATATTATCGCCCGCTATCATCGGATGAAGGGAGAAAACGTTTTTTTCCCTTTTGGAGTTGATAATAACGGATTGCCTACGGAAAAATTGGTTGAATCAACTAATGGCGTTACTCTATTTGAGGTTGGCAGGAAGAATTTTGTTCAACTTTGCCAAAAAACAATTCGGAAAATTTTGCCTGAATTTGTTCTTGGCTGGAAAAGAGTCGGAATCTCCTGTGATTTTTCCGATATTTATTCAACCATAAGTCCGGCGGTCCGAAAAATCAGCCAGCAGCATTTTTTAGAGCTTTTTAAACAGGATAGAATATACCGGAAAGAGTCCCCCACTCTTTTTTGCCCGGCTTGTCAGACCGCCATTGCGCAAGCAGAACTTGAAGACAAGGAGGTGTCAACTATTTTCAACGATATTTATTTTGAACTTGAAGACGGGCAAAAAATAATAATTTCCACTACCCGACCCGAGCTTCTGGCAAGCTGTGTCGCTGTTTTCGTTCATCCGCAGGATAAAAGGCACAAAGGCCTAATCAATAAAACTGTTGTTGTCCCGATTTTCAATCAGAAAGTTAAAATTTTAGGAGACGATAATGTGGACAAAGAAAAAGGAAGCGGAATCGTAATGTGCTGCACTTTCGGCGACACGACTGATTTAGATTGGTATTTTAAGCATAATTTGCCCTTGAAAATATCAATCACCAAACAAGGCGAACTCAACGAACTTGCCGGCGAATTCAAAGGATTCTCGGTGAAATCAGCGCGCAAGATGATGATAGAAAAACTTAGAGAAAAGGGTTTATTGGTTACTCAAAAAAGCATTAATCATTCCGTTAATGTTCACGAGAGATGCGGAACAGAAATAGAAATTTTGCCCACTAAGCAGTGGTTTATCAAATACCTTGATTTAAAGGAGCAATTTTTAAAACAATCGGATAAATTAAATTGGTATCCTCAATATATGAAAATTCGATTGGATAATTGGATTAAAGGATTGCGTTGGGATTGGTGTGTTTCAAGACAAAGGTATTTCGGCATTCCGATACCGGTTTGGCATTGCAAAAAATGCGGGAAAATTATTTTGCCCTTAATTAAAGATTTACCGATTGACCCGCTCCATTCAAGTCCAACCAAGAAGTGCAGTTGCGGCAGTAATGAGTTTATTCCGGAAACCGATGTCTTGGATACTTGGGCAACCAGCTCTCTTTCTCCGCAAATTGCTTTATCTTCAATCAAAAATAAAAAGACAAGGGAAGCGATGTTCCCGATGTCCTTAAGGCCACAGGCCCATGATATCATTAACTTTTGGCTGTTTTACACCCTGGCTCGTTCTTATTTGCATTATAAGGAACTTCCGTGGCGCGATGTCTTTATCTCCGGCCATGTGCTTGACTCTAAGGGAGAGAAAATGTCCAAGTCCAAAGGCAATGCGATTGACCCGGAAGCGATTCTGGAAAAATACGGTACTGACGCAGTCCGCTATTGGGCAAGCCAGGCAGGCATGGGAGATGACTTCCGGTTCAGCGAAGAAGAAATTCAGCAGGGTAAGAGAACGGCGACTAAAATTTGGAATGCTTCTCGGTTTGCGCTTATGCATCTGGCAAATTATTCGTTGAAAACCAGAGACGCCAAGAATTTGGAGGATGAAGATAAATGGATTCTTACAAAGTTAAACAAGGCCGTTAAAGATTATGTTGCCAAAATGGATAAATACGAATATCCAAGGGCGAGAGAAATTATAGATAGCTTTTTTCGGAATGATTTCTGCGATAATTATCTTGAAATTGTAAAAACAAGGGTCTATGAGCCGAAAAATAAGGCAACTTTGAAGGCAGCTCAATTTACAATCTATCAGACAGTTTTGGCGACACTAAAACTCTATGCGCCGTTTATGCCTTTTGTTACCGAAGAAGTATATCAAGATTATTTCCGAAAAACAGAAAAAACGAAAAGCATACATTTGACGTTTTTGCCAAGAGTAGAGAAAAAATTTGATTTTCCGGCCATTGCCAGCGATTTTGAAACAGCCATTGATGTCATCTCTCAAATCAGGAAATACAAATCCGAACACCGGCTTTCAATGAAAGCGGAGCTTGAGGAGGTCTCTATCAAAATTAAAAACAAAACAAAAGCAAAAAAATACCTGCCATTAATCAGCAAACTAATGTCAGTAGAAAAAATTAAATAAGTTATTTCTTTTTTCTTAACTTTTCTAAATCTGTCCTACTGATACCTGCTTCTCTTAAAATACTCATTATTGTTCCTTCGGGCAGGTCTTTTATATGATAAGGAACCACTGCCCTTTTTTTAGTTTTTGGATGATAGAAAACAAAATGACTTCCAGTAGTATGGTCTAATTGGAAGCCAAGTTCTTTGACAGTTTGTATTAACTTTTTAGAAGTAATAACAGAAAACTTAGGCATGGGCTGGAGCTTTTTTAATTTCTACAGAAGTAAAAAAGCTTTCTCTGTCAGTGGGGATAGGTTCCCGATGTTTTTTCAAAGAGATAATATACCCTCTTATGGCGTCAATGGCCATCTTTCTTGCTTCTTGAAGAGTGCGACCATAAGTAACACAACCAGGTAAACTGGGAACAATTACCGTAAATCCTCCCTCTGGCTCTGTGCGAAATATTGCATTGTAGTTAAGGCTTTCATTCATGTTTCTATATTAATAGAATTCTAATTCGCTGTCAAATTACTAGAAATGATATTCCATTCCCATTGCTTGTTTTGCCAGAGCCAAAGTTTTCGTGGCTTTTTTTTGGGTTTTGGCTCTCCCCTGTTCTAAAATTTCTTTTATCAAATTGGGTTCTTTGGCAAATTGGCTTCGCTTTTCGCGAATTGGGTCTAAAAATTCATTAAGCATTTTCGCCAATTCTTTTTTGCAGGCAACGCAGCCGATTTTTCCGCCTTCACATAATAGTTTTATCTCTTCCCCTTTTTTCGGGAAAAATGCCTGATAATATTGGTAGATATTACAGATTTCCGGTCGGCCAAGGTCGTCTATTTTTATTTTTTGCGGGTCGGTAATAGCTTTCATTATTTTTTCTTCAACAACCTTGGGGCTGTCAGACAAAAATATGGCATTGTTTCTTGATTTTGACATTTTTTGTCCGTCTAACCCGGGCAAAGTCGGGGTCTGGCTCAAAATCGCTTCCGGAACAGGAAATACTTTTCCGAATAAACGATTAAAGGTGGTAGCAATTTCCCGCGTAATTTCAATATGGGGCAATTGGTCTTTACCCACCGGCACCGCATCCGCTCTCACGCATAGAATATCCGCTGCTTGCGAAACCGGATAACCGATGAAACCCAAACTCGCTTTTTTAGTGCCCGAGGCCCTAATTTCATCTTTGACGGTCGGGTTTCTTTCCACCCGCGCCATTGTTATCAGCATTGAAAAAAGAAAAGTAAGCTCCGCGATTTCCGGTATTTGGGATTGGACAAATATGGTTGATTTATTCGGGTCTATGCCGACTGACAAATAATCCAAAACAATTTCTCTGATATTTTTTTCTATGTTTTCGGTTTTGGACAATTGGTCTGTTAAAACCTGATAATCGGCAATGATGAAATAACAATCGTATTTGTCTTGCAACTCCACTCTGTTTTTAAGCGAGCCGACATAATGGCCAATATGTAATGGTCCGGTCGGCCTGTCCCCTGTTAGCATTATTTTCTTTACATCTTTTTTCATATTTTTTTTCATATATTATGACATAAAGCTATCATTTTGTCCCACGAGGCCCGGCCTCGTAATTTCATTTCGGCTCCTCCTCTTTTTGCCCTGTTAGTGCCCTGTTAGGGTCAGACCCTAACAACTAACGATTACCGAAGAGCTTGATTTTTTCCTCAATCTTATCTTGAATGTCTTTTATCACAAAAGGCAAAATTTGGTAAGGTTTAATGGTCCGTTTCTTCAAATGTTTTAGCAAAGATTTTTTCCATACCTCTCTTAACTCGGTGTTGATATTTATTTTTACAATTCTATTTTTAACGGCTTTTTTAATATCATTATCGTCTGTCCCGGAGCCGCCGTGCAAAACCAAAAATACTTCGAGCTCTTTATTTATTTTTTCCAACAAATTAATGTCTAATCGTATTTTATTTTTGTATGTGCCGTGGACATTGCCAATATTAATTGCCAAGCTGTCAACTCCGGTTTCCTGAACAAATTTTATTGCTTGAGGAATATCCTCAAATCTCTTTTTATCAAATTTTAATATTCCTTTGTGCGTTTCCGAACCACCCTTAATGGATTTTATCTCGCCTTCAACCAAAATGCCTTTTTTATGAGCGTATTGGACAATTTTTTTGGCGGTCTCAATATTCTGCTTAAGGGATAAATCACCTCCGTCAAAATGGACGCAGTCATATCCAAAATCAACCGCTTTTTTGATGATATTAATATCTTTGCCGTGGTCTAAGTTAAGATAAATATACGGAAATATTTTTCTATAATAATTTCTTAAAATAACCGCCTTTTCTAAACCGAAAAATTTTGCTTCTCCTTCGCTTGTCCCCAAAATTACCGGTGCCTTGGCTTTTTTG
Organism: uncultured Candidatus Saccharibacteria bacterium; assembly: GCA_964388775.1. Lineage (GTDB taxonomy): Bacteria > Patescibacteriota > Minisyncoccia > Minisyncoccales > PEYH01 > PEYH01. The sequence goes on along the minus strand of CAYMBW010000002.1, from coordinate 56,278 downwards.
GCTGCTAATACGATTGCATCCAGCTGTTCCGGTGTGGAAAAATTAAATTGCCCAATCGCCCATTTTTCTTTTTGCGCTTTTTGCAGAAAATATTTTAGCGAATTATTTTTAGGACTCATATTTTTTGATTTTAATTTTGCGGTACTTCTGTCCCTTTTTTAATAATCCGTCTTTTGCTCCCCATTTTTTAACGCAGGCAGCGGTATTTGCGCTTCCGAATTGAATTGCCTCAATTATATTTTTTTTGTCTATTAATTTTGCCACTAAGCCCGAACCGAATGAATCCCCCGCCCCGGTAAAGTCAGTAATTTTACTTCTTAAAATTTCGCCTTTATAAATAAATTTTCCGTCAAAAGCCATTAAACCATGTTCTCCGCCAGTCACAAAAAGTCCTTTCAAAAATGGCTTTATTTCCAGAAAAATATCCTCTGTTTTTCGATTGCCGAAAAGCATTTTTGTTTCTCTTTCATTGGTAAGGAAGACATCAATTTTCGGCAAAAGTGTTTTAATCGATTTTTTATACAGTTCAATCTGCCTCTTCCCGGGATTAAAAGCCACTTTTATTTTGTTTTTATAGGCAAAATCAATAATTTGTTTTGTTCTTTTGGCGCCTTCTCCTGCAAATGGGGCCAAGTAAAACCAATTTGCCTTTAATTTATTCAGATTGAAATTTTTAGGAACATAATTAGATGCGTCTCGATAAACCAGAATAACTTTGCCTTTTTCTTTCTTGCTAAGGATTATTGAATGATTTGTCGTTTTGTTCTTTAAAGAGCTTAAGAATTCCGTTGATATTTTATGTTTTCTCAAATCCAGTAAGACCGAAAAGCCGGCATAGTCCTTGCCCACACTTCCGCAAAAAGCAACTTTCAAGCCCTGTAAAGCAAAAGTGGCGGCAGTATTGGTCCCCCCTCCTCCGGTGCGGATTATCATTTTATCCATCTCAATCTTATCTCCCAAGGGAAAACAAAGCTTCTGGTCAAAAAATTCTTTTGAGAAAATAAATATATCTTCGCTGGCAGAGCCAAATGTTATTACATCGTATTTCTGCATAGCTTTTTGTTAATCCTTTTTACTCTTGGTTTTTACGGATTTTTTTAAATTGACAAGCGTTTTGACCACTGCATCAGGGCTTAAAGACATTGCTTCAATTCCCTCTTTGGCCAGGAACTCCGCAAAATCAGGGAAGGTAGAGGGCGCTTCTCCGCAAATGCCGATATATTTTCCCCTTGCCAAGCATTTTCTAATTACAATCCTTAACGATTCTTTCACTGCCTCGTTTCTTTCATCCGCAATATGAGCAATTTGGGCATTATCTCTGTCCATTCCCATAGTGAGTTGGGTTAAATCATTGGACCCGATACTCATACCGTCAAAAATATCCAAAAATTTATCAGCCAAAATCACATTAGATGGAATTTCACACATTACATAAATTTTTAAGCCATCTTCCCCTTGTTTGAGTCCGAACTTCCCTATTAAGTCAATTACCTTTGCTCCTTCTTCGGGAGTTCGACAAAAAGGAACCATTACGGAAACATTTTTCAGCCCGAAAACATCTCTTACCCTTTTTATCGCCTCGCATTCCATTTTAAAAGCAGGCAGGAATTTTTCGTCATAATAGCGGGAGGCGCCCCTCCAGCCAATCATCGGATTTTCTTCAATCGGCTCATATTGTTGTCCGCCTATCAATTGAGCGTATTCGTTTGTTTTAAAGTCGGAGAACCTGACAATCACCTTCTCCGGGTAAAAAGCGGCCGCAATCTGGGCAATGCCTTCGGCCAGCTCTTTCACAAAATATTCTTTTTTATTCTTATGCTCTACGGTTAATTCTTCAATCTGCTTCTTTAATTTGCCATTTTTTATCTTATCAAAATTATAGAGAGCTAACGGATGGCATTTTATCTTTTGGGCGATAATGAATTCTTCGCGCGCCAGACCAACTCCTTTCACCGGCAGGAAGGAAGTTTTAAACGCCAATTCCGGCGAGCCGATATTAACGCTGATTTTTGTTTTTGTCTTAGGCACCTTTTTAAGGCTGTATTCTTTGACTTCATAGGGGACTTTCCCGTCATAGATTCTGCCCTTTAATCCTTGAGTACAGTCCACGGTTATGTTCTGTCCGGTTTTTAAAATTTTAGTCGCCTTTTCCGTTCCCACGATGCAAGGTATGCCTAACTCTCTGCTCACAATCGCTGCATGGGCGGTCTTTGAACCTTCGTCGGTCACAATAGCCGAAGCCATTTGCATAATTGGCACCCAATCAGGGTCGGTCATTTTAGTGACCAGAACTTCCCCTTTCTTAAATTCATTCATTTTCTTTACTGAAGAGACAATCCGCACTTTTCCCTCGCCGATTTTATCTCCAATGGCAATGCCTTTGAGGATGGGTGCTGTCTTGGCATTGATTGAATATTCGGTGTAAATTGTTTTTACTTCCGAGCGATGGATTGTTTCCGGCCTTGATTGGACAATAAAAAGTTTTCCGGTTTTTCCGTCTTTTGCCCACTCTAAGTCCTGTGGCATCCATTTTCCATTTAAGCCGGAATAGTAGTCCTCAATTTTGCAGGCCCATTTTGCCAAAATAACAATATCGTTATCAGACAAAGAAAATTTCAGTTGCTGCTCTTTTTCCACGAGCATTTCTTTTAATCCGCCCTTGACGCTATAGGCAAGTTTTTTGGTTTTTCTGCCAAGATTTTTAACGATTATTGATTTGTATCCCTCTTTGAGGGTGGGCTTAAAAACAAAAAATTCGTCAGGAGTTATTTTCCCTTTCACAATCATTTCTCCTACGCCCCAAATAGAATTGATTAGCACAACATTAGAAAATCCGGTTTCCGTATCCAGGGTAAACATTACTCCCGAAGAGCCAATTCCGGAATTAACCATTTTTTGAATTCCGACCGATAAAGCAATCCGCAAATGGTCAAATCCTTTTTCCTGGCGGTAAGCAATGGCTCTGTCCGTGAAAAGAGATGAAATACATTTTCTGACTGCCTTCAAAAGTTCTTCTTCTCCCTTGACATTCAGGTATGTTTCCTGCGCGCCGGCAAAACTGGCGGTGGGCAGGTCCTCCGCCGTGGCAGAACTGCGCACCGCGACTACCACATTTTTTTCTTTATAGATTTGGCAAAGTTTTTTGTAATACTTAACGATTTTTCTTTCCAATTTCTTGGGGATTTCCGCTCCCAAAATCAACTCTCTGCATTTCTTGCCTGTTTCCTGTAAACTGTTAATATCGTTTGGTTTAAATTTTTCAAAAATTTCTTTAAGCTGGTCATAGACCCCGGTTTCTTTGAGAAAATAAAAATAAGAAAGAGAAGTCAGAGCAAAGCCATTGGGGATATTTATCCCTTCAGGAACCAAATGTCTGAACATTTCCCCGAGAGAAGCGTTTTTCCCGCCTACCAGAGGAATATCTTTAATCCCGATGTTTTTAAACCAAACAATATATTTTTTAAACATAAAGTGATTAATAATCAATGATTAGCGGTCATTAATTAATTATCAATTATTAGTGACTATTGATTACTGATTAATTATTAGTTATTAGTTATTAGTGATTTCATCGCCCTTACCGCCCTATATGGGTCGGAAAAATTCGGAATATGATTTTTTTCTAAAATTTTCACTGCCGGCTCGGTTAATCTGCCCCCCATAAAAGCGGTAATAATTGGCTTTTGGGGCCATTTCTTTTGCGCCTCTATTATAATCTTAGCATTTTTTATTGGTTCGGTCATTGTCTGCGGAGTTTGGATTACCATTAAACCGTTAATATCTTTTTGAGCCATCATTGCCTCTATGGCAATTTTATATCTGTCAGAAAGAGCGTCTCCGACTATATCCATTGGATTGCTTCGGGAATATGCGGGATGCATCAATTTTGAACTTTCTATTTTTTTTAATGTTGTTTGATGGGGCATAGGCAGTTTTATTCCGGATTGAAAACAATAATCAGCGGTTAGAATTCCCGCTCCTCCGCCATTGGTGATAATGGCAATTCCATTTTTACATTTTACATGCCATGATAATGTTTTCGAAATATCTAAGAGCTCTTCTATGGAAGAGGCCTCTATCAGGCCGGCCTGCTTAAAGGCAGCGGAATATATTCGGCCTTCTCCCGCTAAAGCGCCAGTATGGGACGAAACCGCTTTTTTGGAAGCGGGATTTTTTCCGCCCTTCAGGATTACCACCGGTTTTTTTGCGCTTGCTTCCCTGGCTGCTTCAAAGAACTGCCTGCCGTTTTTCAGCCCTTCCAAATATAGAGCAATCACTTTTGTTTTTGGGTCATTTTTTGCCCAATTTAAGAAATCCTTCAAAGTTAAGCCCGCTTCATTGCCGTAGGATATTATGGCTGAAAATCCCCAAAATTTGCCGTCTGAAGTATCAATAATAGCGTCTATAAGGGCTCCTGATTGAGATATAAGGACGATATTGCCTTTATTGGGGGCTAATGGAGCGAAGGAGGCGTTAAGCCCCGTAGGGGGTCTTAAAATGCCTAAAGAATTAGGGCCAATAAATGGTATATTCTCGCGGTTTAAGACCTGTTTTACCTTATCCTGCAAGATAGCCCCCTTTTGCCCTGTTTCGGCAAATCCGGAGGAAATAATAATAACTGATTTTACTTTTTTTTGAATACATTGTTCCGCAATTTTTGGTACGATTTCGGCCGGCACAGCGATTATTGCCAAATCAACCTTCTCGTTTATCTTTAAAACAGAGGGCAGAGTTTCAATGCCAAAAACCTTTTTTCTATTAGGATTTACTAAAAAAATTCTTTTTCTAAATCCGCCTCGGCCGGATATTCCATGCCCGCCTCGGGCGGGTGAGCTTTTATTCTCAAGTAAATTTTTTACCAATCCCCTGCCAACCGAGCCCACCCGGTCAGTAGCGCCGATAACAGCAATAGTTCTTGGATTAAACAAATAATCTAATTTCATAAAATAATTTTAGCGTCAATTACAAAAGCGTTTTTGTCATTTGCTACCACAGGATTTAAATCAACTTCTTTAACTCTTTTTTCGTTTGTAATCATTGAGGAAAGGGATAATAAAATCTCCTCTAACTTCAGGAGATTAACCGGATTTTTTCCTCTGAAACCCTTGAGGATTTTGCTTCCTTTAATTTCGTCCATCATTTCTTTTGCTTCTTTGTTGGTTATGGGCGCTAATCGGAAAGAAACATCCTTTAAGATTTCCACGAATATCCCGCCAAGCCCGAAAATAACGATTGGCCCAAAGACAGGGTCTTGTTTGGCGCCGATAATAATTTGTTCTCCGGGAATCATTTTTTGAATCAGGGTTTCCGCCTTTTTTGATTTAGCGATTTTTTTAATTTTTTCCCAAGCGGACGAAAGAGCTTTTTCATCTTTGATATTCATAATAACTCCTCCGATGTCTGTTTTGTGAATTATTTTCGGGGAAGAAATTTTCAGAACCACAGGAAATCCCTGTTGTTTTGAAAACAAGATTGCTTCTTTGGTAATCGTAACAATCTTGGCCTTTGCCTGCGGAATCCCATATTTCGCAAGCAGTTTATTGGTCCCTTCAAAATCTAAAAGCATGTTTTGTTATTGTATCCCATATTTTAAAAAATGAAAACAAAATGGATTCTAAAGTTCGACTTCGGTAAAACTGCGCAAGAAATAAAAAGGCCCGCAGTTGAAACTGTGAGCCGTGTTCGAAAGTGTTGCCTATGTGTCAATACCTCCGTCACCATCTGCAGAACCGCCTCTTTCGTCCTGTGCGATTAAGGTTGCACAAGCGAAACACAAGAGACCTATGAATAGGAATTCCAAGAGTAGGGTAACTCCAAACGGGAAGAAAGGAATAAAACGGGTTTCTGCCCATCTTTGCTCCAATTCTATGGCCGAATCCGGCTTGCCTTTCAGGGCTTGTTTGATAGCGCCCGGGTATTTCCACATAAGTTGGAACAATCTGCTGTTCGAACTTCCATCTTCTGGGTTTGTTCCCGAGAAAAGAATTAGGTCTTTAGACAGTTCTTTCTCGGGTTCTTGGCTTTGGCCAACCAAAGTGGTTGTTAACGTCGCCGCTAACCGGGTTTCGGCCACCAATGCCGGTGAAAGCAAGGTGGGCCAATCATAGCGCGGGGAGAGGTAACCGGAAAGTTCAGCCAAATAGACCGCTTGCCATCTTGTTTGGTCGAGATGGTTCTGTCTCTGTGCCACCCATCCGAAAGCTGTGCCCCCCAGAATTACCATCACCAGGATAACCCATGCCACTACGGGGCAAAACAGTTCTTTCTTCATTGCTTCCTCCTCTATAGATTTTTTAGGTGCTATATTTGATAAATAAACAATATCATAAATTAATAAACAAGTCAAATTTTTTACAGTTGTTAGGGTCTGACCCTAACAACTGCTAAATTTCAACATAAAAAAACCGCTTGCGCGGCTACAGGGG
>CAYMBW010000002.1:44731-49753 GCA_964388775.1 uncultured Candidatus Saccharibacteria bacterium | reverse complement strand
ACCCTAACAACTGCTAAATTTCAACATAAAAAAACCGCTTGCGCGGCTACAGGGGTATAGTTGAAAGTATAATCTAAAGTTCTTTATTTTTAGCTCTTTTTGGCTTTATAAACTTATGTTTTTTCAAAAATTTCAGAATTGAAGCCCCGCATTTTTCGCAAAGCTCAACATTAAGAAAAAATCCAAGCCCTGCAGTTACTGGCTTTCCCTTAATTTGTTTTTTACATATGTCACACTTGGTTATTCTCATAGTTTTTAAATTTGTTTTCCTATAAACTCGGTGAATGCGGCCAAACGGCAGGCATAAGCCCATTCGTTATCGTACCAAGCAATCACTTTTACAATTTTACCGTTTGCCATTGTGGATAAAGTATCAACAATAGCAGAAAAAGTATTTCCCTTAAAATCCATTGAGACCAACGGCGCGTCTTCGGTGGCTAAAATGCCTTGAAAGTTTTTTTCTCTTTCCGCTTTTTTAAAGGCAGTATTAATTTCAGCAACAGTCGCCTCTTTCCCCAAACTACAGACCAAATCAAGCAGAGAAACCGTTTGGGTTGGGACCCTGATTGCCAGTCCGTTTATTTTGCCTTTAAGTTTTGGAATTATTTTTCCTATTGCCGTGGTTGCGCCCGTGCTGGTGGGGATAATGTTTGCGCCTGCGGTTCTCGCTCGGCGCAAGTCCTTATGAACCAAATCAAGTATCCGCTGGTCGTTGGTATAGCTGTGGATAGTGGTCATAAATCCGTTTGCGATTCCAAAATTATCATCAAGTACTTTTACTACCGGTGCCAGACAATTAGTGGTGCAGGAACCCATATCAACAATATCGTCTTTCTGGGAATTATATTCATTTTCATTGACTCCCAAAACGAAACTTGGAATGTCTGCGTCTTTGGCAGGCGCGGATATAATAACTTTTTTGGCCCCTGCTTTCAAATGCTTTGAGGCAAGTTCGCGAGTCCTGAATGCGCCCGTGCACTCCAGAACCACATCAATTTCCAATTTTTTCCAAGCAAGATTCTCCGGATTCGGTTCGGAAAACACTTCGATAGTATGTTCGTCAACGAGCATCTTCCCGTCTTTGGTCTTGACTGATTTACCATAAATTCCATAGGAAGAATCATATTTCAAAAGATGAGCCAAGCTATCGGCTGAATCCAAATCATTGATTGCCACGACTTGGATATTCGGCTGGTTTTTAAGAATGTGGCGCAAGGTAAGCCGACCAATTCTACCAAAACCGTTTATAGCTATTTTGACCATAAGTTTAGATTAATTTTAATCCTTAAGATTAAGTAATTTCATTATTTTCGCTTTGTCAAACCCGACCACAATTTCATCATCAATTTCTATCACTGGCGCCGTCATTTTTCCGGTCTTTTCAAAGATGTAATTTTGAGCTTCTTCGTTATCAGACGCATCAATAACTTCAAATTTTACCCCTTTTTCATAAAGGAATTGTTTTAATATCTCACAATAAGGGCAACTTGGAGTTGAATACACCTTTACAACCGCCATATTGAATAATCATTAATAATTAATCACTTGTCCGCCCCGGGCGGGTTAATCATTAATTATGAACATTTATCACTGATTGTTGATGCCTTATTCGCAGCTTCCGGAATTCGCAGTGCTCCCACTTTCGTTTATTTCCTGCTCGCATTCGGCCGGAGGATTGTTAAAGGTGGAGCAAATGGCATTTTTGTAATCATTGGCGCTTCTGGCGCCATCATAAATCGTGCCATTAATAATGAGTGTCGGCGAACCCGCTATTTTGTCTGTCTCTAAACCATTATGGCTGGCCGGATTTTGCACCGGATATTGCTGGTTTGCTAACCCAACTTCTTGGGCTAAGAGATTTGTCGCCTCGTTTGCTTCGCATTGCTTAATTTTTTCTAAATCAATTTTTACTCCTTGGGCGATTGATTCCCACTTATTGTCCACATCTTGAGCAGTCGTTTGCTCATTAATCGCTGCCACAAAACTCCACAATTTATCCGGCTGGTATTCCTGAACGCATAATTCTCTTATTCCTTGATTTAACTCTTGAATTCCATGCATTGAACAATATTGGTTTTCTTTATCAATGCAATAATCAGGGTAACCGGTGCCATAGTCGCTATAGAAGATATAGTGAAGCTTGATATCCACTCGGTCGCCAAAAAAATCAACCACAGGTTTCATCGCCGTTTCCGCTTGATTGCCATACGGGCAAAAGGCCATTACAGATAAGCCAATTTCCGGCTTATCGGTTTTAGCCAATGCTTCTTCCGCAGGAGGATTCATATCAAAAGAATTGAGAAATAAGATGTTTCCGTCTTTCGTGACATAGACCTTTTCGTTTTGTCCCATAACATCAAATCTTACCTCGTAGACGCCATTTTTTTCATCGCTTCCGGTCAAACTAAACTCTGTATCCGGAGAAGCTAAATTCTCCCTGATATAAGTCATGGCCTTCTGGGCTGCATCATCTTTGGACAATTCTCCGCTTATCCCTGTGCTTTTGTTAAAGCTAAACGCTCCGGGAACAAAATTCTGATACAACAAAATCGCCAACAAGATTGCTAAAATTCCTCCTATATAAACAGTTGATAATCTTTTTTCGTTTTCCATAATGTTTAATGATTATTAATTATTGATTGATTGGTAATAGTTGGTCATTCTATCATAATATCTTTTTTTTGAAAACCTTACCCTGATTAATCACGACTTGAGTGGCTTTTTTAATCTTTTCCATATCGCCAAGATAATAATGCTTCAAGGGCTTTAATTTTTCATCCAATTCATAAACGAGCGGTATAGCGGTAGGGATATTCAGTTTCGGAATTTCTTCAGGAGAGATATTGTCAAAATATCTTATCAACGCCCTTAAGCTGTTTCCGTGCGCGCAGATTAGAGCCCTTTTCCCCGCTGTAATCGCCGGCGCTATCTCTTGTTGCCAGTATGGTAATAATCTTTTCTCCGTATCCTCCAATGATTCGGTAAGGGGAATCTCCTTTTTCTTTACATTCTGATACAAGAAGTCCTTGCCCGGATATCTTCCATCGTCTTCTGTGATAGCCGGCGGTCTTTCGCTATAGCTTCTTCGCCATAACAGGACTTGCTCTTCTCCGTATTTTTCAGCTGTTTCCGCTTTGTTTAGTCCCTGTAATGCGCCGTAATGCCGTTCATTCAGGCGCCAGGATTTTTCCATTGGAATATTTTTCAACCCCATTTCCATTAAAACAATTTCTAATGTTCTGGTTGCCTTTTTTAAAACCGAAGTGAAAGTAATATCAAAAATGTATCCTTCTTGTTTTAGAATTTTGCCCGCCTCAATCGCTTCTTGTTCGCCTTTTTCGGTCAGACCGACATCGGTCCACCCGGTAAAGCGATTTTCCTTATTCCAGACACTTTCCCCATGCCTTAATAAAACCAACTTATACATAATCAAATTAATTAGATATGAATTGAAAACTTTTAATCATATTATTATAGATGTCTATGTATTGATTGTCTAACAAGGTGATTTCCAAATACCCGTCTTTAACTGGAACCAAAACATCCGTGACAATGTCCCCTGCCTTGAATCCCATAGACGCATCACGCAAATATTCTGTTCTGTAGAACGGGACTTGCAAACCGCCAATCATAATTTTGTCTAAAACAACATTTTTATCCTCGTCTGTCTTGCGAAAAGGAACAATAATTTCCTCATATTGTTGCGTTGTCCGAAAATTAATAGCAAACATTAAATCCTTTGCCATAGTAATGCTACAATCATTGGCCTTCAGCGCTTCAACTTTTTCTTTTGGTCCGAATACTATGGTCTTGGCACATTTATCATTTGTCCAAGTTTCAGGATATTGCATTGCAAAACCATACTCCTCATTATTGTATGTTCGCCGATTTTCTGTTTCGTTTATGGGTGACGCAGGACTTGGGGATGGTGCAGGATTTCCTCCTTGGGAAAATAATATCCAAATCAAAAACACAACCGTGGCCACCGCCAAAACAGCAATGAGGTATAAGATACTTTTACTTTTCATATTCTTTTTCTTCAATTAATAATAATCTATTATATTTTGCCAGCCGTTCCGGCATAGCTGGCGCGCCTGATTTTATGAAGTCGGCGCCAACCCCCACCGCAAAATCAGCGATAAAGTCATCTATTGTTTCGCCCGAACGATGGGAAACAACTATTTTCCATTTATGTTCTTTTGCCAATTTAATTGCTTCTATCGCTTCGCTTATCGTTCCTATTTGGTTCAGTTTAATGATTGCGCCGTTGCAAGCGGTTTTCTCAATCGCCTCTTTTATTCTTAACGGATTCGTAACCAATAAGTCATCTCCGATAATTGTCGCCCTATCTCCTATCCTGCCATAAATTTCTTGAAATCCCTGCCAGTCATCTTCCGCAAAAGGGTCTTCTAACCCAATAATAGGATATTTTACAATTAAATCGGTATAAAATTCAAGTAGGGCATTTCTGCTGAACGGTAATCCTTCAAATTGATAAATTTCCTTTTCTTGGAAATGAGTGGCTGCGCAATCAAGGATAAATTTTACCTCTTTCTTATCCAGTCCGGCTTTGACAATCGCCTCTCCCAAATAATCCAACGCTTCAACAGTAGAACAAATTTCAGGAGCAAATCCCCCTTCGTCCCCCATTGGGAGTTTGTCAAATTTTTTGCTTAAAATCGCTTCTAATGATTGGTAGATATCTTTTGCTGCCTGGAAATTTTCCGAGAAGCTATTCATTTGTGGGACAATCATAAATTCTTGAATGTCCAAATCATTCCGGGCGTGTGCGCCTCCGTTTATAACATTAAAGCAAGGCACCGGCATATTCAGAATGTTTGAAGATTGAACCTCTAAACATTGAGAGATATGTTGCCAGAGAGGGATATTTTTAGCTTTGGCGCCGAGTTTGGCGATAGCCATTGATACGCCTACGACTGCATTGCCTCCTAAAACCGACTTATTATCTGTTCCGTCAATATCAATCAAGAGACCGTCTATTTCTTTTTGCTTTGATGGGTC
>CAYMBW010000002.1:33616-44631 GCA_964388775.1 uncultured Candidatus Saccharibacteria bacterium | reverse complement strand
GGCGTTTCTCCGCCTGACCAGAATTGCCATACTAAAATTCCGCCGACGGTTACGACAAAAAGAAAAATAATTAAAATACCCAGGGGCTTAATCATATTATTGATTAATTATTAATAATTTTAATTTAATGAATGGAAATTTTTATTTCTGAATCCAGTGCTTGAGCAATTTTTCTAAGGACTTTAAAGGTTGGATTATATCTGCCTGACTCCAAACGAGAAATAGCAGATTGCCTGGTGCCAATTCTTTTGGCAAGCTCTTCTTGGCTTAGTCCCTTTTCAATTCTTTTTTTGATAAACGCGTGGATAAAATTAAACTCTGGCCCTAATTCGTCATAGGACTTTTTTATTTCCTTATCCGTAAGGAGATTTTTTTTAAATTGAGTATAATTTTTCATATATCTTAGTATAACTTATATGTTATAAATCAGTCAAGGTCCTTAACTTCTGTTGAGCTGTAAATATTTCTCTTTTAGGAATCTTTTGAGATTTTTTGATAAAGCCATGCAAAAGCACAATGGAATTTTTGTGAAAGCCATAAAGTATTCTTACCTCTTGAACGCCTCGGACACGAAGCTCAAATAAATTTTTATTAACCTCTTTACTGTGAGGCATACCTAACTTGTGTCCAAACTCCTCTAACAAATCAATCGTTCTAAGCGTTTTCGCAGCGGTTGGCTTTTCTAAAGATAATATAAATTGTTCTACATACTTATCAAAAATCTGAATCTTTATATGAAATTAAAATGAGTGACTTAATCAATAAACTTAAAAGTGGAAAGCATTTGGTCGTAGAGTTTAAGCGATTCATCATTAAAAAAATTACAACTAATATCAAATAATTAAAATACCCAGGGGCTTAATCATATTATTGATTAATTATTATTTATTGATTATTTCTTCAGATTGCGGAGATAATCATAAACAGAAAGTGCGGCCTTGGCGCCTTCTCCCGCAGCAATGATAATTTGATTATATTTAACATCCGTAACATCTCCGGCGGAAAACAGCCCGGAAGTTTTTGTCTGGCAAGTTTTTGGGTCAATAACAATCTCGTCTTTCTCGTTAAAATCCACAAGTTCCTTAATAAACGAAGTGGCCGGCTGGGTGCCGACTGACACAAAGACCCCTTCCACATTGAGATTCTTTTTCTGTTTGCTTTTCAAATCCTCGTAAGTTATCCTCTCAACCTTGTTTTTCCCCTCAATGCTTTTTAAAGCAGCGAAATTAATAATTTCTATTTTTTCATTATCGCGGGCTCTTTCTTGTTCCACTTCGTCAGCTGCCAGTTTCTCTTGGAATTCAAGCAAATAAACCTTAGAGGCGTAATGAGTCAGCTCAATCGCTGTCTTAACTCCGGAATTGCCTCCGCCTATGACTGCCACCGGCTTGTCTTTGAAAAACGGAGCGTCGCAGGTCGTGCAATAAGTCACGCCTTTGCTGATAAATTCTTTTTCGCCCGGCACTTCAAGAGGCCTTGGGTCTGCCCCGGTAGCGATAATTACCGATAAAGAAATGAGGCGGTCGCCTTTTTTGGTAATAAGCTCAAAAATTTGATTTTCTTTGCTGATTTTGATTACTTCGTCATCAATAATCTCCGGGTTATTCGCCCTTAAATGGTCCTCAAATTTTTTGGCCAAATCTATTCCCTTGATGTCCGGCAGGCCGGGATAATTTTCTACTGACACCGCCCATTTTGTTTGTCCTCGAAAGTCCTTTGAAATCATCAAAGTTTTTAATTTTTTTCTATAGGCATAAATGCCGGCGGTTATTCCGGCCGGACCTCCCCCGATAATAATCAAATCGTATAAAACTTGAGTTTCCATAATTAAAATAAATTATTTTCTTTTGCAAATTTTTTAAGTTCAGCGCCGTATCTGTCGTCTTTGAGAGTTAAATAAAGATCGGTTTTCAACCAAGCCATTTTGTTTCCACACTCAAGCCATCTTCCTTCAAATTCATAGCCGTATATGCTTTTGCCTGTTTGAAGCATTCTGCTGAGAATATCGGCCAACACAATTTCTTGTTTTTCATTGGGCTTGGCTGTTTTCAGAAAATCAAAAACTTCCGGGGTTAATATGTATTTTCCTACAATAGCCAAATCAGAGGGCTCTTCGCCCGGTTTCGGTTTCTCAACAATTTTCTTTACCTTATATACCCGATTAGCGATTTTTTCCACTTGGACCACTCCGTATGAAGGAAGAAGCTCTTTTGGCAGGCGACAAAGCGCTAAAACCGGCCTCTGGCAGGTTGCGTAAACATTAATAAGTTGTTGTAAACAAGGCTTTCCGGACTCCACTATGTCATCTCCAAAAAGCACGGCTACCGCTTCTTTTTTTAATTTCGGCATTGCTTGTAAGATGGCATGGCCATCGCCCATTGGCCTTTCTTGGATTACTGAAGAAAATGTCAGGCCCTTAATCAATTCTTCTAATTCGCTTAAGGCCTCAATCGCTTGTGTTTTTTTTCTGCTGTTAAGAATCTTTTTTAAAGGCGCCGGAGAGCCCTTAAAATAATCAAGGATAAATTTTTTCTTTTCGTTGGCTACAAAGATTATTTCTTCTATTCCCGACGCTTTTGCCTCCTCAACAATAAATTGTATCGCCGGCTTATCAATAACCGGCCAGATTTCTTTCGGCATTATGGTTGATAGCGGCAAGAACCGGGTGCCTAATCCGGCAATCGGCAAGATTGCTTTTTTAATTTCGCTGTTCATTGTTCATATATAATTATTGATAACTAATCATTAATCATTAATTATTCGCTGTGGCGGAGGAACGCCGGAATTTCCCACTTATTCTCTTCTTCGAGCATTTTCTTTTCATATTCAGCCGCCTGCCTGTGTAAATCTAAAGCATTCCTTCGCACATTTGTCTTTTTGATAATTTCAACTTTTTTCGTTTCCTTTCCCTTTTTTATTATTTTTGGCTTCTCTTTTTTATTTTCCTGCTCCGGCGCCATTTTGGTTTCCTCTAATTTTTCTTCAATTTTGGCGGTTTTCCCTTTGGATATTTCTTCTTTCTTTGGTTCGGGCATCTCTTCGATACCCTGTTTTTGCTCCGGCTCAATAATCACCTCTTCTTTCTTTTTGTTATTCTGTTTTTTAATTACCTTTTTTTTGGGTTTGGGTTTTTCTTTTGCTCCGCATCCTACGGCCATTAGGGTAATTTTAATTTTCCCTTGATGTTGATTATCTTGAGATATGCCAAAAATAATTTTCGCCCGCGGATTATATCCGGCAATTTTTTTGCTGATTTTTTCCACTTCGCTCATTTTCATATCTTTAGAACCCATAATATTAAAAAGCATTCTTTCCACCCCGGAAATATCATAATTCATTAAAGGATTATTCAAAACCGCTTCTGTCACTTTCTCGGCGCGGTTTGTTCCGCTGAATTCCTGGGAATTTAAATAAGTCAATTGGCTTTCTTTTTCCAAGACAGCTCTGAAGTCGGAAAAATCAAGATTAATCAAGCCCGGGAGATATAGGGTTTCGATAAACCCTTCTAAAATTTTGACCAATACATTGTTCATTGCTGATAATGATTTGTGAATCGGGGTCTTTTGGTCAATAATTTTAAAAATTCTTTGGTTCGGGATTATGGTAAAAGCGTTTACATTGGGTTTTATTTTCTCAAGCGAGATTCTGGCGATTCTTCCCCTTTCGTTGCCTTCAAATGCGAAAGGCAGGGTGAATATTCCAAGAGATAAAATTCCTAAATTTTTGACTATCTCCGCAAATACCGGTGTTGCTCCGGAGCCGGTTCCCCCGCCCAAGCAGGAAATGAATATGCAAAAATCGCAATTTTTCAAAAGTTTTTCTATTGATTTTTTATCCTGTAAAGCGGATTTTTCCCCGAGCCCAATATTCATTCCGCACCCAAGTCCTCGGGTTATTTCCTTACCGAAATAAAAAGCTCCCGCTTGTTTAGGAACCATCTTAATCGCCTGATAATCAACATTGGCCACAATGAATTTAATCTTATTCAAATGGGGCAATTTTTTTCTATGTATTGTTTTAGCGATTTCTCCGACCACAGAACCGCCTCCTCCGCCAATCCCAATTATGCCTATCCTTGGCTGGAAAGAGGTTTCCCGTTGTTTTTTTGGAGCGCTAACCGTTTTATCTTTCATTCGCTGTTTCGGCTTGGGTTTTGGAGAAATTTTTTTCTTTGCCATATTGTTTTAATTTAACCCTTAAAACCAATTCCGTCAATGCTGTAAAAGCGCTAAATAAGGACTTTTTGCTTAACGAGGTTCTTCTTCTCTTGTTCAGAAAAAATTCGCACTTTACCGAATACGCCGTCGTAGCCCGGCTCAATATTTACTTTTCCTTCTCTCGCCCGCAATATACCCAAAGCTACCTGTTCCGGGGCAATATTTTTTAAATCGCTTTCCGGAACATTAAGCAGGATATTAAATTCATTGTTAAATTCGCTTGTAAGCTTATCATATTCAACAATCACTTTCTTGGTGTTAGCTCCGCAGTTAAGGGCCTCGCCAATAACCTCTTTTAAGGGGATTAAACTCTTAAACGGAATCACTCCTTCGGGCACAAACCCTTCTGGCCTGTCGGCTAATTGAGCAATCCGATTAGCCACTCCCAAGGTTAGGGGTTTGCCGCAAACCGGACAGACATTATTATACTTTTTTGATTCCTTTGGCGATAAAGAAATCTTGCAATCTCTGTGCCCGTCATAATGATACTTTCCCTCTTGAGGAAAAAATTCAATAGTGTATAAAAATTTTTCTTTGTCTTTTCCCTTAATTGCTTCAACAATTTCAGAATAACTTAAACCAGTATCAAAAACATTGGCTTCCCTGCCCAACTTGCCCGGCGAGTGAGCATCAGAATTCGAAATTAAAGTCACTCGCCTGCCATCAGGAATTCGCCAGAGCATTGCCGGGTTGCCGGACAATCCTGTTTCTAACGCAAAAATGTATTGTGAATAATCGTCAAAACATTCTTCTATGGAATCAAATCCTGATTTTGAGCCGAATATGGCAAACCACGGAGTCATACAGTGGGCCGGGACAAACAGGCAATCCTTGTTCGCTTCAAGGGTAATCTTCAAAAGTTCTTTAACATCTAACCCTAAAATCGGCCGGCCGTCTGAATGAAGGTTGCCGATTTTGGAAAGAGCTTGATTAATTTTTTTAACCGCTTTTAGCGATGGTGCCAATATGACAATATGAATTTTTCTTACCCTACCTTTGGCAGAATAGATACAGCTTATCTCTGCGGTCAACAAAAACCTGATTTCGTTTGAAGAGTTTTTTAATTTAAAAAGTCCGGCTTCTGCCGGCTCCAATTTATCCTCAATTTCCTGAAGCCATTTAGGATGAGTAAAATCGCCTGTGCCAACAACCTTTATCCCTTTTATTTTTGCTGATTCAGCTATATGCTCTAAATCCGCTTGCGGCGAAGTAGCGCGGGAATATTTTGAGTGGATATGAAGGTCAGCGATAAACATAGTTAAAAGTTAAAAATTTCAATATTAAGTTAAAAGTATTATACTTTTTTATTTTTAACTGCGACTTTTAATTTTGGACTTTGGACTTTTAATTACAATTCCAATTGTTTACTTATCCCCTTCATCGCTTCTAAAGAAATTTTCGCGAACTCTTCCAGTGGTAGGCCGAGAAGCGGTTCGCATTGTTTGATTATTTCCCGATTCGCTCCGCGGGCAAAGGCCTTTTCTTTAAATCTGTTCAATACATTTTCTACGGTAAGTTCTTTGATGTTTTTTGATGGAAGGACTAATGTGGCAGCGACAATCAACCCGCTCATCGGGTCGCAGACGAATAATGACTTTGCCATAAGCCCTTCCGGCGCAATAGAATGCGCTTCATTGTGCGTTTTCACCGCTTCTACAATTTCATCGCTAAAGCCCAAATTTTTAAGCATCTCCGCGCCAATTAACGAATGTTTGAGCGCATCGTCTTTTGTTTGCTCATAATCAATATCGTGCAATAAGCCGGCGATTCCCCATATTTCCGGACTCCCGCCCAATTTTTCAGCAAGCCCGCGCATAATCGCTTCTACTGCCAGGCAATGCTTAAGCAGATTATTGTTAAATAAATTCTCTTTTAATAATTTGTAGGACTCTTCTCTGTTCATAGCAGCGACTGAATAATTTTTCTTTTCGGATAATCTTCTATTCGTTTAAGGTGGCTCTTATTACACCACTCCCAAAGCCGTTTGGCTCCGATAAACCCATCAATATCGCAATTAAAATCTTTAAGTTCTTTAAATTCAAATTCTCCTCTGGCCGGAGAAAATTTATGATAACAATTTGGTTTGCCTCCTCTAATGGAAACTTTTCCTCCTTTTACTCTTTTCTTCGCCCCGCAGGACTTACATTCTTCAAATTGGTCCAACCGGAGAATCCACCTTGTTTTTGCCATCCTTTTTGAAGGCACCGATTTATTATAGGCGTTCATATAGGCGGCAAGCTGCAAAGAATATTCATCCCATATTCCAGAGCCGGTTTTAATATCTAAAACCCCCAGTACTCCCTTGATTTCAACCAATATGTCAAGAGTTCCCGCATATCGGTCTTCCAAATTATAAACCCTTTTTTCTATATCACTATGGATATCCAAAATTTTTGCCCTATACTCTTTTTGCCATTTTTTAAACGCCTGGATTGACGGCATAATTATCGGGTCAACTTTATACTCCTCTTCAATTAAAAATTTTTCCACCGCTTCGTGTGTAGCTGTTCCCCAATCAGCGGCGTGATTGAGTGTTTCTTGAGCTGTCATAAAATTGGGCTGCTGCGCGTAATATCTTAAAAGTCCGGGCTTAAAAACCACATTTGTAATACTGGTAACCCTGGGTAACCAATAATTCTCTATCTTATATCCGTTTTTTTCTTTAAATTCTTCTAAAGACACGTTCCTTGCCTTCGCTCCCCCTCGCTTCGCTCGGGGTTCGTTAGGGTTCAAAATTAAAAATGTAAAACTAAAAATAAGGGGCGAGAACTGAAAAAAGAAAAACTTAGTCCTTTTGCTTGATGATAATTTTATAAATGTTCTCTAAGAAATCTCCTCCTCCATAACCGACCACAAAAGCAATTGCTGACGAAAATCCGGTTGTCAAAATATCTCCGCTCATTCCTCCTATTGCTGCAGCGCTTAACATTCCCACTATTCCGGAAAGGAATACCATTGAAAAAAAATAAGGCAAATTAAAGCCCACATTTTTATATGAGTATTGGTGCTTGATGTATCCCATTAAACCTCTTACCGCTCCTCCCCCGAACCCGGCGACAGTAGTTAAAAAATAATCCATAGATTTATTAGTTAATAATTACTAATCATTAATCATTGATAAATAATTAAATTATCTTATCACATTTTTCTGAAAAAGAAAAAACCGCCGGTCCCTATTTTTGAAGAACTAAGGAGCATCGGCGGGTCGAGCAAAAAACTATCAGGAGAATAGAGGCAGAGATGCTTGCGTAGCGTCTCTTTCCTGATTCTTTCTACGCGAAAGAGCGATAGCCGCCACCTTCTGATACGCCTCGCGAGGGATTGCGTCCCACCCTGGACTTAGGTGTTCAGCGGTTGTCGTTGTGAGAAACTTTTCTGATGCTTCTCCCCATTTCTTTCTAAAGATAACCGTCAGGGGGCAGGGGTCTTTATCGAGGAGCATGCCTATGCTGACTCCGTTTGGGATATTTCTTACGAACAAAATCTTGATTCCGCAGTTCGGTTTCATTTGCCACCTCCTCAAAATCAATGTCCTGCTTTTATTATACGCTTAACATCTCTATCAGTCAACTTTTCGCGCTTTTCGTGGGCGCATTTCGCCAAAGTCCCACTTCGGCAGATTGACATCAACTTTATCCCGACATCAGCTTTATCCCCAAACCGGAAATTTTGCCTCCGCCCATTATCAAAATCCAGGCAAAAATAGACCAGCTAATCAAGTTAAGCAATTGAAAGACCATCCCGGGAGGAAATATCTTTGTGAGCTGGTCGCTTATTGTTTGTTCCATTTGTTTCTGGACATCCTGCGCGCTTATTCCGTTTGAAGCATTGTCCTTGTTTAGCCCGAAATCAACTTCATCAGAATGGAATACTTGCGGGAGTGCCTGACTTCCTTTAAAAATATTGTATGAAGAATACAATGCCCAGAAGATAACGAGGAGACCTAAAATCAAAAGAATAATTCCAATAATTTTGTTTCCCACCATAAGATTATGAATGGTTAATAATTAATTATTATTAATTAACAATCACTGATTAATGATTATTACGAGGCCGGGTCTCGTAATAATTTCGATTAGAATTTTCTAAATTGGCAAATATTTTTGAAATCGCAAAATTGGCATTGCCAGCCCGGGATGGCCTTGAAATCGCTGTTCTTAATCTTCTCAATTTTATTCAGGGTCTCCTCTTTGAGGCGCTCTCTTTCGGCTTCGTTGCTTTGAAAAGTTACTTTTCTGCCATTTTCAAGATAATAATAACTTAAATATTCCGGCATCTTGCCAAAAATCTGCTCGCCGGCCAACTGATAAATAAGCAACTGCTCTTTTTCTTCTTTCGTCAATTTATCCTTTCCTCGGCCGGTTTTGTAGTCGATTATCTCGAGTCCTTCATTTGATGATTCGTCTACTCTATCTATTTTCCCTTTTATGGTATTATCTTCGATTTTCAGAGAAAAATCCAGTTCCAAAGACGGCCGGCCGTTCAGGAGTTTAATTTTGGGCTGTTCTTCAAGAAATTTTTTCAGAAAATCTTTTAAAACATCTTTTCCTTTTTTGAAATATTCCTGTTTCTGTTTTTTGTCTTCATACCATTCATCAACCCAGTTCGCTTCATAGACGGCAATTATTTTTTTCAGCTCTTCGGAAAAATCAATTTTCTTCTCTATTCCGTTTTCGGTCGGGTTTTCAAAAAGTCCTTTTTGATTTTCTCCCCTGCTTTCAAAATAATCTTCCAAGAATTGATGCAAGGTATTATGAATTGTTTTTCCAAAGCTAAAAAACGCCGTGCCAATGCGCGGCACTTTTAAAATATGGGCAAATTTGTATTGCAAAGGGCATTTGTCAAAAGCGGCGAATTGGGAATAGGAAAAATGCGACGGAATATTATATCTTGCTTTTTGTTTCTTCTCGGCCGCAGTCCCCTTCGGTTGCAATGATATTTTGTCTTCAATCTCCGTTTCCGGCTTTTCAAAATTCATTTCTTCCAAAAATCGGGATAATTTTTTCTTTCTTACCCCGCCGTAATCATCTGCGGAGGTAAAAAATAATCCTCTTTTAGCCCGCGTCATCGCCACATAAAACAATCTTCTTTCCTCCTGTAAATGGATGTCTCCGCTCGGCACAATTTCTTTCACCAATTTTTCCGGAATTTCTATTGCTTCTTTTCTTCCAATGGTGGGAAATTTCTTGTCCACTAAATTGGTTATAAACACATATTTGAATTCCAGTCCCTTGGCAGAATGAATGGTCATTATTTTAACCGCATCAGGCCCTTTCTCTATATCCGTTTCCAAGGAACCGGCTTCCCCTGATTCAAGCTCCATATCCATTGCCTGCATAAAATTGGCAAGCGTTGGTTCGGGATTATTTTCTTCAAATGATTTAATTTTTTTGTAGAATTGGGTTATTAGATTTATGTCTCTTTCATTTTCCCGTTTTATCATATCCTTCAAGTATCCTGAATCATTGAGAAAACCAAGGAAAATATCTCCTATGCTTTTTTCCCTGACTAATTTGGAATGCTTTTTTATTAAATCAATTAAAAAACTGACTTTTAGGGTCGTATCTTTGGAAATTCCCGGCACTAAAGATAATTCCCGTAAAGTTTCGTATGTTGACTGCGTTTTTTTCTTGCTGAATTGATTTATTTTGGCTAATTCTTCAATCGCCACTTCAAAAAACGGCAAGCTTAAGAGACGATTCAGGGCCGGACTTTCATGATAATTATCCAGCATCCTAAAATAGGAAATTATGTCTAAAATCACCGGTTGGGAATAAAGCCCTTTTGAGGCCAAAAATTCATAAGGAATCCTCTGCCTTTCAAGCTCTTTGAAAAAGGCGGTTGCGGAGTTATTCGCCCTCACTAAAACCGCAAAATCAGAAAAATTTGCCTCCTTGTCTTTGTCCATCATTTCAATAATTTTTTTGGCAACACCATCCGCTTCTCTCTCAAGAGTGGGAAAATGAAGATGTTCAATCAACCCCGTTGAATTATCTTTGGCTTTTAGCTTTTTATCTATTTTCCTAAAAGCAGAAAGTTCAATTCCCTTTTCTTTCGCCTCGCCGGCAATTTTTTTATCCTGATTCAATTGGTATTCAAGGCGGTTGGGGTTATTCAATTGGATGGAATTATAGGCCAGGTCAAGAATGTTTTGAGTTGAGCGATAATTTTCCACAATGCTTATTTCTTTTGACTCAGGAAAATCTTTTTTAAATTGGAGAACATTATTAAGCGATGCGCCCTGGAAGCGGAACACGGAATTGTGGACAACGATACCATTGGCTATAAAATTATGTGTCCTGTCTATTTCTAAATCATAGACCATTTTCTCTTCTTTCTTTTCTTCTATTTTTACAATTCGGTCATAAAAAATTTCTGTCCCGCGCCTAATAGGGAGATAATGCCCTAACAATAAATTTTTAGCAGGCATAACAATGGCGCTTCGCGTGCGACGGTGGCTGCTAATTTTATTGTCCTTGATTGCTATATCAAACTTAACCTTAATAATGCCATTGGTTAATTTTTCTAAATCTTTGGCTACCCGCCATATTTTTTCTAAATCAGCGCTTTCCATTTTGAATATTCTTCCTCTTTTAGCGGTTCTCAAAGGATAACCCGCTTCTTTCATTTTCCGCAAGACCTCCGCATTAGAAGTTTCCACAAAGACATGGTGGTTTATCAACGGATGGAACAGCAAAAGTTTGCCCTTTCTAACATGTTCCTTGCTGCGATACCGCCTTACACACATATTAAGATTAATGATTACTCTCCTTTTGTTCCCTCTATAAACAGCATTTA
>CAYMBW010000002.1:0-33516 GCA_964388775.1 uncultured Candidatus Saccharibacteria bacterium | reverse complement strand
CACATATTAAGATTAATGATTACTCTCCTTTTGTTCCCTCTATAAACAGCATTTAAGCAGTGATGCGGACTACCTAAATCTATTTTGGGGACAAAACAAAACATTTTATGGTTATCCGTGACCTTCACTTTAGAGCCGTTTTCCGTGGTTAAGGTAAGTATTCTCGCCTTTTTCTTACTCTTAAATACTTTATTAACTTTAGAAATTCCAATGTGTCCCTTGCCGACTGCAGTCAATGCCATCTCTCCCTTACGAACATTTTTTATGGGTTTTTCTTTTACTTCTCCCTTTTGAAATATTTGTATTTTTGACTCTCCAGGCAAGCACTGGTCATCGTCCGCGCAAACCGTAAGGTTATTTTCCGGCGCTGCCAATGTTTTTATTAATTCATATTGCGCCCAATTCGTATCCTGAAACTCATCAACCAAAATGTATTTAAACTGATTTCTGTATTTATTCAAAATCGTTGGTCTCTTTTTAAACAACTTCAAACAATAATTTAGCAAATCCCCAAAATCTAAGGCGTTATTTTCCAAGAGCAGCCGTTGGTAGATGTGGTAAGCGCCGGCTAATTCGCTTATTCTCTGCTGTTCTATTTCTATTTCTTTCTGGGTAATTCTTTCTTTTTTATCCACTGCCTTGCTTCCAAAAATACCGTCATCAAAATTTCGTTTGATATCATCAGCGTATTGAAGATAGTCCTCCGGGGAAATGGCTTCATCTTTACATCGAGCAAAATGGTTAATCAAAGCATGGATAAATTTTGTGGGATTTCCAAGCGGGCGGTAATAACTCAAATTGAATTTGTCTAAGTTTTGCCTGATTAAAACCCAGCTCCCGGTTTGGTCAAGCAGCTTAAAATCAGTGGGTAAACCGATATCTAAACCGTGCTCTTTTAATATTTTTTCACAAAAAGAATGAAAAGTGGAAATCCAAAGGTCCAGATAGCCAAAGGGCAACAGCCGGTCAACCCGCTCTTCCATTTCCCCGGCTGCCTTCTCGGTAAAAGTCATAGCCAAAACTTCCTCTGCTTGAGCCAATTGGCTCTCTATTAGATTAGCTATGCGGCGAGTGATTACCGTGGTTTTGCCGGTTCCTGCGCCGGCAACAATTAAAAGAGGCCCTTTGCCATGCAAAACCGCCTCTTTTTGTTTGGGATTCAAATCCTCAAAATATTTTGATTTTATAAAATCATTTGGCATATTATTCTTTCATAATATCTTAATTCCCACTGATTTTCAATCTTAAAAAAAGAAGCGCTGACAGGCATTCTATGCCCACAGCGCTTTCTGTTTCAGGAAGGAGGGAGCCCCAACCTGATCTCGATAAGCTCAACGATTTTCTTGATTGTTCGATTTTCTATCGCCTCCTCATCGGAGAACTCTAAACAAAACTCGTCCTCCATATTCATAATGATTTCAACAACGTCCAGAGAATCGGCGCCAAGGTCAGCCACGATATCATCATCGTCCTGAACGTTTTGACTATCGGGGGTGAACTTCAATTTATCCACCACTATGGCGATGATTTTTTCTCGAATCTTTTCTCGTTCCATTTCTCCTCCCTTTTTGGTTTTTTTGTGCGATATTTATATCTTAGAATAAAAAATGCGCTTGTCAAGCCAAATAAAACGCCCCGGCTCTCGGTGAATAGAGAGCGGGGGCAGTCATATAACAAAATCGGTACTACCTACCTGTTCGATTGTTCGTTCCTATACCTCGCATCCGAACATTCAGGCCTCGTCTTCTCCATGGGCATAACCGAAAGTAATTTTGTTTTCTCTCAAAGGCCGAAAACGACTTTTGAGCCGTCTCTGTCTGGTCGGACGCTTTCCGCCATCGCAACGATGTTGCATCTCTCTTTTGTCCTTTCAAACTTTGCCTCCTTCCCTTGTTCAGGGAAATGTTTGTTCTTATTCCATTATACAAAAAACTTAATCAAAATCAAGTTAGAGCTCGTTGTTTTCTATTTTTTTACGGATTTTTTCAATCTTGTCTTCCAAAAAGAAAAGATTATGGACAGTTAAAAGTTTACCGGCCAGCTGTTCTTTAGCGCGGAACAAAAAATTAATTTGAGCAATGGTCCAATTTTGGCAAACCGGACATTGGCATTCTTTGTCAATCGGTTCAAATTTATCCTTTAATTTTCCGGCATTAAGATTTAAATACCCATTTGAAGTCATCGCTGTGCCATGCCTGGCGATTCTGGTTGGCAAAGCGCAATCAAACAAATCAATTCCCAGTTTGATAATTTCCTCTAAAACCTCTAAATCCCCTATGCCCAATAAGTGGTGGGGCTTCTGCCAATCAATATCCTCATTAACCCAGGATATTGTTTTATACATATCTTGTTTGCTTTTTCCTAAAGCCCCGCCAATGGCAATTCCGAAAACCGGCAAATTATTTACAAACTTGGTTGATTCTTTTCTTAATTCCCTGTATATGCCCCCTTGGACAATGCCAAATATTTTTTGGTTTCTTAGTCCTTTTGACGCCTTCAAGAATCTCTCATACCATTGATTGGTAATCTCCAAATCCTTTTTAGCGGTTTTTCCATCATCCAGAGGAGTTCCGCAAACATCCAAAAGATAAATAAAATCAGCGCCCAATTGTTTTTGTATTTTGAGAGAAAGTTCCGGGGTGAGCAAGATTTCCCTGCCATCCCTCGGGGACTTAAATCTCGCTCCTCTCTGGCTGATTTTCAAAAAATTTTTTCCTTTCCCGCCCGCAACGCTTCGTAAGCGAGCACTTGCCCGCATAGCGATGCGGGCAGGTTTTTTTTGGTTTTTACCTTCGGGGAAGATAGAGCCGATTTTGCCCAAATCAAGCTCCCTTCCTTTGCCTAAAGAAAAAATTTGAAAACCGCCAGAGTCGGTAAAAATCGGCTTATTAAAATTAAAAAAGTTATGAAGTCCGCCCATCTTCTCCACCTCTTGCGCCCTATCTAAATCTAAAAAATGGAAAGTATTGGTAATTTGGCATTGGGCCTTTGCCTGCTCTGTTTCTTGCGGACTTAATCCCCCTTTAACCACGCCCAAAGTCGCCACCGGAATAAAGGCCGGCGTTTTTATCTTGCCGTGGGGCGTGGTGATTTCTCCAATCCTCGCCCTGCTCTTTTTTGAAGTTTTCTGTATCTCAAACTTAAACATTTTTCTTATTACTTTATTATCCTAAGCCAAATTTCTTAAAAAATCAAAAAATCTTATGCTAATCTTCACGCGGCCGGGGCGATTCATGCGCCAGATAGGCAAAATCTTATTTATATTGACATTGTTATTTGCCTAATATATCATAAAAATATAAGTTCTTCGATTATTAACAGATTTGTTAATTATTATGGAATTTGAGCTTGCCGATAATTTGTCAAAAAAACTTCAAATAAACATTAATAACATTGTCCGAGAATATTGGGAAATGTTTATTTTAGATGGATTATATTCCAGCGTTTTGGGAATAAGTTTGATTTTCAAGGGCGGGACTGCACTTCGGCTTATTTATAACTCCCCGCGATTTTCAGAAGATCTTGATTTTTCGCTGCTTAGCAAGATAAAGTTTAATGATTTTAAAAAGATAATGGAAAATATAATTTCTAAACAGCCGGAATTGTCTATCAAAGAAATATATTCTAAAAAGAATACTTATTTTACTTTGATTAAATTCAAACAAGAATATCTCTCTCGAACACTTTCCGTCAAAATAGAAATTTCGAAAAGAAAACTTTCTTTCAAAGAAAATATTGATTTTAAATTATCAACCGCTTCCTCTCCGACGACAAACTTAAAGCCCCTATTAAAAGTTCTCACCCTTGAACGGCTCTTCAAGGAAAAATTAGACGCTCTATCTTCCCGAAAAAAAGCAAGAGATTTATTTGATATTTGGTTTATCGGTCAATTGTTGAAAAAAGAAATTTCGCTGCCAAAAATAAAATTAAGGAAAATGGACATTAAACAAGAACTTAATCGTTTCTTGCCGAAAAATTATCAACCCGTGATTCCTGAATTAATAAAATTATGCAAAGAATAAGTAAAATAAAACTTTTAAAAAAGCTCAAGGAGATAGACAAACCATATTTTACCATCAATGATTTATGGAAAATTTTAAATTTATCCAAACAATCCGTATATGTTACTTGCAGTCGGTTAGTCAAATCAGGAGATCTTTACCGGCTAAGAAAGAATATCTATACATTAGACAACTCTCCTCAAAATATTCAAAAAATTGCCAATCTGATTTATTGGCCATCTTATCTTTCTTTTGAATCTGCTTTAGCTTTTTATGGAATTTTAAATCAAATACCTTACACTTCGATATTCGCTACAAAACTCAAAAGTAAAAAAATAGATTTAGGCGGTCAGCTTATAGAATACCGCCAAATTCTTCCTAAACTCTTTTTTGGTTATACTCTTCAAAAAGACCTTTTCGTCGCCCTTCCCGAAAAAGCAATTTTAGATCAACTCTATTTGGTTTCTCTTGGTAAGGCAAGGATTGACCGGGACGAATTAAACTTAAAAGAAGTCTCTAAAACCAAATTTCTTGAATTCTCTAAAAAATTTCCTCCTCGCACTCAAAAATTAGCCCAAAAACTTTTAATCCAATTCGGCAAAACCAGCATTACGATTAAATAGTTCCCTTCCTCGCCCTGCTCTTCTTTGATTTTTTCTGTATCTCAAACTTAAACATACCCTAAATGTGGATAACTGCTATTGACAAAAAATTAATCAATGATAGGGTGTAAACAGTGCTTGTGGGCGCAAGCCCCGTTCAGCCAAGGTTGTCCTAAGCTGAAGACAAGCACCACAAACAAGCTGATATCCATCGGCTTTTTTGTTTCTTCATTGATCCTCTATCCCTTTGTCTGCTAATTGTCTAATTCTATTCAAAGTATCTGTCTTTAATTTCATAGCGGGCATTACACTCCAAAAAATAATATTACCATTGCCAACTCTCCGCAGCACAACTCTAATCTTAATTGTTTTATTGTCATTAATCGCTACAAAGGACCAATATTCCATCATTTTACAAATGGTCATATTCTCTTTTTGGGACCGCTTGCCAACAGGAGATAATTCTTTTCTATATTCTTGCAAGGTGCCGGATTTTTTTATTATACTAATCGCCAATGGCAAAAGATTAAATTTTAAAAGTTGTTCTCTTCTATTCCTTTCCCTTCGACAAGAAAATTGCAAGTGATGAAATCCGTCCGAATTCAAAATTATGTTTTGATTAAAATAAGGACAATATATTTGTTTATGTTTTTCAAAAATTTCCTTGCTCTTGTTCTTGGTAATCAAGTAAGGGTCTTTATTATACATAATAAATATAAAATTACTTAAATCTTTTCTTTTCCGCTTCTCTTACTTCTTTTTCGCTCATTCCGAAATGATGGGCGATTTCGTGCCAAACCGTCTGTCTGACTTTTTGCTTTATTTCTTCAGGAGTTTTGGCGACTGCTTCAATACTGCCCTGAAACAGCGTAATTTTATCAGGCAGGGCATTGGCATAATATGTCCCTCTTTTGGTCTGAGGAACGCCTTGATACAAACCAAAAAGTAAACCGTCGGTCGGCACTCTTGCCTGCCCTAACTGCTCCGGGGACGGCCAATCCTCAACCAGAATATCAACATTTTTCATTCTGTCCCGGAATTTCTGGGGGATTTCCGCTATCCCCTGCCTGACTAATTCTTCAAAATCTTCTTGCTTCATTTTTTTGTTTATTTCTCTTTCTTGCTTTGTTTGTTAGATAATTCTAATCCCACTTGTCCCAAAAAGCAAAATAAGAGAAGCAAACAGCGGAGGAACGACCTCCGCTGTTCAATTAACAAATTGCAAATTAATGAATTATCTCCTTTGCCTTTTCTATAAATTTTTCTGCCTTCTTTAATAATTTCTCTGCGTTTATATCGCTATAATCACCATAATAATCTGCTGCTTCTCTTAAATGCTTTGTCTCCGATAACGTCTCAAGAAAAGATACATCCATCTTGCCTTGTTTGACATATAATTCTCTTATAGCTTGGTTTAAACAATAATGACTATGTTCTCTAAAATTTTCAAAATACAACAATGCTCGAGCAGAATGAAACATCGAATAATAAATTTGGATAATGCACCAACGGTAATTTTTGTCTTTGAAACTCTTTTCGGCTGTTTTCAAATCCTCTTCAGCTAATCTAATTTCTTTGGGCGATAAAATCTTGCCTCTAGAAAACTTTTTGATTTTTCCTGTTTTCAAACAGTCCTCAAAATTTTTAATCATAATTAAATAATTTAATCCCCTGCTTTATTTCATTGTAGAATTCCGGTTCTTTGATTTCCAGCTCACTCCATTGATTCGGCGTTTTTATAATAGGACTAATCATTATTTTCCCCCTATATTTAACAATGTCATTTTTAATATCTTCTGGATTATGTGTCAGAATAAATAAATCAACATCGCTATTTGCTGTTTGCTCTCCACGAGCCGCTGACCCAAATAAAACAATTTCCTTGCAGTCTTGTTTGATTTTGTTAACTAACGGCAATAATTTTTCAACAATTAATGCTGTTTTTAACTGTTTGACGAAAATATTTTCATCATCAATCTGATAAAATTTCATATTCCCTCTTTGCTCTATTCCAACAATCTTTTCTTTGACTAAATGCTTTAAAGCATTATGAGTTCCGCCCAAACTAATATTCAATTTTTCAGCGATTTCTTTACTGAAAAATTTTCTTTCCGGATAATCTCCTAAAAAGATAATTATTTTTTGACAATTTTTTGTTAATTTCATCATATCTAAATTGAAATTACTTTCATTTTTTTGAAACTACTTTCATTTTATACAAGATACATTTACTTGTCAATACTGCCCTGAAACAGCGTAATTTTATCAGGCAGGACATTAGCGTAATTCAAAATCTGATGAGCTTAATTTAAACATATTTTGTAATTCTAATCCCACTTGTCCCAAAAAGCAAAAATCCGCCCTTCGATAAACTCAAGACGGATTTTTGCTTTTCTCATTGAATTAAAAGCGTTTATTTTGATTTTTCTTTCTTTTACGCTCCAAATATCGGTATCTTGCCTCTTTGATAAGAAGTCCGATTAAAACAATTAATACAAATAAACAAACGGCTGAAAGGAATTTTGAATCTAAAATATTACCTATGGCCGCCAACATATTGGCTCCAAAGCTGACATTTCCCATTCCAAGACCTTCTCCTGTCAAGGGCTCGGGCGCTAACGTTGATGGACCCGGGCTTACTTCCGGAATTATCCCCCCCTCTGTGCTTTCGCCTCCGGGCTGGGTAGTTTCTCCTCCCGGGGTACTAACTTCTGTGCCTGCCCCTCCTGTCGGAGTTTCTGCAGGTAAATATTCAACCGGACCGGTTGGAGATATGGGCGGTTGCTCCGCCATCGCCAAAGTAGTAAAGGAAAATTCCCAACTGATAGTCGGCGGTGAAGCGTGCGAAACACAGCGGAAATAATAAGTGTTACCGGGAGTCAATCCGCTAATAGTTACCGTATGGGATGTCACTTTTGTGGAATCTTCCGGCTCCGGTGCCGCATGAGTGTATCCATAATTTACCGCACTATCAGTAAGGTCAAGAATATGATTTTCCCCCTCAAGAGAATAAACCACTTGACTGGTTGACATATAGCTTGTGGTCCAAGTTATTGTTACCGATGTCTCTCCAACTCCAATCACTTGAACACTCTCCGAATTAAGGGTCAATCCAGCGGGTAAAGCGCTACCGCCACCTCCTCCACCGGGGATGACAACTTGTCCGCCTCCCCCGCCATTTCCTCCTGTTTGCTCAACAATAATAATAAAATTAAAATCTATCGTTTTATTTTGATACTCGTTCCCTGCATCTGAATCAAAACTTATAGCAATATCATAATCTTGGGATTTTCCGGCACTAATTGAAGCAAGCGATAAATTATTATCAAATAAATCCGATAAATGCTTTGATTCATTACCGACAGTGATAGTCAAGGCATTAGCCAGAATATCATCGCCTGATGTTTTTTCTGCTTTGAAATAAATATCAACGTCAAAATTTTCATTATTTTCTATCGTAATGCTTTTTATATCACTCATCCCCGGCGCCCAATTACTTAAATTAAAAGGCAGGCCGTCAAAAGCCACGCTGATATTCTTCCCGGAAAACCAAACTACTCCGGCTTCAGCCGGTTGAGTAAAACCCAAAAATTCCAAACAAATTATCAAAATTAAAATTGTATAATATTTTTTTATCATTATAAATATATGTTTATACTGGACATATGTTTATATTAGACTACCTGGTGGCGAACTGGAATCAATCGTAATAGTAATGTTTTCTGAATCAGTATATGTCCCATCAGAAACTTCAAAAATAATATTAGAATAAGTTCCTGCTTGTTCAGATGTCGGTGTCCAAGAAAAAGCCTGTGTGCCGGGATCAAAATTGGCTCCAGTTGGTAAATTAGAAGCGGAATAAATTAAAGTATCGCCATTCGGGTCAGTGGCGGTAACAGGAAATTGAAGCATTTCTCCTTCAGTGCCTGGTTTATCCCCAATTGGATTTAAAATGGGTGCCAATGAACCAATTGTAATCGTGCTTTCTATCTTTTCTTTATCCGTAAAACCACCGTCGCCGTAATTAAGCATATTTTCTTGCCACGCATCAAAAACAAAATTAAAATGACACAACTTGCCCTCTAAATCATTGGCAATATTGTTTGGCACAATAATACTATAAAAGAACCATTGCTCTGTGCCATTACTATCATCAATATCAAATTGGTCATCAGGATGAGGAATTTCAAAATCTGATTTAACTAAGTTAGTTAAATCGGATAATTTGCCATTATATTTTAACCTCATATCCCTGCAATCTCCATAAGTCCCCTGACAACTATAATGATTATACCAAATTTTTAAATCCAATTGGTCACACAATTCACTGTCCCCGCTAATGAGTTCATAGCTCATTTTATATTGCAATGGAAAACTGCTGGCAGTTTTGCCGACATAAATATCTCTATTGACCTGCTGTCCGGGCTGCATATTGTCGGCTCCAGAAACAAAATTATTTTGTCCGGAGCGTAAAGTCATATCCAAAACTCCTGCTTGGAAAAGATTATTCTCTGAAATGATTGAATCAGAGAAATAAGCATTTGTTGTATAGGTAAAGCTAAACATAGGAAGAAATAAAAACAAAATCAAGAAAACTGAAATTTTGGCGCGTATCTCTTTAGTTTTCCTATTCTTTTGTCGCATTTTTTTGACTTCTTTAAAAATCTTTAATCCTTCGCTCCCAATAATTAATAATGCTGGAATCAAAATTAAAAGAATAATCCCAAATTTTGAATGTAAAAAATTCGCCACATAACCAGCATACGGAACACCAAAAATCACTTTCCCGATAATTTGTTCTTTTTTAATTGGATAAATATCAGCTGCATTGTTATTGTCGCCTTTTGTAATAAATTC
Source organism: uncultured Candidatus Saccharibacteria bacterium (assembly GCA_964388775.1). Lineage (GTDB taxonomy): Bacteria > Patescibacteriota > Minisyncoccia > Minisyncoccales > PEYH01 > PEYH01. Next base: position 24,056 of record CAYMBW010000002.1, on the reverse strand, counting down.
GTCTCCTTCTTGTCCAACGATTCTATGGGTAGTCAAATCCCTGGCTCTTGTTCCGTATTTATAAGTAACCATATCGCCAACCTGATACCCTGAAGCTGGTTTAATTATAACAATGGCGCCTGTCTTAATTGTCGGACTCATTGAACCTGACAAAACCATTTTTAAGGAATAATTATTTTCAATCGGTAAAAGAGGAAGTAAAACAAAAATCAAAACAGCAAAAAGAGATCCTATTGTAGTCCAAGATAGAAACTTTTTTACTTTTTTATAATTAATTTTTTGAAAATCCATATCAAAACCAAGTTAAATCCTTTATTGGTTGCCCCAATTATAAAAAATAATGAGGCAACCTAAAAGAGTTCAACTCTGATCTACTGATTTATGGATATTATTGCTCTTAATGCTTCGCTATTCACTTCTGGATATTCACCTATCGTTACACTAGTTCCAGAGTTGCCATCAGGTTCGGAATGATTCCATGCTCCATTAGACAATCGCTGGGAAACTAAATTATCAACAGTGGCTTGCGCTTCTGTGTGATTGCCAGCCATCTCTAATACCAAAGCGGCATAAGCATTAGTTTGGATATTTTTGCCATCAATCGCTGTACCATACCTGAATGATCCATCACCGTTCTGTTGAGTTAAAAGTGCATTTACGCCACTTGTAATCTTTGCAGAATAAGAAACTCCGAAATCCATATCATCAGCTAACTGTAAAATACGGATAGCAGATGCCTGACCTAATTGAGAATAAACATTATTCCAATTAGTAATAAAGTAACCACCGGTTGAATGTTGGTCTGCGACCACTAATGCGGCTAAAGCCAAAGCATTGTTCCGAAGAGTCGTCGCCTGCCCACTGTCAGAAACTGTATTTGCTGCATCAATAGTAGCTTCCATTAACGGTGCTAAATCCCAATAAAATAAATCGGGATTACCTGATTCTCTTGCTATTTTTATGTTTGTATAAACCTCTTGAGCGTTATTATGGTAAGCATTCCATCTGTCAATAACGGCATTCTCTGCGGCATTACTAAATGCGTTACCGTCATTATAATACTTACCCATTCTCTGCAAGAATAGAATGCTTGCGTTCGCAGGATAATTATCCACCCACTTGGGATCAGCAAAAGAAACATCACCGTTTTTAATTGCCCAAGCAGCTTTTTCGGCAGAATCGAAATAATCAGAGTTGCCACTGAATTCATAGCCCCTTAGTAATCCTGTTCCTATCACACCAAACAAGTTTTTGCTAGAAGCCGTGGTCTTTTCATTGTTTTCTACCCAATCCCATCCATTGTCACTATTTTGATTCATTACTAATCTTTCAGCTGCATCAAATTTATCATCTTTAACCTGACTAGCATTAACAGCAAAAGTAGCCTTTACGCCTTCATCCTGATAAGCATTAGTCGCATTCTCGTCTAATTCAAAGGTAAACCAATAATCGCGGGTAGTATAATTTCCACCGGTTCCTTTCTTGGCTAAGAACACCCTGTCTGTACCGTCAATAGCGTCTCCGCCATTTAATTCAGCAAGAGTTCCTTTCCAAAGAGGTCTGCCAATTTCGTCTGAGATAGTAGTATTCACCATCGCAGCATAATCAGCCGCTGAAATATCGTTCGAGGTACCAGCTGTATCACCATTCGTGAGGGAAGTTACTTCAATTTTATCTACAATAGCATGTAGCGTTCCATTGTTACCCATCGTAAGTTTCTGTGGAATGGTAGCCACTCCAGGTATTAAACCAGAAAGAGTCATATTCCCTAAATCATTTGCTCCTTGCTGAATATCAAGCGTTCCTGCTTGAAATACATTATTTGTAATCGGCTCCTCGTCGGTAAAGTAAGCTCCGGTAACGCCTATAACAACTCCGGCGACAACGCCGATGATTGCTAAGCTTAATAATATTTTTTTCATTATTTTTTAAGTTAATTATTTTTCTTGTTTCTTCCCTTCGGTTATTTCCGACCTTTTTCTTTTTTATTTAATTGTCAAAAAACAAAAAACCTCTCCCTAATTACAAAGAGAAAGGCGCAAATCGACCTTTAAATAAATTGTTGATGTTTGTATAACCACATCAATATCCTTACTTCCCCAAGGATGTATTATTATCATATCCTATACCGTCCAAAAATCTTGTCAAGGGTTTTGGCCAATTTTTAATTCATAACCCTAAACTCCGCCGAAGTCCGCCGAAGTCAAACTTCGGCGGACTAATCTTCTTATAGTAATTCTTGCTTATGGTTTAATCCGGACTTACAATTAAAAAACGCCTCTGGATGCCCGGGCGAAGGGAAGTTCAGACCCAGGCACCCGGAGGCGCTTTCTATTTTTCTGTATTATAGGATAACATTTATTTTACAAAAAGTCAATGGTAAGCGGATGTATACTTTTTAAAAAAAATTTCATTGGCCCTCTTTTATAAGTATTTCTAAATATTCTGGTAATTGCAATATTGTGATACAATAATTGTGATACAATAAAAGTGACATAATAATTAAAAAAACTTATAATTAAATTACTTTAAAAATATATATGACAAATTTAATTTCAAGGTTCTGCGAGCGGAGCAAGCAGGTTCTTATGAACAAAAAATTTCTTTTTCCAATAATTATCATCGTCATCATCGGGCTTGCTCTTATATTCCATTATTTAGTTAACTCTTCACTCTTTTCGACTCAGCCGCAAGAATTAGACCCCCAAATACAAGAGATAAAATCCCGAGGCACAATTATTATCGGAACAAACGCAACTTTTCCTCCAATGGAGTCAATTGACGAAAACGGAAATTTTGCCGGAATAGACATTGAAATCGCTAAAAAAATTGCCCAGGATTTAGGTGTAGAGGCAGAGTTCAAACAAATTGACTGGCAAATTATTTTTGACCAGCTGCTTGCCGGCGAAACGGATATGCTCATTTCAGGTATCACTATTCTTCCTGAAAGAACCGAAAAAATGGCATTCTCAAATCCCTATTTCAACGCCGGACAAGTCATAGTCATCCAAAAAAACAAGCTTCAAGAAATAATGGGGGTAGCGAATTTATATGGGAAGAAAATCGGAGTCCAGGCAGATACTACAAGCGATTTTGAAGCCCAAAAATTTACAACAGAAGTTGTGGGCTATCTTGATTATGCAGCCGCAAAAACAGATTTACTCAACGGCAATCTTGATGCCATTATGGTTGATTATCCGGTAGGCATTGATTTAGTGGCTGGAGAAGAAAACTTAGTAATTCTTGGAGAACCCTTTACTCAAGAATTTTATGGAGTGGCAGTAAGAAAGGAAAGTCAAGCCCTGCTTAATCAAATTAACCACACCTTGGTTCAGTTGAAAAAAAGCGGGGAGCTGGACGGAATTATTAATCAGTGGATAAAAAAGTGAGATTTTCTATCAAAATCAAGTTAATTTTGGGCATAGTTCTTGTCTCTCTTTTTGTTTTCGCATGTATTGCCCTAACAATGATTAGTCAAGAGAGAACAATTTTAGAGAAGCAATTCGAGAAACAGGCAATCATTTTAGCTCAAACCCTTGATGCTTCTATTGGTAGCGAAGAGGCGTTAAAGAACAGAACTTATATTCAAAACAGCATTTATAAATTGATGTGGCTGGACCCTGACATCGTGAAGGTAAACATCAATTCTTTGACCGATGAAGGGTTGAGAATCACTGCCTCAAATGACACAGCTTCCATCGGCGCAACCCCTGAAGAAGATAATTTTTCAGTCCTTGAAACCGGAAGGGCAATCACCAAAAAGTCAAGGGCAGACGGAGACAGCACCCTGGTTATAACCAATCCTATTTATTTAGCCGGGAAGACAGTGGGCACTTATGAGATTACTTTGTCTCTGGAAGAGCTGGAGAGAGGAATAGAAAATGCCTATTCACGTTTCTCTTTTATTCTTATCGGCGGAATCGTGGTGCTTGTTTTGATAATGCTTTTGCCTTTTCAATACTTAATCATTGCGCCAATCACCACGCTGAATAAGGCGATGAAGGCCTTTGGCACCGGGGATATGAGTTATCGGATTAAGAAAATCTCCAAGGATGAAATCGGCGAGGTAGCGCAGGGATTCAATCAGATGAGCAGGAGTTTAGAGAAAAATTACACCAAACTCAAACAATTAAATCGGGAATTAAACCATGCCTACCGGGCTTCGGAAGAAAAAGTAAAAGCCAGGACAAGGGAGCTGGAAGAAGCAAAGTCCTCTTTGGAAGTAAAAGTAAAAGCCAGGACCATAGAGTTAGAACGGCTCAAGGGCAGCCTGGAGAAACAGGTAGAAGAAAGAACAAAAGAAATCAGGCAAAAAATAGACGAATTAGAAAGAATCCAAAAAGTGACCGTGGGAAGAGAGCTTAGAATGGTTGGGCTCAAAAAGGAAATCAAAAAGTTGGAAGGGCAACTTGAGAAAAAAGAAGCAAAAAAATAGTGCTCCAAGCCGCAAGGGCTTGAAGCACTGTTGGTCATCACTTGATTTCAAACGATTTCAAACGATAGGGTAAGGACCGTCTCCCCTCCTGATGTCAAAAATCGGCCGGAAACAAAGATGAATAATTTCCTCGGAGGTTTTTTCCTAAGAACCTCGAATCTCTTCTTCCCGTTGATTATACTCTTTAGTTGGTTAACTTCTTCTTCAAAGCGCTCGAAAGAAGAAGTTGCCATCTTCACGCGGATTTCTTGAGCGTGCACTTGATTTACGGAAAAAGAACATTTTTCCCTTAATAACCACGGAAAAATGTACTTATTGAGAAAAAGAATCGCAGCCGTAACAACTCGGCTTTCTTCTGTTTCTCCCTCTGTCATTATCTGACGCAGCGCAGTCCCATCCATACGAACCTCCTTTCAACTAATCTCTGTTAGCGATTAAAATATCTTTTCCAACAATTTTTTTGGCTGTTTTTCAAGATATTTTCTGATCTTGGCCAAGGCGTCTTTTTCAATCCGCCTAATCAGCTCACCGCTAACGCCCATTCTTAAGCCAATTACCTTGAGCGTTTCTCGTTCCCGCCCATTCAGACCAAATCTCCGTTCTAAGACAAGTTTTTCCCTCTTGGTAAGCCCAGATCCTTTCATCGCCTTTGCGATTATCTCTTTTCTGAGAAGGTCCTCAAGCTCTTTTTCAAGGGGTTGTTCTCCATGGTCACATATAATCTCATGATGGTCTTCGCCCTCCTCTCGAAAAGACATCGGAGCATCTAAGGATAATATTACCGTCGAGTTGAATATCTCCATGATGATGTTGTCGCCGATTCCTTCTTTTCTCAAAGCCCCTTCTATATACCTGCGCGCTACTGGCCCGCTGCACTTCTCCCCTGCATTTATTGTTGCCAATTTCAGCGCTCTCAAAATATAAGAAGGTAAGCGAATAGTCCTGCTCTGCGTTTCTAACGCTATCCGGATTGCATATTTTATGCAGTGAATGGCGTAAGTAGAAAATTTACAGCCCCTGTCAGGGTCAAATTTTTCAATCGCTCCCATCAGCCCCAAGGTTCCTTCCTGAATTAAATCTAAAGAGGACAAATGCGAGCCCTGTATGTGATACCTCCTGGCGATAGAAATCACTAATTTCAAATTAGCCATAGCAAACCTTTGTTTCGCTTCTTGGTCTCCCATTTTAATCTTTTTCGCCAGAGCAATCTCTTCCTCTCTGCTCAGAAGATGGGTTTTGTCGATTTCTACAAAATAAGGAACTAAATAATCTGATCTTGTCTTGCTCGGCATCAGGCCTCCCTCTCGCTTTTAGGTTTCACTCTCAGATTTTTGTTAAACAACTTTTTTTCTTTATACTATAAATGTTAATAAAAAGCAAATTTTTCACTCCGACAAATCAAAACACGGCATAAAAATGCTGTGTTTCAAAATTCCTCTTATTGCTGGCACTTTGGGCAGAAATGAGCGGAACGGCTGCCAATCTTTTTCCTTTGGATTATTGTTCCGCATTTCAAGCATTTTTCTCCTGTTCGGCGATAAACCCTGATAACTTCCTGATATTTGCCCCTTTCTCCGTCCGGTTTGCGGTAATCAGAAACACTTGAACCGGAAAATTCAACTGCCTGTGAGAGAATTTTTGAAATTGCTTTATGAATCTTTTTCAGTTCCTGTTCTTTCAGGTCTTTGGCCGGCCGGAAAGGCAAAACGCCTGCTTCGAAAAGAATCTCATCCGCATAGATGTTGCCGATGCCGGCAATCAGATTTTGATTCATCAAAATCTGTTTTATTTTCCCATTCCCCGCTTTTTTGATTACACCCTTAAATTGTTCATAATTAAGCCCTAAAGCATCAACCCCCAATTCGCTTATTATCTTCGCCTCTCCCAATGATTTGTTGTCCCACAATTCTATCCTGCCGAACTTCCGCATATCAGAGAAAGCAAGCATCTGGCCGTTATCAAGCCAAAACATAATATGGACAAACCTGTTCATCGGGTCTTCCATTGGCCCTCTTTTAAGCGATTTCCATTCCCCTTTTGTCTTTTCCCATTTTCCAACCAAAAAATGGCCGGTCATTTTAGGATGGACAAAAAGAGTTTTCTCGTTGCTAAGACAAAATAAAATGACTTTGCCTCGTCTCTTGATATCAAGGATTTTTTCTTTGATAATCGCTTTCTTGAATTGGTTAAAGCTGTTCGGCTTCTTAACCAATTTTTCCGCATCGGTCCAAACATCAACAAAGGTCCTTTTTAGAACCTTTTTCCTTAAACCATTGACCATTGTTGTTACTTCCGGCAATTCAGGCATATTCTTTAAGCATTTCCCAGCTTATGTTAAAAAACGGAGGCGTATCAAACTTGCCGATTTCTTCCGGCTTAATCCACTTGAAATCAGTGTGTTCATAGTCCAATTTTATTCTTGGTTTTTCTTTCAATTCAACCAAAACCGGAAAACGAAGCCATAATCTATGGACGGTCTCATCTTTCATCTTGTATGATTGCCCAAACTTAATATCCGCAATATTGTCTTCTATAATATTTGTCTCTTCTTTTAATTCCTCCAAAACTTTTTCCCTAATTGGCTTTAACTCGTCTAAATATCCTGCCACCGCGCTCCATTTCCCCTGATAAGTACTTACTTTTTTACTTCTCTTCAAAAGTAAAATTTCTCCCTGATATCTGACAAAAATAATCAGGACCGGCGCGCTGATGGAGTTAGTGTAATCAATCCTGTTGTCAGGAAATCTCGGCAAATCTGCGCCTAATTTTTTAATAATTTCAAAAATATATTTTTCTTTCATAAAGTTATTTCAATTCCGACCGGACAATGGTCGGAACCCATTACTTTGTCAAGGATAAAGGCATCTTTGATATTGCCTGCCAACGGAGCAGAGACAAAACAATAATCTATTCTCCACCCAATATTGCGTTCGCGACATTTGGCAAGATATGGCCACCAAGTATAACGTCCCGCTGTCTTATTAAATTTTCTGAAGCTGTCAACAAACCCTAATTTAAGAATCTCGCCAATCCGCTCTCTTTCGTCTATTGTAAACATTATGTTGTTTTGATTGTCTTTCGGTCGAGCCAAGTCAATCTTCTGATGGGCGATATTAAAATCGCCGACAACAACCACTTTTTTGTTCTTAATCGCTTTTAAATGATTCAAAAGATAATCGTAAACTTGTATTTTGTAATCCAAATTTTCTTTTTGCCTCCCGCCATGAGGTAAATAAAGATTGATTAGTATAAACTCCGGGAAATCCAATTGAAGAATTCTTCCTTCTTCGTCAAAACGGCTTAGCCCTATCTTTTTTTCTTCTTTTTTAGGATTTATCTTTGAATACACGGCTGTCCCGCTGTATCCGGGCTTTTGAGCTGGATTGAGAAAGAAATTATAGCCCTTGATTTTCTTTAATTCCGCAGGCAAATCCGAAGCATCAGACCTTACTTCTTGAAGACAGACAATATCTGCTTTTATTTCTTTAAACCAATCCAAAAAACCTTTTTTGTAATTCGCCCTTAGTCCGTTGACATTCCAAGAAACAATTTTCATCTTAGTTATTGACTATTTAGGACTTTGTTAGGGTCAGACCCTAACACTGCACTAATTTCGTAACTTCTTAATCTGTTTTTTCAGGGCCCTCATTTTCAATTCTCTCTGAACAACCATTTGATACCATAATTCAAGTTCAGCAGTCCTTGTTTGAAGAATGTCTCTGCTTTTTTGGAATTCCAATGTCTGCTCCTCTAATTCATCTCTGCTCTGCTTCAATTGCTTCGTTCTTTCCTGAGCTTCCCTCCTTAACCTTTCCTCTTTGCGGGATTCTCTTACTGAATATCTCACCAGCAAAAAACCAATAAAGCAATAGAGCAGAAAGATAATAATATCAGCAATCATTAAACCCATATTCTCGGCTGAAAAAATTTGAATAAAAGAGATGATTGCCATCCCGGAAATCAAAATAATTGTTATGGTCGTCCGCATTTTAAAATTCGTTTTATTCTCTTATTTTAGCAGAAAATAAAAAAAACGCCTATGAAGACGGATGATTCTTCTAAAACTATACTCAATCTTAATTTTAGCCGGCGAGAGCGACTTTATTAATTTTATTAATAATAAGACAATTTTATGCGTCGGATTTTATTTCTATCACATCTCCGTCTTGAACAATATATTCCTTGCCCTCTGTCCGAAGCAGTCCTTTTTCTCTGGCTTTGGAAAATCCGTTGCAATCCAAAAGGTCTTTCCAATTTATAACCTGCGCTTTAATAAAGCGGGTTTCAAAATCACTATGAATCACTCCGCCCGCTTGAGGCGCTTTAGAACCTTTTTTTAATGTCCATCCGCGCGTTTCATCCGGCCCGGTAGTAAAGAAAGTTATCAAATCAAGCAGTTTATAGCACTCTCTTATCAGGATATCCAATTGGGTCTCTGCTGACAGTCCAAAATCAGTTCTTTGTTCGGCATTAAAATCAGCTGTTTCAAACTCCGTAAGAACATCGGCAATCAAAAATGGCCAATTATTCTTCTTCAATATATCCTCTACTTCTATTGAAACCTCTCCTTTTGAGCCGTTAAGCAAAAAGAGCCGTTTTTTCATAGTCAGCAACTGATAACTATTCAGGATTTTCCTCTCCTCGTCGCTCCATTGCGATTCAGATAAATACTCCCCTTTTTGCAATAATTCCTGCGCCCTTGCAATGGCCGACATCTCCTTTTCCAAGTTTTTATCCTTCGCTTTAGTTTTTAATTCTTTTTCCAGCGACTCCGCTCTTTTTTCAACGGTTTCCAAATCCTTAAGAATCATTTCCATATCCAAAATTTCCTTATCTTCCAAAACATCTATCTTTGACCGCGTGTTAATAACATCTTCTTTGTTGAAACTTCGCAAAACATAAACAATGGCGTCAACTTCCCTGATATTCGCCAGAAACTTGTTTCCTAATCCTTCTCCTTGGCTGGCGCCTTTTACCAGCCCGGCAATGTCAACAAATTCAACCGTAGTATAAATTTTCTTGGCCGAAGAAGTTAATTCCGCCAATTTGTCTATTCTCGGGTCAGGGACGGCAACAACACCCACATTCGGGTCTATGGTGCAAAAAGGGTAATTCGCCCTGTCAACCTCTTTCTTGGTTATGGCTTGGAATAGCGTTGATTTGCCCACATTAGGCAAACCGACAATTCCTATGCTTAAAGACATTGTATTGTAAATTCTACAAGAAAAAATCGCTTTTGGAAAGCGAAAATATATAACTTTGTAAAATTTGTCAAATCAGCAATGCTTATAAAGTTATAAGAATCGTCTTGAATTTAAATTTCTATTTTGGAAAAGAAATATGCGCCTATGACAAGCACCGTTCCCGTTAAAACGGTTAAAACAATAATATCTGTTGACAAGCCGAACTGAGCGCTGTTTATGCCCGTCAAAGAGCCCCGCAACCCATCAACTCCATAAGAAAGAGGGTTAATCCTTACGGCAACAGCTAATCCTTTTGGAAGATTTTGGAGCGGAAACAATGCGCCTGAAAGAAAAAAGAGGGGCATTACTAAAAAATTCATAATCAATTGAAATCCCTGCATATCTTTAAGAACCGACCCAATCGCCGTCCCTATTCCGGTGAAAAGCAAGGCAATCAGAAATATAAAAATAAAAGACAGCGGGGAAAGCAGTAGACTTTCCGGCCTAAAGCCCAATAAAAAAGATAAAAGCAAAACAAGGATTCCTTGGAATGCTGCCACCGTTGCCCCTCCAAGAGTTCTGCCTGTCATAATTTTTAAACGTGAAGTTGGAGCAACCAATGTCTCTTTTAAAAAACCGAACTGCCTATCCCAAATAATTTCTATTCCCGAGAAAAGGGCTGTGAATATAATTCCCATTGCGATTATGCCGGGCGTTAAAAACTGAATATAACTGCCTCCGCCCGCTTTTTGATAAATGGGATTAAGCCCGAATCCCAAGGCCACCAAGAAAAGAATCGGCTGGCCGAGAGAGCCGACGATTCTCGCTTTAGAGCGGAAATATCTCTTTAATTGCCTGAGCCAAAGAATATAAATCGTTTGCATATTCCTATAACTAAATTATAGATTATCTTCTGAATCTCCGATGCATTCTCATGCGGTCAAGCTGGCTTGCCTCTTCCTTCCTGATAGTAGAGCCGGTTATAGCTAAAAATGCCTCCTCCAATGAAGCGGTATTTGTTTGCCGCTTCAACTCCATTGGAGTTCCGCGGGCGACAATTTTCCCATGGTCAATAATGGCAATTTTCTGCGCGATTCTCTCCGCTTCCTCCATATAATGAGTCGTGAAAAAAATCGTCATCCCTTCTTGTCGGCTTAACTCCTTAATATAATTCCAAATATGGTTCCTCGTCTGCGGGTCTAATCCTAAAGTGGGCTCATCTAAAAACAGAATCTTAGGATGATGGATTAATCCTCTGGCAACTTCGAGACGCCTTTTCATTCCGCCGGAGAACTTCTTGACCAAATCGTCTTTTCTATCCCATAAATCAACAAACCGCAGTAACTGCTCTATCCTTTCTCTGCGAATTTTCTTCGGCACCTTATAAAGAATACCGTGGAATTCCATATTTTCATACGCTGTAAGTTCATCGTCCAAGCTGGGGTCTTGAAAAACAATTCCAAAAGAACAACGAACTTCGTATGGATTTTCGGCGACATCATGGCCGTTTATTGTTATTTTGCCGTCCGTAGGATGCAAGAGTGTAGTAAGAATTTTTACAGTCGTGGTCTTGCCTGCTCCATTGGGTCCCAAAAAAGCGAAAATCTCTCCTTTCTTAACGTCAAAAGAGATTTTGTCTACAGCAACGAAACCATTAAATTTTTTTGTCAGATTTAAAACTTCAATCATATAAATATCTTAATGCATAACTAAACGATTATAATTTTAACAGAAAATTAATTTTTTAGCTACTCAATGTTGACGAGAAAACGCTTCTTAAAAGAAGCGTTTTCTCGTTTTGACCCCCAAAAATATTCTATTCTTCAAAATTTTGTCCTGGTCTTAATCCGAACCCAGCTCCCATTCCCTGTCTCATCCCATGTCCCCTGCCAAAGTTTCCCAATCCTCCCAATCCGGGTATGTCTAATCCCATACACCAGCCATCTTCTATCCCGTTATCTTTTGCCCAAGCGCTCATTTCTTCACGAATATTGTTCATCGCTTCTTTTTTATCCTGCGAGGAAAGGTCTTTTAATTCCCCTATTTTCTCTTTCATTTCCGCCTGCTTAGCAATGATTGCGCTTTTCTGCGCTTCAGTAATTTTTCCATTTTCTACCGCATTTTGCAGGCGCTCTTCAAAACGTTGTTGAAAACTCTGTTCTCGCTGTAGCCCCATTTCCGTCCTTGTTTCGGTAAACACTTTTTGAACTTCTGTCGGGTCTAAACCGAATCTCTCAACTAATTTCTGAATAATCGGAGGGTAAGTCGTATTTTCATCTGCCAGAACCGCGTTATAACCTATAAATCCCACAATTACCAAAACAAAAGCAAAAATCACTACGGCTGAAATAATTAAAGTTTTATTTTTCATATTTTTATCCTAATTTAGCCCTTGGTTTTTGACAGCGACCTTTATATTATTTAATACAGCGCAAGCGACTATTTATTTCATTACTCCTTTTTCATAAATTTCGTGGACTCGGAATAGAGCGCTAACTTAGAGCCGCCATCAGCAATTTTTATGGTCAAAAATTGGTCGGTCTTGTTAAGAAGTTCTCCCCGTAGAGAAGCATTGCCTGCGGTCTGTCTTGACCGAACCACGCCGTCAGGCAAACTTCCGCTGTTTCTTAATTCTTCCATTGCCTGTCTTCTTTCTTCTTGAGTCATATTCTGAAACCCTTCAGGCATATTTGGCATACCTCCCGGTATCTGACCCGAATTTGGCATCGTATTTATATCAGGCGGAGTATTTGTTGAATTCATTTGAAAACCCATTCGCGCGCCATTGGAAATGTTCGCAAAATCTTCAGCAGAGCCAATATAAACCGTATTAGCGCTGATGCTTCCGTCTTGATTGGTAGTTCCCTCAACAACGAGAGAGTCCCCTATCTTTAAATCATCCGCGCTCGCCTCGGAAAATCCTTGCAAAAAAGTTCCCATCCCTCTTGCAGTGCCCGTGGTCGTCGCATTGCTCGTTTGTTGGCTTTCGTTGGCAGATTTATTATCAACGGATTTCAAACTGTTGGTCAAAATAATTATTCCCGCAATAACAACCAGGACAATCGCGATTCCGGATATTATAAACACTTTTACTGAACCATTTTGTTTTCCATTGAAGACAGACATATGTTTATTATTATTTATCAGTAATTAGTAACGAGTTTATTCATATCTCAACGCTTCAATCGGATTAAGCGAGGCAGCGCGTCTGGCAGGATAATATCCGAAAACAATTCCTATAAAAGCTGATACCCCGAAGGCCAAGGCAACCGACCATCCTGCAACATTAGTGCTGATGCCAGCGAATTTTTGAACCCCGAAAGATATAACCCACCCAACAACTATGCCTATAACTCCCCCCATAAATGTAAGCATTATTGCTTCAGCCAAAAATTGCATACTGATATCTTTGTTTTTGGCGCCGATTGCTTTGCGAAGCCCAATCTCACGCGTCCGCTCCGTTACCGTGGTCAACATCATATTCATAATACCGATTCCTCCGACAATCAAAGATATTCCGGCAATCGCCCCCAAAAAAATAGTTAATGTTCCCGTGACAGAAGTCATAGTATTTAAAATATCCGCCTGATTCATTATGGAAAAATCGGCTAAGGTCGGGTCGGCAATGTTGTGGCGAATCAAGAGCAAGGTGGTTATCTCTTCTTGCGCCACGGTCATATATTTCTCGTCGCTTACCTGAACATTTATATCGGTAATATAATTATTACCCGATAAAAACTTTTGAGCGCTGGAAATCGGCACAAGGATAATGTCATCCTGACTCCCGCCAAAACCCGTTCCTCCTTTGCTTTCGGTAACGCCGATAACCGTAAACTCAATCTTGTTTATTTTAATCTTCCGACCGATGGGGTCCGCTCCTTCTCCAAACAAATCTTCGGCCGTAGTGGGACCTAATATTGCTATTTTTGATGCGCTTTTTACATCCTGTTCAGAGATAAAAGAGCCAACGGTTATTTTAAAATTTTTAACTTCGGCATATTCGGGCACCGTGCCGATAACTGAAGTATTGGTATTTGTTCCTTTGGCGGTTACCTGGTGCCTTGTGGAAACCTCCGGCGCTACTGCCTCTATATAGGAAATTTCTTGTGATATTACGTCGGCATCATCTCTTGTAAGGGTCTGAGCTGATCCCCGCCCGGTACTGATTTGGACTCGGCTGCCGCCCTGGACTCCGGGATAAACAACAAGCAAATTTGAACCGATTGATTGAATATTTGATTTAATGTCTGCCTCCGCCCCCTGGCCTATTGATATTAAGGCGACCACCGAACCGATGCCAATAACAATGCCTAAAACCGTAAGCCCTGTTCTGGCTTTGTTGGCAAAAATGGCCGAGACCGTTTCTTCAAATAAATCGCTTAAAAACATTTTATTTCTAAATCGGTTTAATGGTTTGAGAATAGGCGATTTGGACATCTTCAATAATCTCTCCGTCTTTAAGCGAGATTATTCTCTTGGCTCTCTCTGCGATATATCTTTCATGGGTTATCAAAACAATTGTCTGGCCTTGCCTATTCAATTCCTGAAATGTCTTTAGCACTATATCCCCTGTTTTACTGTCCAAGTTGCCGGTTGGCTCATCGGCGAGAATAAGAGAAGGGTTATTCACAAGCGCGCGGGCGATCGCCACCCTCTGCATCTGCCCGCCGGAAAGCTGATTAGAAAGATGATAGAAGCGGGATTCCTCCAATCCTGCGTTGTGAAGCGCTTCTTTTGCTATTTTTTCGCGCTGTTCCCGCGGAAAATTAGCGTAGATTAAAGGCAAAATTACATTACGGATAACGGTTGTCCTCGGCAACAGATTAAATGTTTGGAACACAAACCCTATTTTCTTTCTGCGAATATCGGCAAGCTCGTTATCAGAAAGTTTGGCAATATCCCTGCCCTCAAATAGATACTGTCCGCTGGTTGGCACATCAAGACAACCCAATATGTGCATCAAAGTTGACTTGCCGGAACCGGACGGCCCTATAATAGCTACAAATTCGCCATCTTGAATGCTAAAAGATACCTCCTTAAGGGCTTTGGTCTCCAGATTATCGTGCTTATAAATTTTTGTAATGTTTTTAATTTCTATCATACCCGGATAATTAGCGCATCATCCTCATTATGTTTTCACCTCCCGGCGCTCCACCCGAGGAACTATTAAATGTCCCCCCGGATTGAGAACTGCCTGATGAAGAAGCGGTGGCGCTTTGGATTACTACCTTATCTCCTTCTTGGAGACCGCTTACGATTTCTGTCATTGTGTCATTGGAAAGGCCAACAACAATTGTTTGCCGTTGGACTGTTCCGTCCGAAGACATAACCTCAACATATTGCTGTTCCCCTTGATATTTTACCGCAGAATTCGGGACCAGAAGCGCTCCTTGTTTGATGTTTGTAATAATCTCCGCAGAAACGCTCATATTTGGCTTTATTTTATCTTCCTGCGTATCAAGAGCTATTTTTACATCATAACTCACCACGCCTTGGCTGACTGTCCCGAGAGTATCAATATCAACCACTTCTCCTGTTAGTGTTAAGTCTTCAATCGCATCAAGCGTAATAGTGGCTTTCTGTCCTAACGCCAACTGGCTTACATCAACTTCATTAAGAGTTATTTCCGTCAATTTTTGTTTTGTAATAATAGATGCCAAAACAGTCCCTGAAGAAACCGAATCTCCTTTTGACGCATCCACTTCAATTATTACTCCATCAAACGGAGCCCTCACATAACAATTATCCAGTCCCTTTTTGGCATCGATTAAGGAATCTTCTTTTTGCTGGACAGCGATTTCTTTCGCCCTGATGTCTGAAGCATCGGCACCCGCTTTGAGGTCCTCCATACTTAATTCTTTTTCTTTAATGCTTCTTTCCGCGCTGACAACCGCGTCTTTCGTATTCTGAATCGTCTTTTGGACTGATAAAATTGAGGATAAATAACTGTTGGTCTTTGAAATATAGGATTTCAATTCTGTTTGAAGGGTGGTGACATCAGAAAAAACTCTAAGTCCTTTTCGGGTGCGAAAATCCACCCAATAATCAAGCATATTTATTTCGCTGTTTACGGCTTCAGACATTGCCCGAACAGTTTGAATCGTTTCATCCAATAAGGCGTCAATTGTTACCTGGTCTGAATATCGGCTGACCAATCTATAGCTTTTCAAATTTGCATCATATTTCTGGCGAGCCGAAGAATAATCTTCCTCCGCTTTGCCGGTAAAGGTTATAAAATCTATCCTCTCGTCTATATACTGCGATAAAACAGAATTAATCAGCGCATGAACATTGTCGTTCCCGCCGGATACATCGGGTTCGTTATCCGCCAAGTCCTGGCCGTATAGAACATTATCCATATCCGTAATAATTGTCGGTAAATCAAGAAAAGCGCTTGCCACATCGTTGAAACCGTCCTCATAAGTATCCAAGATGCTCTCTTTGTTCTTCTCAATAGATTCCTTGGCGGACAATAAATCATTCTCCGCTTTTAATAATGTCAATTCATCCGGAGGGTCTGACAACTGTTGCAGGTCTAATTTTGCTGTTTCTAATGATGTTTCCGCATCCCGCACCGCCTTTTCTGCGTCGCTGGCGTCGATTTTGAAAAGCAAAGTTCCGGACTTAACCTCGTCACCGTTCTTAACGCCCACATATATCACATCCCCTGACACCTGGGGCTTAATATCCGCTTGATTAGAGACCGCTATTTGTCCGGTTCCGCTCACGGTTGTGATAAGAGTTCCTTTTTCTACCACAGCGGTAGTATAATTTATCTCTCCTTGATTTTGAGAACCCATGGCTCTAATCCCAAAATAGCCCGCTGCAATGATAAGCGCAATCATAATGAGGGCAATAAATTTATGCCTCATCATCCATTTATACAGACCCTTAAATCCACTTTTAATCCTAAAAAATATTTTCATAAAAAATTATTAAATGTTAAAAGGAGATATCTTAATCTAAAATATCCCTACAATTACTACAACAAAAGCCCATTTTTATTTCATCGTATTGCCGGGTAGTTTAATCGGCGTCCTGTGCTTATTAAATTGCGGGAAAAAGGAATCCCTATCTTCCTCTATTCTGCGAATACCAAAAGCGCTAATGATTGAGTCCTTCTCTTCTCCCATTATCATAATCAAATCACCCTCTTGCGTTTCTCTGCCTTTGGGCAAAAATGTCTGCGGAGAGATAATTACATTAAAAACTTTCCCCTTCTCATCTTCTATTGAAAACCCTTCTTCATTTATAACAGATATCGCTCCAATATGAAGACCAAGAGGCGCTTGCATAATGCGACCCCCATAGAAAGGTCCCATAATGGGCATTCTCCCTTCTATCACTCCTTTAAATAACTGGGGATGCATGGCTGTTTGCGAAACAGCAAAACCGATTAGAGAAACAAACAATAATATTCCCACAATAGAATAAACCAAAGGTCTTTTATAAACCCAGGAAAACTTTTTAGCCAACAGTTCCAATGTCGCCACTACAATCAAGATAAAAATCAGCAAATACCACGGAAAATTCACTAAAAACAATCTTATTCCGCGGAGTCCGAATCCGGGAGCATACCAAATTCCCGTGGCTCGCGCTTTGAACATTACAAAACTGATAACAAACGCAGCCAGAGCAGAAAATAAAACTATGGTCAAGGCAAAAAATGCGGCTTTCAAAACAAACAATAATTTCGGCTTCATCTGAACTTTTTTGGCTTTAATCCTTTCCAAAATCTGCTCCTTTATATTGTTTTTTAAAAAATTATTGGCCATATATTTTATTATAAATAGATTTTAGTTTTTCTTTTCCCCTGCTTAAACGGACCCCGATGGTTGAAATCGGCAGGTGCAAAATATCCGCAATCTCTTTGTAACTCAACTCCTCTAAATAATAAAGAATTATCGGCTCTCGGTATCTTATGTCTAATTCGCCAAGGCATTTGTCTATTGTTTTCTGTATTTCTTGGCGGTTCACCTCCTTCTCTGTTTCATTATCGTGGAGGCGGACCGAATGCGGGAAAAAAACGTCAAAATCAAATGATGAAAAAAATTTCCTTTTTTTCAAATGATTAACTAATTCATTGTGAGCGATTCTATAAAGCCAGGAGGAAAATTTCCTTTTAATATCAAAACTTTGAATATTGACATACGCTTTTATGAAAATAGTTTGGATAATGTCGTCTGTATCCTCTTTGTTCGAAAGAAATTTCCGCGCATAACGCTTAATTTTTTCCTCATATCTTTCAATCAAAACGCCAAAAAAATCAGTTTTGCCTGATTGGACCAGACACACGATTTCTTCATCGCTTTTCTCTAACATATGTTATCTCTACTTAATACAACTATTACGCATTTTTATTACGAAACGCTTATTTTCGCATATCGCCAACGATTATACTGGTCCTTGAAAAACTCAAAATTTTTATACTCTTCTTTTTTTAATAATGCGCTGATTTTGGGTTTTTGCCAAGAATCAAATTCAAGATAAATCTTTCCATACGGCTTTAGATATTTTTTTGCCTGTTTGAGAAACTTCTCGATATACAACAAGCCATCCTTTCCGGCAAAAAGCGCGCTTTTGGGCTCGTATCTTAAAACCGACTTTTGCGCCTTCTTCTTCCTCTCTAATGCAATATACGGCGGATTGGCAAATATGTAATCATATCTTTGATTGATATTACTGAAAACATCCGTTTGAATGATTGATGCCTTGCTTTTATCAGGCCCATTAAGCCAAAGATTAAATCTAATCTGTTCTAAAAAATCTTTATTGATTTCGCCGAAATCAACTTGAGCCCCGGGGATATGCTTCAGAACCGCGAGCCCGATTGCCCCGCTGCCGGAGAACAAGTCCAAGCATTCCGGCTTCTTTTTTTCGCCCCCTTTTTCCGAGCAAAGCGAGGAATCAAGGTTCTGTCGAGCGTTAGCAAGGCAGGTTCTTATCTCCTTAATCGCTTTTTCTACCCAGAACTCTGTTTCTTGCCGCGGTATCAACGGCCTTTTCTTCAAATCAATCTTAACGCTCAAAAACTCTACAAAACCGATAAGATAATCCAAGGATTCTCCCTTCTTTAACTTTTCAATATCTGTTCTGGCTTTAGTGGTAAACTTACCATGATATTTCTCCTTCAAAAGCCAATCAATTTGCCTCTTCAAAAAGCTTTGCTCTTTAGTCATTTTTAAAACCTTTAGCAATTAAATAAAACTCTCGACTGTGTTTTCTCACCGCGCTCGGCCGATAGGGCTTAATAAAAGAAAAAAACGTTTCCACTTCCTTTAAAAATGCTTCTGTCCCTTCCCCCTCAAATATCTTACAAAGAAATATTCCGTTTGGTTTTAGCGCCCTTTTTGCAATATCAAAAGCGGTCTTGGCCAGTTCCAATGATTTTGCCACGTCAACGGAATGAACCCCCGAAGTTTCCGGCGCAGCATCAGAAATAATCGCATCAAATATCTTATCAAAACTCTCAACAAGCTCCCTAATGTCCCCTTTTATAAATTTCATATTGTTTTTAAGGGGAATTTTTAAATCAGCGATATCAACACCTATCACCCGGCCCATTTTATCAATTTTCCCGCTAACGTAAATCATCCATGAGCCGGGCGCGCTTCCAATGTCCAATACAAAATCGCCTTGCTTGAAGAGCCAATATTTTTTATCTATCTCCTGCAATTTATAAACAGAGCGAGCCGGATAATTTTCTTCTTTGGCTTTTTTAAAATAAAAATCCTGCCTCGTGTTTTTTTGCTTCTTCATCCTGTTTTATCTCTATACTCAATGTATTTTTTGATTGTTTTCCCGAAACTTTCCGCCAAATCCATTTTTAAACCCTCTTCCGGCGTTACCCAAACATAATCATTGAGCTCATCATTATCCAAAGTAATCTCATCGCCATTTTTCAATTCGCATAAAAAATCAAAATAGATGCAATGCATCGGGCGATGAAAATCTTTTGAATTTATAAGTTCCCCGAAAGAAAGAATTTCCTTTGACTCTACATCAAGGCCTGTCTCCTCTTTAATTTCTCTTTTAAGCGCTTCAATCATTTTTTCGCCCGGCTCAATATGCCCTCCGGGCATCGTCAATTTATTAAACCATTTCGACGATTTCACCAAAAGAATTTTCCCGTCCTTATTTTCAATGGTAGCCGAGACAACAACCTCAACTCCTCTCGGGAACTTATTATTTATATCTTCCGCTCCATTTATATTATTTACAGACATATTCTTTAATTCTATCAAAAAATTAACAATTTGTCCTATCGCAATTTAAAATCATTGATTTTTCGTATTAATATGATATTATAATCAACACGGAATCAGAGAGGAGGCTACTATGAACCGAAAGCATTTTGGTCCTCCGCTTTATCGCGGAAATAGAAAAAACGAAAGCCAAGGCAACCATCGGTTACAGCGATGTAATATATGCGGAAGACCGAAGGTGTGGGACGGATCTGGAATATGCAAGCTCTGTCAACAAGCCATTGGCGATATGCTTGAGAGGTTTACCAGATTCGTCGTTCGACCATTTTGATAGTCCTCCTTTTGTTTATATTATGGGGGAAAAAGACGATTCCGACGGCGAGCAGTACCCTGCTCGCCTTCTTCTTTGGAAAAAATGGAATGGGGGGAAGTCGGACTCCCTTCCCATTAAAACTTTTTATAAAATCAATCCCCTATTGCGTATAAATAACCATCTTGAGAAGTGAAGTAAAGCACGCCGTCCGGACCAAAAGCGGGCGAGGCCTCAGTAATTTTCCCGCCAGTTTGATATTCCCATAAAAGCTTCCCCTCTTTATCAACGACATACATTTTGCCATCAACCGAACCAAAATAAACTGTTCCTTTTTTATCAACAAGCGGAAAACTTGGCAAACCGTAAAAGCCGGGTTGCTTTGGGTCGGCGCCTGTTTGGTATGTCCATTTTATTTCTTGAGTTTTAGAATCAATAGCAAATAAAATTCCTTGAGCATTGCCAATATAAATTGTTCCGTCAGAAGAGATTGCCGGAGTTATAATCCCCGCTATATCGCCTTGGCCCGACGACGATTGGGGCATAATTCCGTTTAGAGGATTGACTTCATTGCAAGGAGGTAACGGCGGCGCACCACATTCACCCAATGATTGGTGGGGTACATTACCGTTTTGCGGCTGACTCATGCCATTACAGGGAGGAAGTGGCGGCGCCCCACACTCTGCAGCATAAGCAACTTGAGCGTTATGGAAACTTACCTCGGGTCCTTTTTTCCACTTCAAATTTCCAGAAGAATCCAAAACAATCAAACTGGGGGCGGCGGGGACGTAAATCAGTCCGTCGTAGCCGATAGCCGGCGAACCAACCCGCATGGCCTTTGTATCATATTTCCATTTCAAACTTCCGTCAGGGTTAAAGGCATAAAGATTACTATCGAGGCCGGCATGAGCATCGCCACCTCCCAAATAAATTATCCCATTTTTATCAATACTGGCTGGATAAGAAACTGCTCCCACTGTTTTATATTTCCATTTTAGAGTTCCATCTTTATTTATCGCATAAAAATAACCGTCCCAACTACCTTGGTAGATAGTTCCATCTGGTCCTATGGTTGGACCAAAACCCGTATTGCCATTGGTTTTAAATTTCCATTTTTCTTTTCCATTTTTGTCCAAAGCGACAATTGTGTTTTGTGAAAGAAAATAGATTGTTCCGTCTTCCGCCAAAGCCGGTCCTTGAGTGCTTTGATAACTCTTTGACCAAATTTCGTTCCCGTTTTTATCTAAAGCGAAGATTTTTACGGCTCCGGCAACATAAATAGTCCCATCAAAAGAAATTGCGATACTGTTCGGGTCACCGCCCTCCATTTTTCCTAATTGAAACTTCCACTTCAAAGTGGCTGTTTCGGGGCCCTTGACGTCGGCATATCCGGTGTGAAAATAACTTCCATGAAATTGAGGCCAGGGATGCCTACTCACTGGTTGCTCTTCTTTTGTAATTTTAGGCAATGTCGAGGGTTGATTAATTTTAGTTTCTAATCTAACTTTTTGCCAAATAAAATAACCTGCACCAACAAAAATAACTGAAATTATCAAAATGATTAAAACTTTTTTCATGTTTTTATTTTAGTCCTCTTCCCGCTAAGAGTAAACACGGCGCTCAGCCGGGCATGGCACATAAAAATTAAATGGCATAAATGGGCATAAATGGTGCCAGGCACCATTTACATCATATAATTCGTATCAACTATACACATTTATCGTATCATATTGATACGATAGAACAATCAGGGGAAGTCCGACTCCCCCCTCATATCTCCCGAATAAAAAAAACCGCGGGGAAGGTCAATACCCCCGCGATAAGGTTCGGTGATCTGGCGAGAGATCATCACCACTCTGGTTTTGACGACGAGATAGAAGCGATCATCTCCACGAAGTGCTGTGACATGACTTCCGCACCGTCGAAAGAGCTTCTGCATTCGCTCCGAACGATGACAGCGGCAACGAAACCGAATCCCTCCACTGGCCGCGACAACTTCTGGAGTTCTGTCTTGAGAGTTGACAGCAAGCTCTCCCCTACCATGAACCGAACTGGATATAGATGAAGAAGCTCTTCTGAGCCAGCATTTCGGTAATAGAGAGAAACACTCTCAACCGAAAATCTAAGAGGATAGGGTTTTCGATACCTTTCGCACCCAATCCCGATGTAACTTGCTGCCCTAAGGGCATCTCCTCTGATTTCCCGAATGGAGATCCCCGCGACCTCCTCCATATTGAACTCGGTTCCTATCATCTCCTGACAATGAGCCACCAAGCTCTTGTGAAGCATGGATCCAGGAACACAGTTTTCTTTCCATCCTCTGAAATACATGTTACTCCTTTCAATCATTCGTATTAGACTATGTTCTCGACATTATCGAGAACTCCAGATTCATAGACTACAAACCACTGATTTGTCCTATCTCGCCATAGGAAGTCTTCAGTAATCTAGAGATAATCATATCTCCACATTACTAGAGACTTCCATTTATTAAAGAACTTTACTATATATATATTATACCATGTTATATGGTCATCTGTCAACATTGAAGATAAAAAGTTCTAACCGTCCACGCCCCCTTAACTAAAAAACCCTCGTGAATAGAGGGTTTCTGATTGCAACTGCGAGCAATGGACGATGTCAAAAACCTGTTTAACAACCTCACAAGTGTAATTTATCGTATCTCAATGCGTTTCACCGCTCCTCGTCTCTTGCAAATAGCAATATAAATCCCTGTGGAGTTGTATAGAATCTTTGAATTGAATTGTTTTCATCCCCATGCTTTCTGCTGTAAATAAATTCTGCTGACTGTCATCTATAAAAATACATTCTTGGGAATTGACTCTTAATTTTTTTAATATTATTTCAAATGGTTCGCGAGCCGGCTTTAGCTCTCCAATCTCAAAAGAATAAACTATCTCATTGAATAATTTATGGTAATCATATTTTTGTTCGCAGAATTCTACCCATTCTTTGGCGTGGACAGAAAGCAATCCTAATTTTAAGCCATTCTCTTTTAATTCTTCAATAATTCGCCTTGTTCCTTTAATCTCGGTAAAATTCTCTCTGATCAATCTTTCTAGCGCTGTAACCTTAATATTCCAATTATTCTGTTCTATCAAACTTTCCCAATATTTAATCTCGCTAATCTTCCCGGAAAATAAAAGCGTCAATTCCTTATTATGAAACCTTTCGTGAATCTCTTCGGCTGGCACATTAAGTAACGGTTCAAGTTTATCCTCTAATCCTTTTAAGCCCTTAAGATATACTTCTGACAAATCAAAAATAATTGTCCTAATCATAATATTCTCATATTACCAAAATTATTAATAAAAAATAGCTAAATAAAAAATAGTGCACGTCCCCAATTGCTGTTCCTATTTCTACAAATCTTCTTCCGTAATCACCCTTATCCCTCTCTTTTTGAATAGAGCAGTCGTCACACCATCTCCCTTCCTCCGGCGATTAGTTAACTTACCGTTTATCGCCTTCCATTGAAAAACTTCTCCGCAACCACAAGACGGACTTCCTTGTTTTAGAATAGCAATTTCAATATTAAATATTTTAGCTATTTTTAGCGCTTCCTTAGCTCCGAGAATATAATATTTAGTCCAATCCTCTTTTTTCCGATTCATCACTTTTGCTTTTCCAGAAATAACCATCCATCCATCCCCTCCGCTAATACCGCTTCCTGTTCTTGGAGTTTTTAATCCGCCTAATTGTTCTGGGCAAACTGGAACCAAAATTTCTTTCTTGGATAATCCAAGAACTTTCTCGTTTGGTTTACTTTTACCATCAAAACGACATTTTATTCCTAATAAGCAGGCACTACAAAGTTTCATATATTTTTATTTTACCAGAAATCCTAAAAAAGTTCTAACCGTCCACGCTCCATTGATCCAAAAGCCCCCGTAAACAGAGGG
>CAYMBW010000001.1:32297-144901 GCA_964388775.1 uncultured Candidatus Saccharibacteria bacterium | reverse complement strand
GCCCAAGGCCCAAAAGGCCTAATATTAATATATTGGTCAAAATCATCACGTGCATTCCGGAAATTGCGGTAAGATGGCGAATCCCCGCCTTGTTTAATGTTTCTTCCAATTCCGGACTCAACCGCGACTTATCTCCCAGGATAATTGCTCCTAAAAGCAAACTTTTATCAGCAGAAAAATTCCGATAAATGCTTTCCCTTAAATTATTTTTTGCTGTTAAGATTATCTTAAAAAATTGCTGAAAAACAGAAAGTCCGACTGCCTCTTCAGCGACTCCGATTTTTGGCGAAAAACTAACGGCAAAAATCCCCTGTCGAGACAGATATTCTCTGTAATCAAATCCCTCAAAGTTTAACGGTTTTTCAATTTTTCCTGAAATTTCAACAAATTGTCCGTATTCATATCGAGGATAAAAAGGGAGAAAAACCAAAATTCTTTCTTTGGTTGTGGTTTTCTGTCCATTTATCTCCTTCAATTTTATAGTTATCTTTTGAGTTTTTTGGTTTATCTCCGGTTCTTTAATAATTACTCCGGAAATTTCTTTTCCCGCGCCAAAAAATTTTTCAACCTCTCTTTGAGATTCATTATTTTGCAAAATTTCCACTCTTGTAAAACCTATAAAGAAAAAAATCAAAGCAAAAATAAAAAGCCATTTTGATTTTTTAACTAAGAAAAATAAAATCAAGAGCAAAAAAAGAAAAATAGTTCCAACAAGCCAGAAACCGTTTCGCAGAATCAACCCGAGCAAAATTCCAATTACAAAAGAGAAGCCGGAATAAAAAATGATTTTAGCAGCAAGCGCGTCACCTGATTTGGCAAACATCAAAATGAGGCATTATTTCTTCCTTCAGTTTTTCCAAATATTCATCGGGAAACGGCTTGGTTTTCACAAAACTGGAATCTAATATTTTCCCCTGTGACTGAAAATTTTGTAAAAAATATTTGGGCGCAGGCGCAATCCATCGGACAATTTCTAAAACATCTTTTTTCTCCACCAAACCGGGGACAAGAGTGGTTCTGAATTCAAAATCAATTATTCCTTTCTTCAATAATTTTATACTTTTTTCTATCTGCTCGACATCAATGTCCGCGCCGACTACTGACTTATACTTCTTTTTTGGCGCTTTTACATCCATAGCCACATAATCAAGCAAGTTCAATTCAATCATTTGCTGCAGTATTTCCGGACGGCTTCCGTTAGTGTCTAATTTTATCAAAAACTCCATTTCTTGAATTTTTTCTATAAAATCCGGCAAGTCATCATAAATAGTCGGCTCGCCTCCGCAAATTACCACTCCATCTAAAAAACCTCTTCTTTCCTCTAAAAATTCCAGAATCTTTTCTTCGGAAATCTGCGGATGTTTTTTAATCTTCTCCGGCAAAACAAGCTCCGGATTATGGCAAAATGGACATTTAAAATTACAACCGCTAACAAATATGGTAGCGGCAACTTTTCCGGGATAATCAATAAGCGTAGATTTTTGAATACCGCCTATCTTCATATCTTGAGATTAAACATTTTTCTGTCTTTGAATTCCTGCTGTTTACCTATATTAAACTGACTTACGGGCCTTATGTATCCAACTACCCTTGAATAGACCTCGCAAGGTTGTTCTACGACGCACTTCGGGCACTTAAAATGTTCGCCGGCGATATATCCATGGACCGGACAAATAGAAAAAATAGGAGTCAAAGTAATATAGGGGAGTTTAAATTTAGTAAAAACATTTTTTACCAGCGCTTTAACCGCTTCCGCTCCTGACATTCTTTCCCCGGCGAAAATATGTAAAACCGTACCGCCGGTATATCGACACTGTAACTCGTCTTGAAGTTTCAGCGCCTCAAAAATATCATCAGTATAATTTACAGGCAATTGGCTGGAATTTGTGTAATATGGAATTTCCGGAGTGCCGGCGGTAATAATATCCGGATATTTTTCTTTGTCTTTCCGGGCCAATCTGTAGCCGGTGCTTTCACTGGGAGTAGCTTCCAAATTATACATTTGACCGGTCTCTTCCTGATATTTCAAAAGCCGTTCCCTCATAAAATCCATTATCTCCAGCGCGAATTTTCTTCCATCTTTTGACGCAACTCCCTCTCCTAAAAAATTAACCAGCGCCTCGTTCATCCCGATAAGGCCAATAGTGGAAAAATGATTAGCGTAATAAGCCCCTCTGACTTGCTTAACCCCGCTTAAATAATACTTTGAATAAGGATAAAGCCCTTTTTCAATATAGTCCTCTATCGTTTTTCTTTTAATCTCCAAACTTTCCTTAGCTAAATCCATAACTTTGTCAAGTTGCTCGAAAAAATCTTTCTTGGTCTTGGAAAGATAACTAATTTTGGGAAGGTTAATAGTAACCACTCCGATACTTCCGGTAAGCGCTCCGGCTCCAAACAATCCCCCGCCCCCACGATTATGAAGCTCCTTCATATTCAACCGAAGCCTACAACACATTGACCTGACATCATCCGGACTCATATCAGAATTTATGTAGTTAGCGAAATAATTAATCCCGTATTTCGCCGAGGCCTCAAATATTGAATCAAAAATTGGGTCATTCCAAGGAAAATCTTTGGTTATATTTATGGTTGGAATCGGAAAAGTAAAAGGTCTGCCATATTTGTCTCCCTCAATCATCGTTTCATACAGCGCCATATCAAACATTCTCATCTCTTCCTCAAAGTCGCCATATATTTCTTTTTGGGGTTTTCCTCCCCAGATGACGGGCTGCTTTGCAAATACCGACGATGGTCTTAGGTCTAACGTTATATTTGAAAACGGATTCTGGAATCCCACTCTTGTCGGCACTGCCATATTAAACAAAAATTCCTGTAAAGATTGTTTAACTTGTTTATAGTTTAATTTATCATAACGAATAAAAGGCGCTAAGAGCGTATCAAAATTAGAAAACGCCACCGCTCCTGCAACTTCACCCTGAACGGTATAAAGAAAATTTACTACCTGTCCCAAAACAGCTCGGAAATGCTTGGCTGGTTTTGACTCCACTTTCCCGGGCACTCCACCGAATCCGCGCAACAAAAAATCATATAAGTCCCATCCGGCGCAATAAAGCCCCAAGGTATCCAAGTTGTGGATATGGAAATCATTATTCTCAACCGCCTGCCTGATTTCTTTCGGGTAAATTTTATTCAACCAATATTTTTTTACAATATATGAAACCCCATAATGATTAAGGCCTTGTAAAGAAAAGGTCATATTGGCATTTTCCCGAACCTCCCAATCTAATTTTTCAATATATTGGTCAACTCTATCAACCGCTTCCTCACTGGCAGCAACCGCTTCCCTTGTTATTCTCCTTTGCTCCCGATAAAGAATATATGCCCTCGCTGTTTCAGTAAGGTTCTCCGCAATCAAAACCTCTTCCACTATATCCTGAATCTGCTCAACGCTCGGAATCTCGCTCTCTTTAAAACGCCGGCCTAAAATTTCTGTTACTTTTTTAGAAAGTTTTTTAGACAAAGCGCCATCTGCCTGTCCGGTTGCCGTGATGGCTTTATATATGGCTTTGGCTATCTTCTCTTGTTCAAAGTTAACAATATTCCCGTCTCTTTTTTTAACTTTAGTAATTTTTGTCATTAATTTGATGGGATAAACTTGCCCTTTAGCGGAGCAAGTTTTGTGTTTAATGTCTTTATCTTACCTTAACTCTTGTTTCCAGTCAAAAAGGTCTGCTGTGGAAAACTCAATCAAAAAACCTCTAAAATACGGCCCTCCCTGACAGATATTTATAAATCACTTAACCTTAATAATTTTATACTTGATTTTCCCTTCAATATTTTGAAAAACCGCTTCATTTCCTTCTCGTTGTCCTAACAAAATTTCACCAAGAGGTGATTTATAGGAAATTTTTCCGTTTAAAACGTCCGCTTCACCGGACCCAACAATTTGAAATTTCTCTTTTCCATTTTTCGATTCAATCCAAATCATAGAACCAATCTGGATTTCCCCTGCTTGAGCGTAATTTTTGTCGACCAATGCCGCTGTGCCGACAATTTCTTTTAATTCTGAAATCCTACCCTCTAAAAATCCTTGGGCATCCTTTGCCTCATGATAAGCGGCATTTTCTTTGAGGTCGCCGAATGAAATCGCATGCTTCAATGTTGTGGCGAGCTCTTTTCTCTTAGTGTTTTCCAGATGGTCCAATTCTTTTTTTAATTTTTCCAGCCCCTCTCGGGTCAAATATCTTGGCATAGTATGAATTATGTTTATTCAATACCCTGTGAATAACTTTTTCCAAAAAATTACGAGGCCGGGCCTCGTAGTGAGAATCCTCAATACTGACGTGGGTTCCGGCGTTTTGCAAAAATTACGAGGCCCGGCCTCGTAATTTTTGGATGGGTAATTTGGGTAATCTCAAATACATCTGTAAAAGCTGGGCAAAAACTTTTTCCCAAGTAAAATTCTTTGAAAATTCTATGGCAAAATCCCTAATCCGCTCTATTAAATCTGAATCATCCAATAGGGCGCTTACTTTTTGACAAATGTCCTGCGGGTCTTTGGGTTTTGTCAAAAATCCATTTTCATTGTCTTTCACAAGCGACTTCGAACCGCCGGCAGCGGCCACAACCGGAACAAGCCCCGATGCCATTGCTTCTATGGTGACATTTCCAAATGTTTCAGTAGTTGAAGGGAAAACGAATATATCCGAAGACGCATAGGCCTTAGAAAGCTCTGCTTTTTCAATATGGCCGAGAAAGACAGCGCCCGGCATAAGTTGTTCCAACTCATTACGCACCGGCCCGTCGCCCGCAATAACCATCATAAAATCATTTCTTTCTGCCTTTAACAACTTATAGGCCTCTGCCAAAGTACGCAAATCCTTTTCCCAAGTGAGCCGACAAACACACAAAAGTATTGCCTGGTCTTCATTTTTAAGAATTTTTTGTCTCCAATCCTGCGAACGAAAAGAAATGTCAAAATTGACCAAATCAACTCCCCAGGGAAGCGCGTTTACATTTGGAATATTGTGCGCGATAAGCTCTTGAGCGATAACTTCCGAGGGAGTAGTGGTAAAACTCATCTGTTTGTATAACTTTCTCAATAAAAACCAAACCACTGGCCTTAAAAAAGCAAGGTGATAATAAGAAAGATATTTGCAGAAATCGGTATGATGAGTAGCGACAATTGGAATATGACGTTTTTTGGCGTATTTTAAGGCAGACCAAGCAATAGTGTCTGGGCTATGAAGATGAATAATGTCCGGCTTAAATTCATCTAATTGTTTTTTGAATTTCCTGATGCCGGGCAAAGAGAGACGATATGCTTTATAAAGAGGGAACATAACCGAAGGAATCTGCACAACCGGCACAGGAGAGATAGAAGCATCTTCCGCCCAACCGGTGATAATTATTGACTCAATTCCCTTCTTTTGCGCCTCCTTGATTAAGGCAAGAAGAACGCGGGTTACGCCATCTTCTTTCTTAAGGGTTCCGATAAAATACGCTATTTTCATATTAAAACGCAATTTTTTATCCAACTATCGACTTTTCATTTTTTTATTTTAGCAGAAAATCGCTAGGAAAGCGATTTTTTGCTGGCTCATTTTTAGCAGAAAATCGCTAGGAAAGCGATTTTTTGCGAGTTCATTCCTAAATTTATTATTTCTTCTTTGTCTGTTTTTTTACAATACCTCTTTTCTTTAATTTTCTAATAAGCCGTTTTTGATTTCTCCATCCAATTCCCATATTATTTATTGATTAATGGTTACTGATTAGTGATTACTGATTATCCCACTCCGGCGGCGATCAAAGTGATTTTAACTTCGTTGGGCTTGAGCTTTCTATCTTCTATGGCCCCAAAGATAACGCGGGTAGCAGAAGAATTTTTTGTTATAATCTTGGCTGCCTGCTGGACCTCAACTAAAGACAAATTCTTCCCGCCAGTAATATTAAACAAAACTCGGGTCGCGCCTTGAATACCGAAGTCCAAAAAAGAAGAATGAATTGCCATCTCTGCTGCTTTCACAATTTTATCATCTCCTTCTGCCCTGCCTACTCCAAAAAGGGCATTGCCTGAATTACTCATTACTGCCTTAACGTCTGCAAAATCCACATTGATAATACCCGACTTAACTATTAAATCAGAAATACCCTGCACTGCCTGCCTCAAAACTTCGTCGCAAATCCAGAAAGCCGAAAGGAAGGTGGTCTTCTCATTTATCTGGGAAAGAAGCTTGTCGTTGGGGACAACAAAAAGAGTGTCCACCCTATCTTTTATTTTTCTCTGCCCCATTTTAGCAATCATTTTTCTTTGTTGTCCTTCAAAGGAAAATGGCAAGGTGACTGCCCCTATTGTCAAGGCGCCAAGCCCTTTGGCAATTTCAGCCACTACTGGCGCCGCACCGGAGCCAGTGCCCCCGCCCAGGCCGCAAACAACAAAAACAATATCACTCCCTTTTAACGCTTCTTCTATCAATCCCCGGCTTTCCTCTGCCGCTTCTTTTCCTATATTCGGGTTCATCCCCGCCCCGAGTCCCCGGGTAAGATTTTTCCCTATTTGAATTTTTTTATGCGCTTTTGTTTTCTTTATGTCTTGCGCATCACAATTAAGGGCGATTAATTCTACGCCCTCTATCTTACATTTGGCCATCCGGGAAATGGCATTTCCTCCGGAACCGCCCACCCCCACTACTTTTATTTTTGCTCCTGTTCTCATTATTCAAAAATTAGGGGATAAAAACCCTAAAAAGCTTTTTAATTTTTGAGCCGAATTTATTGTTTAAGAAAGAATTATTTCCGCGCTCTTCCTCTAATCCGCCTAACGCCAGTCCGCACAAAACGCCATAACTAATATTATCTTCCAAACCGAAAAAATTTTTGATAACGCCCTTCCGAACCGGCAATTTCAACTCGCTTTTTACAAAATTAACGATTCCAGGGAGCTTAGAGCCCCCGCCGGCTAAAATTATCCCTGCTGGCAGAGCTTCTTGTTTACCTATCTTTTTTAATTCCTTATTTATCAAATCAAAAATTTCTATCACCCTGGCCCGACCGGCTTTAACCATTTTTTTGGTATCAAAGACAAATTCTTCATCTTTATTTATGCTAATTTTTTCTTTTTTTGTCTTATTCTGGAAAAAATATGACCCAAACTTTCTCTTAATCTCTTCTGCGATATTTATATCTACTTGTAAGGCAATTGCTATGTCTCGGGTAATATGGGCAGACCCGACCGGCAAGATGGCCAAATGAATCAAATTTCCATCCTCAAACACCGCCAACCCCGTTGTTTCGGCCCCGATATCTATAAGCGCTGTCCCCAACTCTTTTTGCTGGGGCGTCAAAAGCGCTTTTGCAGACGCCAAGGGAGAGGGGACAACATCAACGATTCTTTCAACTCCTGCTGACATTGCTGTTTCAACAAGCTTATTTAAATAAGGAGAAAATGCGCAAACCGCCAAAGCATTTACTTCCAGTTTAATTCCTTTCATTCCCACAACATCTTTCAGTCCGGCCTCGCTGTCAACAATAAACTCTTTAGGAAAAACGTCTAGAATTTCCTGGTTGGAAGTGAGATTGGCAATAATATTCGTTTTTGCCTCTTCTGTCACCCGGTCCTCGTCATCTGGCGAGACCCGCTGGTCAGCTCGAGAAATCGCCACCGCGCCATGCCCATATTCAGATATAATATGAGCGCCTCCGACATTAATAAAAACATCTTTTATGCGATGGGGGCTGACCTCACTATTAAGTTTCGTCAAAACATAATTAATTTTGTCAGAGACGACATTGGCATCTATCACTACCCCTCTTTTCAGGCCGTCAGATAATACGCTCGCAACTGAAAGAACCGCCGCCCCTTCTCCGTCTCTTTTTTTCTGGGCAACTATCCCTTTTATATACCCAGAGCCGATATCAAGCGCGCTTACTATGTTATGGGTCCGAGCCATATTATTATTCTTTGAAAAAAGTTAAATATTCTTGCTCTTTGGCTTTCATAATTTTTTCCGCTTTTTGGTTTTCATGGTCATAGCCCAAAAGATGCAAAAGACCATGGACAAAAATATGCAATAAAGCGATTTTTTTTTCAAAACGAATTTCTGACGGACAAATTATTATTTCTCCCAAACTCTTTGGCAGACCCGCCGATGCCTCCGGATAATTATCTCCTCCAAAGGATAATACATCTGTGGACTCATTTTTCTTCCGATAAATACGATTTAATTCCGCAATTTTGGCCTTATTCACAAAAGCCACAGACACATTCCACTCTTCTCCCGGTTTCTCTGCTTGCAAAACTTTTTCTCCTATTATTTTTAATAACCCCTCGTCTATGATAGTTTTAGTAAGGTTATTAATTTCAATCATATAATATAACTATTTGGACAATAATTCTTTTACAATCGCGCTCACGACTGTGCCATCTGCTCTGCCTTGAATTTTCGGCATCAAAACGCTCATTATCTTGCCCATATCCTTTATTGTCTCTGCTTCAACTTCTTTGAGCGCTTCTGCGGCTAACTTCCTGATTTCCTCTTCTGGCATTTGTTCCGGCAAATACTGGTTTAGTATCTCCATTTCCTGTTTTTCCTTATCCGCTAATTCCTGCCTCCCGCCTGTTTTGAACTGCTCAATCGCTTCTTTGGACTTTTTGGCAAAAGAAGAAATCACCCCAAGAACCTCTTGGTCTGTAAGCCGACTTTCTTCTATAAGTTCCGCTTCATCTTTAGCGTCTTTTATATCCGCTCTTTTGTTTTTCTCTTTTTTGATAATACCATCCAAAAGAAGACGTAAAACGGAAAGCCTTCTCTTTTGACTATTTTTGAGAGATTCATGCAAATCATTCTGAATTTTTTCTCTTAAGTCCATAAAACTATTAGAGCTTACCCATTTTTTGCATTTTTTGGTATCGCTTTTTTGTTGCTTCTTTTCTAAGAGCAGCTTCTTTTTTGAGCTTCTGGCTCAGCGGACGGCTGATGTACCGAGACGCTTTGGCCCTATAAACCAAACCGCTCCTGCGGAGCCCTCTTACAAACCGGCTTACCAATTGCCGGCTGTTTTCTCTTTCTTCTTTTTCAACTAAAAGACCTGACATATAATTAATTTATTATTATTTTAATTTTTTCTTCAATTCTCTAACAACCTTATCTATTGTTACCGATTTTTGCCTGCCATCAGCCATATCCCTAATAATAATCGTATTCCTGTTTGCCTCTTCTTCACCGATAATTAAGGAATACAATGTTTTTCTTTTATCGGCATTCTTAAGCTGGACAGACAAGGAATCCTTGTCAAATGACTCTGCCACCAATATACCGGCTTTCCGAAAATCCTCCATAAGTTTCAGAGAATTAATTTTGGCAGTATCGCCGAGTTGGGCTAAAAATACTCGCGGTTGCGGGATTTCGACGGGATTTAAATTGCGCTCCTTCATTATAGCAATAATCCTTTCAACCCCGGCAGCTCCTCCACAAGCGGGAACGTTTTTCCTTGAAAAAAGTTTGACAAGATTATCATATCTTCCCCCGCCTACCAAGCTTCCAAGCTGCCGGCCAAGTTCGCCTTCGGCAATGATTTCGAAAACAGTTCTGGTATAATAATCCAACCCTCTTACTAAACAAGGATTCAGACTATAGGGCAGACCTAAGCCATCTAAAAACTCCAAAACCTTTTTGAAATGATTATGGCATTCTTTACAAAGATGGTCAATAATTTGGGGGGCGCCAAGAGCTATCTGCTTACACCTTTCCTGCTTGCAATCCATTATCCTCAAAGGATTTGCCTTGAGCCGTCTTTTGCAATCTGCGCATAAAGAATCCTCGTTTTTCTTTAAATATCTTACTAAAAGCTTCTTATATTCTCCTATACACTCTTTGTCTCCGATACTGTTAAGTTCAATAATCAATTTTTTAATCCCCAGGGATTGAAGAATATTATAAAAGACATAAATAACTTCCACGTCCACTATCGGGTGCTCGGAACCAAAAACCTCCAGATTGAATTGGTTAAATTGGCGGTACCTGCCTGCCTGCGGCCTCTCGTGTCTGAAGACCGGACCAAAAGAAAACATTTTGACCGGCTGAGGCAAACTTATCATCCCTTGTTCAAGATAGACCCTTGCCAGGGACGGAGTAAATTCCGGCCTCAGAGTTAAGGAATCCCCGCCTTTAGTCCTAAGCGAATACATTTGTTTTTCTACTATTTCGGTTGCTTCACCGGTACCTTTCTCAAAAAGTTCAGTTGATTCTAAAATCGGCGGAGTGATTTCTTTAAATCCATAAAATGAAGAAATTTTTTCTCCGGTTCCGTAAACCTTCTTATAAAACGGCTGTTCTTCCGGGAGAATATCAAACATTCCCTGAGGCGCCTGAATTTTTTTGCTCACCTGTTTTCCTGTCATATCATCATTTGCTGACAAAAGTATTTAAGGGCCATAATCGGAAGACGCTTCTGCCGATAATTAAATCCTTTTTCAAGGGACCGAACGACCGGGAGTCCAAGGAAACATTGCGATTATCGCCGCAAACAAAATATTGATTATCGTCAAGGGTTATTTCAAGATGCCCGGCAGTTTTAGTTTCAAAAGGCAAATATTTTGATTCATTTAAGATAGAAAAATCCTCATCGTCATTTTTTATAAAAATCTGCCCATCAAGGACTTTTATCGTCTCTCCGGGTAAGCCAACCACCCTTTTTATTAATCTTTTGCTCGTATCTTGCGGGTTATAGAAAATTATCACATCGCCCCGATGAGGGCTGCCTAAACGATAAGAAATTTCATCAACTATGATATAGTCATAATCATGGAAATTGGGTTCCATGCTCGCACCACTCACAAAAAAGGGCTGGAAAACAAAAGCCCTGATAGGCACGACTATGAGCAAAGCGATAATGCTTATCTTAACTATCTCCCAAATAAAAAGAATAAATTTTTTCATAATCTGATAACAATTTAGTGACAATTCAATCATTGTAAACCAAAAGCGATGTTTTGACAACAAAAAAGCGGGGGCCGGTTGGTAATCCACGCTGATGAGCCGAAAACGCAAGAGTTAGAAGAACCTCTCAATTCTAAACTGCGCCATTGGAAGATAGTTTTCTATTATTTGAGGAGGAGACATCTCCCTTCCTGCGCAAATGTGAAAAATTACCCGCCCCGGGCGGGTAAAATAACATAATAATTCAAAACCGACGGAACAAATTTTATTATTGACATTGATTGATTGCCTGATTTTTAAAAATAGATATATAATGAAAACATGATTTTGATAGTCGGGCTTGGAAACCCGGGTCTAAAATTTAAAAACACCCGCCATAATATTGGATTTGAAATCTTGGACCAAATAAGAAAAAATGGCGATTTTTCTGTTTGGGAAAATAAAAAACGGCTTAAAACAAAGTTGTGTATCGGGGAATACGGAGATAAAAAATTGATTCTGGCAAAGCCCCAAACATTTATGAACAATTCCGGCGAAGCGGTAAAACCATTAACCGCTTTTTATAAAATATCGCCGGACGAACTTTGGATTGTGCATGATGATATAGATTTGGAATTCGGAAAAATAAGAATTAAAAATGAATCTGGCTCCGGCGGACACAAAGGAATTGAATCCATTATCTCTTTACTCGGGAACAAAAATTTTAAACAGCTTAAAATAGGTATTCTAAACAAAGCAAAAAGCAAAATAGATACAAAAAAATTTGTTTTGCAAAAATTTACCAAAGAAGAATCAAAACAACTAAAAAATATAAAGGAAGAAGCGATAATCTCTTTATTCTCTTCTTTATAGAAAAACATCAGGACCCTAATGGAAGATATAAAAACAATCGGTATAGATGACCCTTTCTATCCCCGACTGCTGAAAGAAATAATTGACCCGCCAAGGGTCTTATATTATAAAGGAAACTTAGGTCTCGGCAGAGAGCCGGTGATAGCCGTTGTCGGCACAAGGCGATGCTCGGATTATGGGAAACAGGCAACAATAGAAATTGTTTCCAAGCTGGCCCAAGCCGGATTTGTAATCGTAAGCGGAATGGCAAAAGGCATTGACACCATTGCTCACCAAACCGCATTGGACTATAATTCCAAAACAATCGCCGTACTGGGAACCGGCCTTGACGAAAAGAGTGTTTATCCCCAAGAAAACCTCGGCTTGTTCCAAAAAATTATTGAAAGCAACGGGGCCGTTATTTCAGAGTATCCCCCAAACACACCGGGCCATAAAAGCAATTTTCCGAAAAGAAACAGGATAATTTCAGGAATCAGCAATGCCCTCTTGGTAATTGAGGCGAAAGAACGGTCCGGCGCTTTGATTACCGCTCGCCACGGATTCCAACAGAAAAAAACGATTTTTGCTTTACCCGGCTCCATTTATGCCCTAAATTCCAGAGGATGTAACGGCCTTATTAAATGCGGGGCAAAATTGGTTGAAAACGGAGAAGATATTTTGAAAGAATTTGGAATTACTCCAAAAATAATAAGCCAAAAACTGGTAAGCGCGACAAATGAGGAAAAATCAATATTAAACGCCCTAAAAAATCAGGCCTTGCATATCAATCAAATAATTGAAAAGACCAAATTATCTCCAATGAAAATAAATTCTTGTTTGATTAATTTAGAAATGACAGGGATAATAAAAAATTTAGGAAGCAATGTCTTTATTATAAAAAACAAATGGCAAAATTAATTATTGTGGAAAGCCCTACTAAGGGAAAAACTCTCGGCAACTTCTTGGGCAAAGAGTATGAGCTCGCGGCCAGTTTTGGCCATGTCAGAGATTTGCCCAAATCAAAATTGGGCGTTGATATTGAAAATAATTTTGCCCCTCAGTATGTCATCCCCACAAAATCAAGAAAAACCGTAAATTCTTTGAAAAAATTGGTTAAAGATGCTTCTGAAGTCATCCTCGCTACCGACGAGGACAGAGAAGGAGAAGCGATTGCCTATCATCTTAAAGAAATTTTGGGTTTAAAAAGTTATCAAAGAATCGTTTTTCACGAAATAACTGAAAAAGCAATCAAGGAAGCGCTGAAAAATCCGCGTCAGCTTTATCTGAATTTAGTGGACGCTCAAACGGCGCGAAGAGTGTTAGATAGAATCGTGGGCTATAAACTATCGCCTCTCTTGTGGAAAAAAGTCGCTCGCGGACTTTCTGCCGGTCGAGTCCAGTCAGCAACAGTCCGGCTAATAGTGGAACGGGAAAGGGAAATCGAAAAATTCAAAGCAGAAGAATATTGGAATATAATCGCTTCACTCAAAACGAAAAACGAATTTGACGCTATTTTGATAGAAAAAGACGACAAAAAAATTCCGAAATTGGGGATTAAGACGCAGAAAGAAGCGGAAACGATAGTCAATGATTTAAAGGATGCGATTTTTGAAGTAACATCTATTGATAAGAAGGCGACGAAAAGAAATCCTCTTCCCCCATTCACCACCAGCACGCTCCAACAAACCGC
This sequence comes from uncultured Candidatus Saccharibacteria bacterium, assembly GCA_964388775.1. Taxonomy (GTDB): domain Bacteria; phylum Patescibacteriota; class Minisyncoccia; order Minisyncoccales; family PEYH01; genus PEYH01. The sequence goes on along the minus strand of CAYMBW010000001.1, from coordinate 131,479 downwards.
CGGACAACGATTGCGGTTAAGCTCATACAAAACAATGTCTCTGGCTCAAAACCTTTATGAAAGAGGGCTGATTTCCTATCATCGGACCGATTCTTTAAATCTTTCCGCTGAATCCACTTTCGCAGCCAAAAAATATATTATTGAAAATTTTGGAGAAAAATATTGGCCCGGTTTTTCGCGTAAATACAAAACAAAAAGCAAAGGAGCACAGGAAGCGCACGAAGCAATCAGGCCTTCCAACCCCCAAAACGACCCCCAAAAACTTAATTTAGAAGGGGCCCAAGCAAAACTTTATCAATTAATCTGGTCAAGATTTATGGCAAGCCAAATGAGCGAAGCGATTATTGATTCTACGGATGTAAAGATTGAAGCGAGAAATCCGGAGTCCTGCAAATATATTTTTCAGGCAAGAGGACAAATATTAAAATTTGAGGGATTTTTGAAAATTTATCCATTGCAATTTGGAGAAAATGAGATTCCGGAACTTCAAGAAAAAGAAATATTGGAATTAATCAAACTGACTCCTTCACAACATTTTACTCAGCCCCTTGCCCGCTATAACGAGCCCTCTTTAATCAAAGCATTGGAACAATACGGAATCGGCCGGCCATCCACTTATGCCCCGATTATTTCTACCATCCAAAGGCGGAATTATGTTTCTAAGAACGAACAAAAAAAATTCCAACCAACAGAAATCGGCACGGTGGTAAATGATTTGCTGGTGGAAAATTTTCCTAAAATTGTTGATATTGAATTCACCGCTAAAATGGAGGCGGATTTAGATGAAATCGCCGAAGGGGAAAAGGAATGGCAGAAAGTAGTAAGTGATTTTTATCAGCCATTCGCCGAGACGTTGTCCAGAAAGGAAAAAGAGCTTTCCAAGCAGGAAATTGCGGAAGAAAAAACCGATAAAAAATGCCCCGAATGCGGAGCGGAATTGATTATAAAATTAGGGAGGTTCGGCAAATTTTACGCCTGCACCAATTTCCCAAAATGCCGGTATACGGAATCGCTTAAAGACAATAAACTCGGAATTCCCTGCCCCAAATGCAAACAAGGAGAAATTACTGAAAAACGGACTAAAAAAGGAAAAATATTTTACGGTTGCAATAAATTTCCGAAATGCGATTTTGCTTTATGGGACAAGCCAACCGGTAAAAAATGCGAGCAATGCGGAGCATTAATGATAATAACAAAAAGGAAGCAAACAAAATGCTCAAATAAAGAGTGCGGAGAAACCTCTAAAAAAGTTGAAAAATAGCATTAAATTTGCTAATAGATAAATATGCCGGAGTGGTGAAATAGGTAAACACGATGGATTCAAAATCCATTGTCCGCAAGGACTTGTGGGTTCGATTCCCTCCTCCGGCACAATCGCTTGTCCGCCTTGGGCGAACTTCGCTCAAATTAAAAGTTAAAAATGAAAAGTTAAAAATAGAGAAACCAAAATTACGAGGCCGGGCCTCGTAATTTTTAATTAGTGATTAGTGATTATTGATTATGGGGTGCGGGAGATTACTTCTTCGGCTAACTGCTTGAACGCGCGAGCGGCGCGGGAATTGGGAGCGGATTTTAAAATCGGCTCTTTTGAACCCGTTACTTGGGATAAAATAGCGGTTCTGGGAATAACAGTATTATAAACATAACCTTCAAATTCGTTTTTAACCGCCTTGGAAACGCTTCTTGAAATCTTGCTTCTCCAACCATACATTGTCAAGACAGCGCTCACTTCTTTTTCTTTCAGAGAGATAAAAGAATGAATCATAGAAACTAATTGATTAGCATTTCTTAGGGCCAGGCATTCTGATTGAATTGGAATCATAATTTCATCAGCGGTATAAAGAGCGTTAAGGGTAAGAATATTAAAATCCGGGCAAGTGTCTACAATAACAAAATCGTAGTCCTCTTCCATTTTCTCAATCGCTTCTTTCAGTCGAGTTTCCGGCTTGCGCACTTCTCTTAGTTTACTGATGGCAGAGATTAGCTCCGGGAAAGAAGGCATAATATCAAAAGCGAAATAAGGGGTGCTTTTGACCGCCAATTTTGGTCTGATTTTTTGCAATAAAACATCGCCCACATAATTCGGGCTGCTTTTGATTCCCAAAGAAAAAGTGGCATCTCCTTGCGGAGTTAAATCAATGAGTAAAACCCTTTTCCCAAGAGCAGAAAGAAACATAGAAAGATTTACCGCCACATTTGTCTTCCCTGTTCCGCCCTTCAAATTGGCTAAAGCAATAATTTTAACCATTATTATAGGTTAGTATATTTGCCTTAAAAACACAATTTAAAATTTGACTTCGCAACAACTATATGGTAATATTTAAATTACTCTAACTTCTGAAGGGGGAAACAAAAAATGAAGACAGTGCTACTGATAAACACACCCGAAGGAGTACGCCGAGAGATAGAAAAAGAAGTGGCAAAAGGCAAGTGCAACCTTGCTGTGGCGTTGACCGAGGAAACAGGAATGCGGCAAATCGGTGAGATTCATCCCGACATCGTCCTTTTCAATGCTCGCGGGTTTGACGGAGACCACTACGAGGACCCGCGCGCTGTTGCCTTTTCTATCGTCAATAGGCCGGGGATGACTGCTGTCGCTGTCTCACAGTTTTCCTACGAACGTACGGTTTTTGAAAAGTTAGGATGCGAATTCTGCCGCCCGGAACAAGTGGGCGAAACGGTTCGGAGAATGCTCTCTCCGGAAAATTGAGAAACAGCGGAAACGAGTAAAGCCGAGTCGCGAGACCCGGCCTTTTTTTCTCTAATAAAGTTATTTCTTTGGTAGAACTCTCGGCGCCGAATTGACTATGGAAATCCCTTCTTTGTCAAAGGCCTTTTTAATGCCAAAATTAATCGTTTCCCTGACTTTAACAAAGTCATTGAAATTGGCTGATTTGAAAAAATAGGCGATTTCAAACCCCAAATTAAATGTCCCAAATTCTTTAAAATATACCCTATCCACCATAACTCCTTTAATGTTTTTTAAAATATCCTTGATTATTCCGGGAATTTTTTCTAATTTTTTTAGCGGCGTATCATAAGCAACTCCTATCATAAAAACAGACCTTCTTCTCTGCATTTGGCCGAAATTATGAATTCGAGAATTAGTGAGCTCCTTGTTGGAGATAACCAATTCTTCTCCTTGTAAACTTTGCAAACGAGTAGATTTTATCCCAATACTCTTTACTTTGCCCATTTCTTCGCCAATAGAAATAAAATCCCCTACTTTGAAGGGTCGGTCAATGTCAATCGCAAACGAAGCAAAAATATCGGCCAGAACATTTTGTAAAGCAAAAGCGATAGCGATACCGCCGATTCCCAAGCTGGCTGCCAAAGCGGTGACATTATATCCAAAAGACCGCAAGATGACAATAAATCCAAATGCCCATACTATAACCTTTGTTAATTTGCCGACAAACCGCAGGCCCGGACGATCTATCTTCCCGTCTTTTTCATCTTCTGATACGGCTCTCTCTGTGCTGTAATCTATCAAAACCTGAACGGCTTTTACTATGTAAAAAACCAAGAAAACAAAAATTACTGTCGGAAAATATTTCTCTATGGCTTCCGGAATACGGATAAAAAGGAATGCCAAATAAAAAGAAAGAATAACATATAGGGGCCAACCCACGGAATCAATAACTCTAACCAACACATCGTCAATTTTGGTTTTAGTGTGCTTTGCGAAATTCTTTAATTTTACGATTATAAACTCCTTAAAAATTCTTAAAATTAAAATAACCACTATAAAAACAAAAAACGCTATCAAGTAATCAAAAAACGTATTTCCCCAAAAAACTTTGCTTAATACCTCCGGCCTATTGCTCAATGCTTGAGATAAATAATCTTTTATAACGGCTATGTTTATCATTTCTTTTTAGAATCTATATTTTTATATTATAACAGATGCAAACAATTAGCCCAAATCAAGAATCCAGTGAAAACATATCAAAAGATATTCTTTTCTTATCCCTTGCTTTTGGGGCATACGCCCTTATCAATTCTTTTGCTTTTTGAATTGATTTTTCGCTAATTTCTTTTTTATATCCCCTTATCAAGGCAGTCGGACCGGCCGGCTCTTTCATTTCCAACAAGACATCGTTATTTTTACCTAACTCTCTCAATTTTAAATTCTCTTGGTGGTTTCTTCCTATAATTATTTTAACGCCATTATCCCAAAAATGCCTGCCTACTTTCAACAAATCAATATCATCCATACTCGGCTTTGCAATATTCTTGATTAAGTCCCTTAATTTTTCGGAGAACCGGGAATCAGTCAAGAGGCATCCTCCACTGGGTGTAGGGAACCAATCAATTTTCCATTTTTTTGCCATTGCCAATTGTTCTTTTCGCGAGCGGCCGCTGATTGACAGAAGCTTACTCCTGTTAATAAGCCCTTGCTTCTCTGCCTCTGTCGGTTCAAGCAACTTAGCCGACAAAGGCCTCAAAAGATATCCCTTAAGTCCGCTCTGTTTTTCTATCAACTTTAGAGATTGTTTATTTTGAGACATCGGCCTTTCTCCCAAAACCTCTCCGGTGGCGACAAAATCAAAGCCCTTTCTCGTCATTATCTCTTTGGCAACTCTAAGCATCAACATATGGCAATCTATACAGGGATTCATATTTTTACCATAACCATGCCTTGGATTTTTAACCATTTCAAAATGCTTGCGAGAAAAGTCAACTATTTTAAGATTAACGCCAAGTTTTTCGGCTGTTATTTGCGCATGTTCGGAACCAAAAAAACAACTCTTAAAAACCAGGGTTTCTACTTTTATCTTTTGCTCCAATAATAATTTAACCGTCAGGATAGAATCTAACCCGCCTGACAGTAAAACCAATGCTCTTGCTTTTTTCATCAGCAATTTATTGAATGTTTATCGAATGTCTTCCGTAACTCTTTGGCCGTCAGGCAATGACCTATTGGGCCAAATCTTTTTACCCGGAGAAATAATGACTCCGGCTCCGGTCTTTACTTTGTCCCCTATGACTGCTCCAAATTTTGCCCTTTTGGTGTCAACAATTTTTCCTTTGGCCGACGTTCTTACCGTTGTTCCATCTTCGTTAAAATTCAAGGTGGTTGTCCCTGCCCCTAAATTGCAGTTATCTCCAATTACAGAATCAGCGACTAAACACTTGGGGCCTATCTCCGTATTACTACCAATAACAGTGTTATCAATAGTTGCCCCTTCTCTTACCTTAACTCCATCTCCGATACTGCTAAATTTTCTAATAAAGCAATTTGGCTCAATCAAACAACTTTTTCCGATATAGACAGGGCCTTCCACTCGTGTCCCTTTTTCTATAATCGTTCCCTTGCCTATCAATAAATTTCCGGAAACCACGCAATTCTCATCTATCCTCCCCTGATTGGCTCCTCCTGCTTTTTTTAATAGCGCCTCACTGGCCTCGATAAGATGCCAGCAGAATGAAATCGGAATCCATTGCTCTGCCTCCTGAACGTTAAGTTTTTCTTTGGCGATGAACTGTTTAATATAGTCAGTAAATTCGTATTCTCCTCTTTCGGATTTTTCAATTGAAAAACTAAAAATATCTCTCGGTAAATAGTACATCCCCGTATTGGCCAAATTAGAAGTTGGAATTTTCGGTTTTTCTACAAATGATTCTGCTATTTTATTAGCAACGCCCACAATCCCGAAGAATTTTGGCTGCTCAACTTTTTTAACCAAAATACAAGGAAACTTGTCCAAGACATTTTTAATATCATCGCGACTGTACAAATCATCTCCGTTCAGAAGCAAAAATCTTTCCTTGATAAGAGGCAAGGCGGCTTTAGCAGCATCTGCCGTGCCTAATGGCTCTTCTTCCAGCGCGTATTTTATTTTAACTCCTCCATATTTTCTTCCGATTATCCTTCTAATCTCTTTACATCTCTCATCCGGCCTAATTACTAAAATCGCAGTTCCCACTAACCCATCTAATTGTTCTAAGTTGTGTTCTAAAATACTTTTACCCAATATCTTCAACAAATGTTTTTGTTTTTCAGATGAAAGGGGCTGCATCCTTTCCCCTCGGCCTGCCGCCATAATAACAGCGTTTAAGCCATCTGCGCCATATTTTCTTTCTTTTGGTTTCTTAAGTAATAAAAACATTTTTAAATATCCAATAATAATTTCGCTATTTTAAAAGGATTATGGACTATCTCCCCATCATCATTTATCAAATCAGCGCCCATAAATTTATCCCCTGAAAGTTTTTCGTCTATTTTTGTAATTTCCAATAATTCAGGATGAATCTCTTTAAATTTTCTAACCCGCTCTGCCGAAGGAATATTGTTGTTATATATCACATAATCCAATTCGTCCCCTAAAAATTTTTCAATTGCCAGCGTAAAATCAATGACTCCATAATTGTTTGTCTCCCCTTGTTTGGTCATTACATTTACGATATAAGCAGTCCTTCCTTTACTTTCCATTATTGCCTCCTTTACCCCTTCGCATAAAAGAATTTGGGCCAGTGTTGAATAAAGGTCTCCGGGTCCGATTACAATCAAGTCCGCGTTTTTGATTGCTTCTATGGCCTTAGGGTAGGCCCGGGCAGGAGGATCCAGGTAGATGCTATGTATCTTAAATTCCGGCTTATGTTTCGGCTTATCAATATTTTTTTCTCCCTTAACGACTTGGCCATTCTCCAGTACTGCGCAAACCTCTGATTTTTCTAACGTAACCGGCAAGACATGATGATTTACATTAAGAATCTCACTTAAAACTTCTATCGTGTCCTCGTAGTTTTGGGCGGAAAGTTCTAAGGCCGCAATCAAAAGATTCGCCATATTATGCCCCTTAAGCTCTCCTGCTTCAAAACGATAATTGAAAAGATTCTCTATTACGGGCGATGTGTGAGCCAAAGCCAGAAACGCCCTCCTTATGTCTCCGGGCGCTAAAATTTTATAATCTTTCCTTAATCTACCGCTGGATCCTCCAGTATCAAGCATAGCGCAAATTACGAAAAGCTCTACCTCCGAGTCCCTCAATCCTGCCAAAACAGTTTTTGGCATTGCATTTCCTCCGCCCATCGCCACAATTTTTTTAGGCATCTTAACATTACAAGTTAAAATTATTTTTAGCCAAAAAAAAGGCCTTCTTATTCAGCCCGAACTCTCTTGGCACATTTTCCTTAATCGCTTTTAAAACATTAGCCGGACTTATGGGAATCAGTTCTTTGTGGGTTGCTCCGGATAACATAAAAACTCCGGCCAAAATACCTAATCCCAAGTGTTCTTTTACAATATCCGAGGCCTTAATGCTGTAAACTTTTTTAGCGAATGGCTTAATTTCAGAAATAACTTCCCCTAATCCGGGAAGTTTTTGGCCTCCGAAAGACGGGGAATAGATTTCAAAATCATTAATTAGAAATATTGTTTTCTTCTTGGAAGAAAAATAACAACCTTTTAAAGATTCGTTTCTTTCCATTGCCAGAACTAAATCCGCCTCTCCTTGAGGAATCAGGGGTGAAAAAATGTCTTTTCCGAGCCGAATCTGCACTGCGACCGAACCGCCTCTTTGGGAAAGACCATGAAGCTCGGACATTTTCACCTCATTACCCTCTAAAAATCCGGCCTGGGTGATTATGTTTCCCAAAGTTATCAGGCCCTGTCCGCCTACTCCTAAAAGTACTATATTGAATTGTCGATTCTTCTTTTTCATCGCTTTATTCGGACACAAGGACGGCGAGCGATAATAACGGCCACCGTTTCCTTTTTAAGAAAGTCCTTCACTGTTTCTACAAAATTCTTATAATCCTCTGCCGGCTCAATCACTTTCAAATATTTTACCCCGCACGCTTTCACAATCTCTTCTAATTTAACTTTCTGCCCTTTTTCTTTTCTGCCTGACTCGGCAATGCCAGGATAGGGTTGTTGGCCGGTCATTGCTGTAATTTGATTATCCATTAAAATAATCAAGGGATTTGATTGGTTGTGGACGATATTGATGAGCGCGGGAATTCCGGCGTGGAAAAAACTTGAATCGCCGACAAAAGAAATCAATTTTTGTTTTTTATTCGCCTTTTTAATGCCATGAGCTATGCCTATGGATGAGCCCATACAAAGCAAGTAGTCCTGCAGGTTGTGCGGAGCAAAAGAAGCCAGCATATAACAGCCAATTCCTCCGCCGAAAACCACATCTTCTTTTTTTACGCCCGCTTCTTTCAGGGCCTGTTTAACGCCGTTAAAAATAGACCAATAAGGGCAGCCGGGGCAAAGGTTAGGAAACCTTTTGATACCGACAGGCAGTTTAACTTTAGGCACGCGATATTTCTTTCCGGCCACTCTGGCGATTGCTTCCATAACCTGCTCCGGCCTTAATTCTCTTACTTCGGGAAGTAAATTTTTGCCAAATACCTCCAATTTTGGATTAATGTCTTTTGCTAAAATCTTTATTTCTTTTTCCAGATACGATTCCAATTCTTCCACTATTAAAACTTTTTTCAGTGGCTTTATAAACTTCTCTATTTTTTTCTCCGGCAAGGGATAAAAGAATCCCAATTTCAAAACAGGAATTTTCAAGTTAAGGGATTGGAGAGCTTCTTGTGTATATAAATAGCTTACGCCTGAAGTGATTATTCCCACTCCTCGTCTGTTGAAATCAGATTTCAACAGACAATTTATGGGAGAATTTTTTGAAAACTCTCTAATCTTTCGCAATTTTTCCAAAAGCTCCTGATGCATTTCCAAAACCCTAGGGGGCATAGTAACGAATCTTTGGTAATCCTTTTGAAATCCGACCTTCCTATTTGCTTTTTCTATTTTGCCCAATTTCACAATACTGCTTTGGTGGGCAACTCTTGTGGTTAAACGCAAAATAACCGGAATTTTAAATTTTTCAGAGAGTTCAAAAGCAATCTTTGTAAAATCCTTGCATTCCTGCGGGTCTGACGGCTCAAGAATGGGTATGTGCGCCAAATAGGCAAATCCTCTGGCATTCTCTTCTTCTTGCCCAGAGCTGTGGCAAGAGGGGTCATCTGCCACCACTATAACCGTAGGGCCCTTGGAGCCGGTATAGACAAAAGGCAATAAGGCATCGCTCGCCACATTCAAGCCAAAGCTTTTCATTGCCACCAAGGTTCTTAAATTAGAAAAACTGGCTCCGATGCCGGCTTCTAAGGCAACTTTTTCATTGGTGGAATATTCAAAATAAAAACTACTCTTGCCTGCTTTTTCGAGCAAGGAAAATCCATCGCCGATTTCCGAGGCCGGCGTGCCCGGATATGTTGAGACAAACTGAACCCCTGATTCCAGAGCTCCCCTTATCACCGCAAAATTCCCCAAGAGAATCGCTCTCTCGCCAGCTGGTTTATAGAGTAATTTTGCAATATCCATAGTAAAGATATTTTATCATATAAGAAGAAGAAGATAAACCGGAATTATTCGACGGTAACGCTTTTTGCCAGATTTCTCGGCTTATCCGGGTCATAACCACGCAAAACCGACACATAATAAGCGAAAAGCTGGAAAGGAATAACTGACAAAATAGGCGTAAGTATTTCTAAAATTTTTGGAATGAAAATACAATCATCCACTAGATTCAAAATCTCTTGATTGCCTTCCGTGGTCAATGCAATAACCTTTCCGTTCCTAGCTTTAATTTCTTGGATAGTTGAAATCATTTTCTCATAAACACTGTCTTTGAGGGCGACAACAAAGCAAGGGAAGTCCTTGTCTATCATTGCTATAGAACCATGCTTCATTTCTCCTGCAACAAGACCTTCGGCATGGATATAAGAAATTTCTTTTAATTTTAATGCTCCTTCAAAGGCAATCGGAGAATTATACTTCCGTCCAAGATAAAGAAAATTTTTGTATTGATAATATTTTTGAGCGAGCTCTTTAATTTTATCTTTCTGCACGAGAACGTCCATTATTAAATCCGGCATTTTGGCAAGTTCTTCTAAGATTCTTTTCCCCATAACCAAAGACATCTCCCTTTGTCTTCCTAAAAATACAGTTAAAAGCGCTAAGATAGATAATTGGGCAACAAAGGATTTAGTGGCAGCCACTCCTATCTCCGGACCAGCATGATTATAAATCCCGGCGTCTACCTCTCTGGTAATGCTTGAGCCGACCACATTAACAATAGACAAGCATAAAATTCCTTTTCTTTTTGCTTCTTTAACGGCAAAAAGCGTGTCAGCTGTTTCCCCTGATTGAGAAATTGCCAAAATTGCATCATTTTTACGAAACACTTGTTTCTTATACCGAAATTCCGAAGCGTCCTCAATCTCTACTGAAATACCGGCATATTCTTCAATCATATATTCCCCGACTCTACCCGCCAAGAGAGCGCTTCCCATGCCAACGATTATTAATCTATCTATTCCTTTCAATTTATCAGCTATAGATTCTATCCCGCCTAATTTAGCGGTCCCTTCATTTAAAATTATTCTTCCTCTAATCGCATTCCTAATCGCTTCCGGCTCTTGCATAATTTCCTTAAGCATAAAATACTCATAGCCACCCTTTTCTGCCTGTTGAATATTCCATTCCAAATGATTAGTTTCTTTGTTTATTATTTCCCTATTTAAGTTAAAAATCTGAAAATCATTTGGAGTAATTACCCCCATTTCTCCATCCTCTAAATAAATAACTTGTCTTGTGTGCCCCAAAATTGCCGGGGCGTCAGAGGCAACAAAATTTTCTTCATCGCCCAAGCCAACAAGCAAGGGGCTCGACTGGCGGGCAAAAACAATTTTATTAGGGTCTTTGGGAGAAACAACAGCAATTGCATAAGCGCCAACAACTTCTTTCAGGGCTAATCGCGTCGCCTCTTCCAAGTTTCCCTTAAAATATTTTTCAATCAAATGAGCCAAAATTTCTGTGTCTGTTTCGCTAATAAATTTGTGCCCCTCTTTTTCTAATACTTCCTTCAATATTGAATAATTTTCAATGATTCCATTGTGGACAACAAAAATTTCTTTTTTGCAATCCCAATGCGGATGTGCATTTATCTCTGATGGTTGCCCGTGACTTGCCCATCTTGAATGTCCAATTCCGAAATTTCCTTTTATCTCTTTTCCCCTTAATTTTTCCTCCAAATCTTTGATTTTGCCTTTTGCTTTCACAACTTGAGCACTATTGTTTTTGTCTAAAATAACGACTCCGGCCGAGTCGTATCCCCTATACTCAAGTCGCTTTAGCCCTTCCATGATTATAGGAAGGGCATCTTTTTTACCAATGTATCCAATTATACCGCACATATTCCTTCGCCCCCTCAAAGCGGGCTTGTCCAAGTTAAAAATTAAAAGTGAAAAGTTAAAAATAAAGGAACAAAATAAAAATCAATCAAATCACAAAATTAATTAATTTGCCTTTGACAAAAATCGTTTTTTGGATCTTTTTATTCAATAAATTCATAAATATTAACTTTTTTTATTCTTTATATGCTCTAATTCCTTTCTCGGTTAAAATTATAAGATTATTTTTTATTTTCTTTAGAGAGATTGCCTCCAAAAAAGGAACAAGACGTCTAATAACATTCTGGGGTCTTTGATTTCTAAGCCGAATTAAAATAACCCCTTTGTGTTTTAAGACGGGGTAAATTAAAATATTTCCGAAATCTTTATCGTGCGTCAAAATGATACGACTCTCTTTGGTGGCCAACTTAATTACTTTTTCGTCGGATATCTCTCCTTGGCCTTCCTCGATTATGCTCTTAACATTAAAGTCCGCTTGTCTAAGAGCTTTAATTGTCCTCGGAGCAATATTAGCATCAGCTAAAAATTTCATAGGAAAAATTAAGCAAAAACAAGCTCTTGCTTTTTGAAGACCTGAGTGGCGTATTTAATGGCTGCCAGGATATCACCTCTCTTAAGAATCGGGTATTCTTTCACGATTTCATCAATCGTCATACCAGAAGCGGTCAATTCCATAATAAATTCAACAGAAATCCTGGTTCCCTTAACAATGGGTTTGCCTCCAAAAACTTTTGGATTAGCGATGATATGGTTCATATCCTTTAATGTACCACAATAAAAATCTACTTTCAAGAAAACAAAACCGGAGATTCTGGACACCAGAGGACAAACATTAGAAAAATAAAATTAACCTCAATGTTCCGTTGACTAAATCACAAAATTAATTAATTTGCCTTTGACAAAAATCGTTTTTTGGATTTTTTTGTTCTCAAGCCATTTTTCGGCAACATCGGACTCAATGGCTAATTTGACCGCCTCTTTTCCAGGCAAATCCGCCGAAACAACAATCGTACCACGAACCTTGCCATTAATTTGAATGACTAATTTGACTTCTTCTTCAACAATCATCTTCGGATTATATTCCGGCCATTTCTCCTTGAATAGAGATTCTTCATGTCCCAATCTGCTCCATAGCTCTTCCGCAATATGCGGGGCAAACGGCGCTAAAATCTTTAAAAAAGTTTCTAAGGTATTGATTTGAATTTGAGCTTTCGAATTTTGAATTTTATTAATAAGCTCCATCATAGAAGCAATGGCAGTATTAAATTTTTGAGTTTCAATATCTCCGGTAACTTTCTTTATTGTTTGATGCAGCATTCTTTCAATGTTTGTATTCTGAATATTGGAATTTTTTTGAGATTTGGAATTTGGAATTTGAGATTTTTCAAAAAACTTCCAGATTTTCTCTAAAAATCTTCTAACCCCTATGATATTTTCAGTATCCCAAGCAATCGGCTGGTTGAAGGGACCCATAAACATTTCATAAAGACGGAACGCATCAGCTCCGTATTGCTCAATAATATCGTCTGGATTAATTACATTGCCCCGCGACTTGGACATTTTTTGACCATTGGACGCCAAAATCAAGCCGAGGGTAACCAACTTTTTAAACGGCTCGTCAAATTCTATAATTTTTGCGTCAGATAAAACTTTTATCCAAAAGCGGGAGTACAAAAGATGTAAGACGGCGTGTTCTGCCCCGCCAATATAGAAATCAACAGGCAACCAATATTTAATCTTCTTTTTGTCCCAAACCAATTTTGGATTTTGGATTTTGGATTTTGGATTTTCTCGCATTACATACGCGAGGAAATACCAACAAGAGCCAGCCCACTGGGGCATTGTATTGGTCTCACGGAAAGCCCGGCCGCCGCACCTGGGACAAATTGTTTTTACCCACTCAGGCCGGCTTGCCAAAGGCGACTCGCCCGTGCCGGTCGGCTCATATTTTTCAAGCTCCGGCAAAACTAAAGGCAAATTCTCTTTTGGCAAAGCAATCCATCCCGGATTTAATAATTCTCCTTTGCTAAATTTTGGTTTTTGAATTTTGGACTTTGGATTTTCCGCTAATTTTTTGCAGTTCTCGCAAAAAATTAGCGGGATGGGCTCTCCCCAATATCTTTGTCTTGAAAATATCCAATCCCTTAATTTATAATTCACGGTCGGCTCAGCTCCCTCTATCCATTTTACAATCTTTTTGCCCGCCTTTTCGGATTCCGTCCCGTCAAATCTGTCGGAGTTAATCAAAATCCCCTCCCCTTCATAAACCTCCTCTATTCCTCTTTCTTCTAAATTTTGGACTTCGAACTTTGGGCCTTGGTCCTCTATCACTTTTACAATCGGCAGATTATATTTTTTGGCGAATGAAAAATCTCTCTCATCGTGCCCCGGCACTGCCATAATTGCGCCGTAGCCATAAAAAGGCAAGACATAATCCGCAATATAAATCGGGATTTCTTTGCTATTGGCCGGATTGATAGCGAAAGCGCCGGTAAAAACTCCTGTTTTCTCTTTGTCCTCAAGTTGACGCTCAATATCCATCTTGTTTTTTGTATTTTCTTGATATTCCTTCACCCGAGCCGATTGTCCCGGAGTGGTAATTTTTTCTACCAATTCATGTTCGGGCGCTAAGACCATAAATGTCGCTCCGAAAATCGTATCCGGCCTCGTTGTAAATACTTTGATAAAATTTCCGATTTCCGGATTCGGACTTTGGGCTTTTAACTTTGGACTTTTAACTTGAAATATTATATCCGCGCCAACAGATTTCCCTATCCAATTTCTCTGCATCTCTTTTATTTTTTCCGGCCAATCCAATTTATTTAATCCTTCAAGTAATTCTTCCGCATAATCCGTAATTTTCAAAACCCACTGTTTAATGTTCTTTTTCGTAACTTCCGCGCCACAACGCTCACATCTGCCGGCTACTACTTCTTCGTTGGCAAGGCCCGTTTTACAGGAAGGACACCAATTAATCGGCAATGTTTCTTGGTACGCAAGGCCTCGTTCAAAAAGTAAAAGAAAAATCCATTGAGTCCATTTATAATAATTCGGGTCAGTGGTATTAATTTCCCGCGACCAATCATAAGAAAGGCCGATTAACTTCATCTGCTCTTTAAATCTTGCTATGTTTTTCTTTGTGGAAATAGCAGGAAGAATTCCTGTTTTAATGGCGTAATTCTCTGCCGGCAAACCAAAAGCATCCCAACCCATAGGATGCAAGACATTATATCCTTTCATCCTCATATAGTGGGCAATCACATCAGTCCCCACATATCCCCGCGGATGACCGACATGAAGACCGTCACCCGAAGGATAGGGGAACATATCCAAAACAAAAAACTTGGGTTTTTTTGAAGAATCCTTGGCTTCAAACATCTTCCCCTCTTCCCATTTTGCCTGCCATTTGCCCTCTATTGCTTTTGGGTCATAACTGTTCATTACTCTTCATTCTACGCAAAATCCCCAAATTTTTCAATAAAATGCGCTGGTTCATATGACATCATCCACTTAGTGTTATCTTTCGTTACCGAGTAACGATACGCGGATAACGATAGCTATCATAATATTCATAAAGTGTTTCGCATTGACCAAAGATGAACGCTTTTCTCAAAATCCTCTGGCTTTGGACAATATTCCTTTAACCAATCAGGTCTTGTGATTATCAAATTCATAAAAGGAATTTGACTTGTCCCGGTGCGATAATAAGGATAGCTTGACCAAATATAATTCTTCATGTCTACAGCAGCCCTTTCCCAATTCTCTATCCTGCCATCACGCCACTTGGGTTGGAAATTATCAAGAACATTCAGATGGACATAGTCCATGATGTGAAAAAAATAGGACTCATTATCAATTAGTTTAATTCCAAAACTGCCTTCCCAAAGCGCGCCCCTTCGATCGTTTTTAAGATTAAAATAGCGGGCATAACCTTTGTCAAAAGAATGCATAAAACGAGAAATTCCTTTTTCAGCTTTTTGCCTTACAAAAAGATGATAATGATTAGAGTTTAATGTGAAAGCAATAATATCGATCAACCGTTCTCGATTATCGGGCATATAGGAATCAATAAGTTTTGAGGGGTCTTTAACAAAACGAGAAAGTATTCCGGGAGAAGACTTCGCATCATTAAAAACCGTTAGATTGACTGCTGCTCTCATAAAATCAGTATTATTTTCAAAAACTTTACGATCATCAACTCCGTGATTATAGATATGATAATATTCTCCCGAAACCAATTGCGTTTTTCTCATATAATATATTTCATTCCATTTCGTTATATTTCGTTACATATTTCGTTACTCGGTAACGAATATCTAATATCTGTAATATCGTTTCGTTACTCGGTAACGAAATGGATAACGGAATGGAAAAAGTGATAAAACAGTTAAAATAAAAAAACACTAATTCTATTCTATCCAGAATCCCCAAATTTTTCAATAAAAAAAACCGAGCTAGGCTCGGTTATAATCTCCTCATACTAAACATCCCAATAAGAGCGGGGTCTGTTCTTATGTCTTTTGGCTAAACCAATAAGCCAATTGAAAAGAACTGTTAAATCTTTCTTCAGGTCCCTCTTTATTGGGGAAATTGGATTCCATTTCATGTCTTTCCTCCTTGAATCTCTGAATTGGTTTTATTTTAAACTTTTTTGCCACTTTTGTCAACCAGCTTACTAATGCCAATGAACAATTTTTGGGCGTTTTGGGTGGTTTGGTCAGCAACCTCTTTAAGAGAAATGTTTCTGATTTTAGCGATTTCCTTAGCCACATATTCCACGCCCATCGGGTCATTGATTTTTTTCTTATATTTTGGCGGTAACAAATAGGGACAATCTGTCTCAATTAACATTTTTTCTAAAGGCATTTTCTTAATAATATCGTCTTGATCAAATTTAAAAATTATACCATTGAACCCGATATGAAATCCCATTGCCATATAGGCCCTTGCCTGTTCCCAGTTGCCGGTGAAACAATGAATTACTCCCTTGAAATTGGAATCATAAATTAAGGATTGCTCTTTCAAAATTCTTATTAAATCATCATGAGCCATTCGGCAGTGGATGATAATCGGTAAATCCAATTCTTTCGCCAATCTTAACTGTTGACGGAATAAAATATTCTGGGCCTCTTTAAATTTCTCCAATTTTATTTTGGTTTTCGGTTTCCAATAATAATCCAGCCCGATTTCCCCTATTGCCACTACTTTTTTGTCAAAAGCGAGTTTTTGATAGGTCTCATAATCAAATTCTGATTCAAACGGACTTTCTTCCTTGTCTACTTCATCCTTGTCAATTTTTATTTTGACAAAACCGGTGTCAAGATTAAGCGGATGCAGACCAATTGAAGCGTAAACTCCCTCACCATAACGCTGGGCAATTTCAACTGCTTTTTTGGAAGTAAAAAGATTAGTGCCAACATTTATAAGCCAAATATCTTTTTTAAGGCACTCTTTTATGAGCTTATCCCTGTCTTTCACAAAAGCAGGGAAATTAAGATGGGCGTGGGTGTCTATGAACATAATGAAAAACGAAAAATAACATATTGAAATTAAAAATCAGGCCAAACGGGGAAAGAGAGGAACAGATTCTAAGGATTGGAGTTGGGCCGTTATTTTTTGCGAGGTCTCTGGCAAGAATGGTTCAAGTAATTTGGCGACTTCTTCAATTGCCAACAACAAATCATTAATAATTAATGATTTGTTTTCCGTGCCCTCCCAAGGCCGCTCCTGCTCAATATATCTATCGCAAAATCCTATTAGCCCCCAGATTGTTCGCAACGCTTCATTAAATTTAAATTCCTCTAATGCCCTTTTATAATTCTCTTGAGTTTTGGCTATTTCTTCTTTTGGTTTTGGGTTTTGAATTGTAATTTTTACTTTGGACTTTGGACTTTGGACTTTGGACTTACTTGCGAGGGTTACTACCCTCGCAACGAGATTCCCCAGCCCCTTCGCCAAATCCGCATTATATCTCTCTTCAAATTTCTCAATGGTAAAATCGCTGTCATCAAAAGGAGATGCCTCTCTTAAAAAAAAGTATCGCACCGCGTCAATCCCGTATTTCCCGGCTAATTCTTTGGGGCTAACAATGTTCCCCAAACTTTTAGACATTTTCTGCCCTCCCACGGTGACATAACCGTGAACAAACAAAATATTAGGCAGGGATAATCCAGCGGACAGAAGGGCTGCGGGCCAGTAAAGGGCATGGAAATTTAAAATTCCCTTGCCAATAACATGAATTTTATTATTATTATTTGCCTGCCACCATTGCTGAAAATTTTTATCATCAACCCCATATCCCAAAGCACTGATATAGTTTATCACCGCATCAAACCAGCACCAGCAAAATTGGCTCTCGTCGCCCGGCACCGGTATGCCCCAATTCCTCGCTCTCTTAGACGAACGAGAAATACAAATATCCTCAAGCCCTTTGTTAATAAAACTTAAAACTTCGTTTTTGCGGGTTTGCGGGACAATTTTCAAAATATCTTCTTCTATCAATTCTTTGAGCTGTTCTTCGTATTTAGAAAGCTTAAAAAAATAATTTTCTTCTTCTATAAATTCCGGTTTTGTTTTGTGTTCCGGACACAGTCCATCGGCCAAATCTTCTTCTTTATAGAATCGTTCGCATCCGACACAATAAAGGCCTTGATACTTCTTTTTATAGATATCTTGCTTACACGTCTGCCATAATTTATAAACCGCTTTAATATGCCTTTCTTCGGTGGTTCTTATAAAATCATCAAAAGACAAGTTAAGGATTTCTTTGAGTTCGCGGAAGGCCTCGGCATTCTTCCTGGCAAATTCTTTCACCGGAACTCCTGATTCTTCCGCTGCCCGAGCAATTTTCAACCCATTTTCGTCAGTGCCGGTCAAAAAGAAGACATCCTCGCCTAAACTGCGATGATAACGGGCCAAGACATCTGCATATATGATTTCCAAAGCAAAGCCGATATGGGGAATGGAATTGACATAAGGCAAGGCCGTGGAGATATAGAATTTTTTATTTTTCTTTGCCATCTCTTTTGACAATAACGGCGAATTCGCCTTTTGTCTTGTCTTTTTCTATTAACTCTATCACTTTGTCAATTCTCCCGCGATAAATTGTTTCAAATTTTTTAGTCAATTCCCTGCCAACTATTGCCTCAATTTCCAGGTCTAATTCTTGAAGTTGTTTAAGGGATTTTATAATTCTATAGGGCGACTCATAAAAAATTACCGGATATTTAGAATCAATAACTTCCTTGAAAAATTTATTTCTTCCTTTTTTCTGAGGCGGGAAACCTAAGAACAAAAACTTGTCCATAGGGATGCCTGCCACTGAGGCGATTGTTGCGAGCGCAGATGGCCCGGGAATCGGAATAATATTTACGCTCTCACCCAGCTCTTGAGTTATGTCCCATATCAACTTATTCCCCGGGTCAGATATGCCCGGCGTGCCGGCATCAGTTATAAGGGCAACATTCTTGCCTTGCTTTAATAATCTTATAATTGATTCTACTTTTGCCGATTTTGAATGCTGATGATAACTTATCAATGGCTTGCTTATTCCGAAGTGATTTAACAATTTTTGGCTTACTCTCGTATCCTCGCACAAAATGAAATCAGCCCTTTTCAGCGCTTCAAGGGCTCGGAAGGATATATCTTGAAGATTTCCTATTGGAGTAGCAACGACAAAAAATTCTGGCATTCTAATTCTGTTACAGCTCTTGCTCTATAGCTTCTCTTTTTGTAAGAAATCCTTGGGCAAACTCAAAGAACATCCCCACCAAGGGAATGGCTAAAATCGCTCCCAGAAGCCCCCAGAGTTTAGCGCCGATTAATAAAGATATTAACACAAGAGAAGGTGAAAGCCGTAAAAGTCTTTTGGTCAAAACCGGCATAATGACATAGCTTTCTATTTCCTGCGCGACAAAAAATATAATAAGGAATATAATCGCTTTGGGCAAACCGGCAATCGCCAAAATAAACAAGGTAATAGCGGTTCCACTTAAGAATGGACCGATTGTAAAAATTATATTAAAGAGTCCGGCGAAAAGTCCAAGAAAGGCGGCATATCTAATATCCAAAACATAGCAGGCGATTCCTATTGTCAGCCCTATGAAGAAACAACAAATAATCCTTACCCCAAACCAAGAAGCCACTTTTTTCTGACTTCTCTGCCAGACGGTCAGAATCTTTGTTTTATAACGAGGCGGGGAAACAAGCATTATCGCTTTGAGCAAACCTTCTTCTTCCAGCGACAAGAAAAAAGCAATGGAAAAGATAGCTATTGTAGAGGCAATGCCTCCGAAAATGGCTGACATAGCAGTGAATATATTAGATGAAGCATTAGAAAGCCCTTTGCTCAATGCTTCGGTAAATGATTGAAAATTTTGCAAGGCCTCTATTTTTAGACCGCTGAAATATGGAGCTCCTTGGTCAAAATAAGTGGGCAAGTTAACACTGAATTGCTGTAATTCGGAAAAAAGCAAAGGAGCGAGGATATACATAAACACTCCCAAAAAAACAAAAATGCTTAAATAAACCAAAATCGCCGCCATCACTCTTGGAATATGCAACTTGTGGAGAAAATTTATAGCTGGGTTGAACAGGATAGAAATTACCAGCGCAAAAATAAACCAAATAAGGATATCTCTTACTAAAAAGACAAAATAAAGCGCGCCTAAGGCAAAAATAATTTTTAGGATAGTCGCCCAGGAAATATCTAAAACACGGGAGCCGTTGCCTCTTCCGATATTTTCCGGAATATAATTCAGTGGCCGTTCCTCATCCATTACATTAATATTAAAACTCTTTTAATAAGTTTTCAAATGCTTTTTTGTCTTTCAGCGGACCAAGTAAAACAAGATTTAATTTCTGCGGTTGAAAAATATCCTGCGCCACCTCTAAAATATCTTTTGATTTAACGCTATCAATCTTTTTAAAAATTTGTTTTTGGCTTAAAATCCTATTTTCTAAAAGTTCCTGGCCTCCGTAAAAAGCAGCCAAGGCATCGGATACTTCCAGAGAAAGAGCCATTTTGCCTTTAATATAATCCTTTGCTTTTTGGAGTTCTGCCGGCCCAACAAGCTCTTCTTTTATCTTCTTGTATTCTCTTAAAATCGCCTTAATGGCTTTATCAACATTTTTGTTATCCACTCCTGCCCTTGTTAACAGAAAGCCAGTGTCCGAGTCGCTTTCCGGCAAGGTGACAACATAATAGGCAAGCCCTAATTTCTCGCGCACTTCTACAAACAAGCGGGAACTCATCATTCCGCCTAATATTACGGCTAACAATTCTAAAGCATATCTTTGGGGATGGAAAAGATTGTATGCCCGAACCCCCAAACAAAGATGCGTTTGGTCGATTTTTCTAAAATGAATCAAGGAATTCGGCTTTTTTTGGCTTTCAATAACTTTTGGCTTAAGATGAACTTTACCTTTCGACAATTTAGAAAAATATTCCCTTACTTTTCTCTTTGCTTCTGCCCCATCAAAATTGCCGGCTATGCAGACCAAAGAATTTGAGGCGGTGTAATGGTTTTTTCGGTAAGACGATAGTTGTTCTTTGGTAATCTTCTTTACGCCTGATTTTTCGCCTGCCACACTCCAGCCAGCCGGCTGGTCTCCATAAAGTAATTTTTTCCATAAATTCTGGATATGCGCCATTGGATTATCGTGGTACATATTGATTTCTTCCACTATCACTCCTTTCTCTTTTTTGATTTCTTTTTCGGGCAAAAGGGAATTTAAATAAATATCTGCCACCCAGTCCAGGGCCAAGTCAAAGTGGGACGACTCTACTTTAGCAAAATAGCCGGTGAATTCTTCGCCGGTAAAAGCGTTATAATTTCCCCCCACCTTATCCAGCGCTTCTGCGACATCGGTGGAAGTGGGACGCTTTTTGGTCCCCTTAAAAAGCATATGCTCCAAAAAATGGGAAATGCCGCTGGTTCCTTTAATCTCATATTTGCTTCCTATTTTCACCAAAAGTAAAACCGTCACTGCTTGGGTACTCTTGTCCGGCACAGCGATAATTCTTAGCCCATTTTTTAAAACAGTTTTTTGATACATAAATAATCAGAACAATTAATGACTTCTATTCTATTCTACAATATCACATTAAACAAGGTTTAAAAAGCAAAAAGGAAGCGCCTTAATCGGCGCTTCTTTTTTGCTCTTCTTCACCCTTTACTCTTCGTCACCCTCCTCATCTTCGTCGTCTCCCTCCGAAGACAATCCCTCGACATCTTCTTCTCCTGACTTTTCTTCTTCCGCATCTTCCTCCCAGTCATCAAACATTAATTCGTCGTTAATCATTATTTTTTATGGGCCTGCTAATATCTTAAGAATATTTCTGCTCCTTGATACAATCAAGTCCATATTTTACCTGAATGATTATGAGAGACCAACCTCATAAAATCATTCTGAGAAAATTATATTCTAACTAAAAAAACTGTCAAGTGGAGTTATCCAGAAATGGGATTCGAGCCAAAACAAAAGGCACCGCAAGGGTGCCTTCTGTTTTATTTCTTCTTCTTTTTCTTTGCTGGCATTTGACCAACGGCTCTCTGGGGCAAAAAGAATAATCTAAATTATCCCTTGCCTTACCAAACCGCTTTCAACGAAAGGCGGTAAGGAGACCAACCCTTAATGTCCCTTTCTATTATTAATAATAGATTACACACAATGCGTGTCAATAGAAAAAGTTATTAACAATTCGGCAAATAAATTTTTTTATAAAATGAATTATTAAATTTTTTTATTATATCTCTTCATCGTGAGAAAATGCACAAATAAGGCGGATATTGCGCCTATAATCATTCCTCCGATGATGTCAGAAGGATAATGGACCCCGGCAATAACTCGGCTTACATTCATAAAGAGCGCTGCGATAAAAAAAATTATGCCTAATTTTTTGTTGTAAAAATAAATCGCTGTTGCCATTGCGAAAAAAAATGCCGAATGCCCCGAAGGAAAAGAATAGCCATTAGGAAATATTAATTGGTGAACATCATCAAAGATAAACGGCCGGGGACGATGATAAAAAAACCGGATAACTCCGGCAACACAAACCCGTGACACAATAATGGAAATAACAATCGCCAGAAAAATGCGGATTTTCTCCCGTTTGTCCTTTAAACAATAGAAAAGAAATACGAAAAACGCAATAATCAACAAGTATTGGAAATACTGGGCAGAAAAAATAATTAAAATATCGCAGACATGCGATTTGCCTGCTAATCCGTTTAAAAAATAGAAAATGCTTGTATCCAGCGCCATATATCAATCGCATTATTCTTCTTTTGCCGCGTTTTCTCCGGCCAAGAAACCGGTGCTCCAGCACAACTGAAGATTAAAACCACCGGTCGGGCCATCTATATCAATGATTTCTCCGGCAAAATACAGATTATCAATTATTTTTGACTTCATTGTCCGGCTCTCTATTTCTTTCAAGGAAATTCCTCCTTCGGTGACTATGGCTGAATCAAACCCAAGCAATCCTTCCGCAGTCATTTCCAAATTTTTTAAAATTTTTGCTAAACGAGCCCTTTCTTCTTTAGTTATGCTATTCGCTTTTTTCTCCGGGTCTATTCTAGACATTCTCACGACAATACCTATTAAATTGCGAGGCAATAAATCATTTAAGGAATTTTTGAATGATTTATTTTGATATTTTTGAAAATCCCTTTTAATACGCTCATCTAATTTTACCAAGTCCAACGCCGGCTTTAAATCAATGGCTATTTTTACTTTTCCGTTTTTTAATAACTCCCCGACTTTCTTACTTATGTCCAAAATAATCGGCCCGCTTAATCCGAAATGGGTAAAAAGACATTCCCCGAATCCGCTACATTGCTTCTCACCGTCCTGCCAAGCGCTCACTTTCACATTTTTTAGACCCAACCCTTGAAGGTCCCAAACCCAGCTTTCTTTTATTTTAATCGGGACCAAGACAGGGGATAATTCTTCGATTTTATGGCCTAAAATTTTTGCCCACTTAAGTCCGTCGCCCGTTGAGCCGGTTAAAGGATATGATTTTCCGCCGGTACAAAAAATATATTTCTTGGCAATGACGGTCTTGTCTTTTAGTATTAATTTTTTAATCCTATTTTTCTGGCGAACAATTCCGGCTACTTCTGAATTGTAAACGATTTTTACTCTCCCTTTCAATAAATATTTAACCAATGCCATCAATATGTCGCCCGCCTTGTCGCTTTCCGGAAAAACTCTTTTTCCTCTTTCAATCTTTGTCTTTACTCCGAGCTTTTCAAACAAATTAATGACATTTTTAGGTCCGAAAACAAAAAAAGAATGGAATAAAAATTTTCCTTTCTTGCCGTAATTTTCAACAAGCTTATTTAAATTAAACTCAGCGTTAGTAAGATTACATCTCCCTTTACCGGTTAAAATCAATTTTCTGCCCGGTTTTTTGTTTCTTTCCAATAAAATAACTTTTGCGCCAAGTTCTCCAGCCCTGCCTGCGGCAATCATTCCGGCCGGGCCGGCTCCAATAACAGCCACGTCAAAATCGTCTTCTTTGTTCGCCATCATTTTTCTCTTAATTTTTCCAAAGCCCGTGGGTTCAATTTAATTTTTCGGCGAGGTAATCTAAAAGTTTTTCTATTCTCACTCTTTTTTGCTTCATTGTGTCTTTGTCTCTGACAGTGACATCATTATCGTCTAAGGTATCAAAATCAATAGTGACGCAGTAAAGCGTGCCTATTTCATCCTGCCGGCGATATCGTCTGCCGATAGAACCGGATTCATCATATCGCGCCATAAAACGGGGCTTAATAAGCTGATAAACCTCTTTGGCTTTCTTGGAGATATCCGGCTTGTTTTTAACTAAAGGCAAAACCGCCACTTTAATCGGAGCTAATTTTTTATCAAGCTTCAGCAATATTTCTTCTTCTTTGGTTGCTTCCGTGGTCTCTGTCCTTCCCCCTGAAATTTCCTGATACGCTTCCGTGAAAAATGCCAGAAAGCTCCTTTCAACTCCCGCCGATGTTTCAATTATGTGAGGAATATATTCTTCTCCTGTTACCGGGTCTTTATAGCTCAAATCCTGACCACTATGTTTCTGGTGCTGGGATAAATCCCAATCCCCGCGGTTATGGATACCTTCAATCTCCTGCCAGCCGAATGGAAAATTATATTCCAAATCAATTTGTCTTTTGGCATAGTGCGCTCTTTTGCCCTCGGGAACTTCCAATAATTTTAAGTTTTCCTTTTTTACACCTAAATCAAAATACCAATTAAGCCGTTGCTCTTTCCAATACTCAAACCATTTATCCGCCTCCTTGGGATGGCAGAACCACTGCATCTCCATTTGCTCAAATTCTCTCATCCGGAAAATAAAATTCTTGGTAGTAATTTCGTTGCGAAACGATTTTCCGATTTGGGCGATGCCGAACGGCAGTTTCAGCCGTCCGGAATTTAGAACATTTTTGAAATTAATGTAGATTCCCTGACAGGTTTCGGCGCGCAGATAAGCAATCGCGCTTTCATCTTCAAGAGAACCGACAAATGTTTTCATCATTAAATTAAATTGCTTCGGCTTTGTAAGCTTTCCTCCGCATTCCGGACATTTATCCTTTTTAATCTCATCTACGCGAAATCTTTTGTGGCAGGACAGGCATTCCACCAATTCGTCGGCGAATCCCGCCGTAAGGTGACCGGAGGCCTCCCAAACTTTCGGCGACATTAAAATGGCTGCGTCAAGTCCGACAATATTATCTTGTTTCTTGAGCATTTCACCCAACCACGCTTTTTTGATGTTGTTTTTCAACAACACTCCTAAGGGGCCAAAATCATAACTGGACCCGAATCCGCCGTAAATTTCCGAAGAGGGGAAGATAAATCCCCGGCGTTTTGAAAGAGATATGATTTTTTGCATTAAATCCATATTTTTTATCTTACTTTTCCGTTATCGCCAAAAGCTTCAGTAGTTAAAAGTGATGGCCCTGTTTGCAGGTCCTTCTCGGTCCACTCATCAAGTCCGCTAAACACCGTATCTTTCACCAACTCAACAAAATTTCCTTGCTGACTGGCATTTGGTTTTAATTTAACTTGAAAAGCGAGCTGAAGCGGTTCATTTATCCCTTGATTAGCCGGCAAATCACCGGCCGTCCAAATTATTTCTCTTGTCTCCGGGTCAAAACTAAGTTTCTGGGGTATTATTTGTCCGGTCAAACTAATGCCTGCCGGCAGAACCGCCCTTACCTTAGCGCCTTTAACCGGGTTATAGTAATTTTTTATTTTCCAAACAACGGTAAAATTGCTTTCTTTATCAATTGTAAGCGGGAAATTGCCCTGACTGCCAAAAATCTCATCGTCCACAAAGGCATCTTGAGCAAGCTCCACATTGGCATTAACCTTATTAACAAATTTTCTTCTTGCTTGTCCCAGAATAATTTCACTCTCTATCTTGGCGCTGCTCATTCCTTCTGCTTCTCTTTTTAATTCAACCCAGAACTCAACCAAGCCCTCTTCCCCGGCATCCAAAAACTGCAGTTTGGGAATTTTATGCCAGTCCCAAATTATGGAGTTATCGCCCGTTTGCGTTTGGCCGTCGGGCGTTTTAATAGTCCCGAAATCAAATAATTGGCTATTGAGCTTACTGGCCAAAAACAAATTCTGTAGGGGAGAACTCCCTATGTTCCTAAAAGCAATTTCGTAATGGAGCAGGTCTCCCGGGTTAGCGACATACTCGGGAGAACCATTAATTATCTGGGTAATATACAACGACTGCTCTACGATTTTTACCTGTTTTGCCGTTTCTTTAAGAACTATGAGATTGCCGTCTTTCCACATCCCAAGCTCGGCTTTAAATATTTTTGTTGAACCGACCTCTCCTGACAAACTCCCCTTTATATCAATTCTTCCGCCTTCTGCCTTATTCAACAAAGGGATGCTCCACTCAATATCAGAGAGCCCCTTCGGGTCGGTTTCTTTAAGAGAGAAATCCGAAGGATAAGTGATTTTAATCTGTAAATCAGACAAAGGATAATCAATGCTGGAAAAATAATTTAAGGAAAAATCCAATTCCTGCCCTCCTCCCAAACTTGAAGGAATATCAAATTCAAAAGTCAAGGGGACATCATTGATAGTCATCAGCTGGCTGGTTCTCGAAACATATGTTGCTTTGATGTTTTTTGGATGGTAAGAAACCGTCGCTTTTGCCTCTTTCAGCTCTCCCTGTTTCCCAAAAATTATCGCTTGGAAACGGAAAGTTTTTTCTTGTCCGGGGTATATTGCCCTATCATCGAACGCATCGCTTTCTTTCGTTACTCTTAATCCCTCGCCATTCATCGGCTGAACAGTATTTGGAAATTCAAAAATAAGACGAGGTTCTTCTAAACGAACATCACCGTTATTTTTAATCCTTACGGTGTATTCCACTTGTTGTCCTGCGGAAGCGGAATCCGGTCCCAAAATGTCCACCCGTAAAACCTCTTTAGAATAATCGTTTCTTTGATAGAGCCAATAGCCAACTGCTCCTAAAATAAAAAAGGCGACTATGATAATAAGCAATATTTTATTTCTCATTTTCTTCTTTTTTCCCCTTTAATGCTTCTAAATACTGCATTTGTTTTCTTGTTTCGAGTTTTCTGCCTATGTCCCTTTCGCGTATCATCTCGCTCTTTAAACTCTTTAAGCGGCGGTTCACTTCATAGGGTGTAATATATACTCCGAATTTCTCTTTCGGGAATAATCCTTCTTCAAGGGCCACTCTCTCTTTTTCGGTAAATCCGCCGACTACTCCGGGGAATCTTTCCGGCGCCTTTTTCAACGCCCGACGAAAATCAGGTCTCCTTAGAAAGGGCTTCCCCTTGAAAAGCCCCTTGTCTCCGCCGAGACGTTTCGTAATTTCCCCTTCAAGAGCACGCTTTTCGCCAAAACTCCCCGTAGATGACTGGGGCTTGGAGCTGACCGTAGTTAAAAAAGTTTTTAAAAATTTAGGAATCGCCATATATTTATTTTACTATAATTTTAAGCCCAACCAAAGCTCTTGACCGTCTATTTTTGAAATTGATTCTATTTTAAGTCCCTTGTCTTCTTTTGAAGAAATTAAATCCTCTGCTCCGACTTGAGACAATAATTCCTGTTTTTTCCCGGTCATCAACCCGGACAAACTCCCTATTGCGGAGTAATAAATCGTAATTCTGTCCTCTGGTTTACACCCGGATTTTTTCCTCATATTTTGAATCTGTCTGATAATGTCCCTAATAATCCCTTCGTTTTTAAGCTCTTCGGTGATTTCAAGGTCATATTCCAAATCCCAACTGTCACTCTTTTCTCCATCAACCTGAAACTCCACCTCTTTAACATTTAATTCCTCTTTTATCAACTCAATCAGTCCTTCCCCTACTTTTAATTTTTCATTTTTAATTTTTAGTTTTTTGAGCGGTTGCCTTACTTTGATTCCTTCATCGCTCCTTATTTTAAGGCCAAGGGCGACAATCTCTCTAATCGCCTTCATTTCTTCTTCCAATTCCTTGTTAATTTTCGCCTTATCCGCTTTCGGCCAGCTTGCTAAATGAACGCTCTTGTCTTTTCCATTTATCTCTCGATAAATCTCTTCGCTCAAAAAAGGAATAAATGGCGCAGTTAATTTACAAATATTGGTAAGAACGGCTGCTAAAATAGATGCTGATTCTTCCGCTTCTTTTGCGTCCTTGGGTCTCTGCAATCGATTGCGGGAACGTCTAATATGCCATAGGGACAAATCATTTATGACAAAATCCTCAATCAGACGCGCTGCGGCAGTAATATTATAGGCATCAATGTTGACGGTTACTTCCATAATTAAACCATTAAGTTTAGACAGAATCCATTTGTCAAGCAAATTGTTTGGCTTTAATCTCTGCGAATTTAGGTCTAAATTTTTGGGCTTGTATGTCTGGAGGAAAATATGACAATTCCATAAAGTGAGAATGAATTTCTTTAGGGCGTTATCAACATCTTTTTCAATAAATGATTTTGGGTCTCCCGGCTGGTTAACCGTATAAAAATACCATCTTAAAGCGTCTGCTCCATATTTCTTCACCATCTCCCAGGGGTCAACCACATTGCCCTTGGATTTAGACATTTTTTGACTATTCTCATCCAGCACGTGCCCCGAAACAATCACATTTTTATAGCTCGGCCCGAATCCCAATAAAGTGGAAATCGCTAAAAGAGTATAAAACCATCCTCTTGTTTGGTCTATCGCCTCGCTGATGTAGTCAGCAGGGAATAACTCCGGCGGCGCTAAATGATTTTTGATTATTGATAATTGGTCATTAAGGGGCCAATGGCCTTGAGCGAATGGCATTGAGCCGGAGTCAAGCCAGCAATCCATAACTTCCGGCACTCGCTGCATTATCCCTCCGCATTTGGGACAAGCAAATTTTATTTCATCAATATATGGCCTATGAAAATCCAATTCTCCCTCTGTATTATATGGAAAAGCACGAAAATCCAATTCCTGAAATTTTCCCGTATCGATAGAAAGGTCCTCCTCGTTATCAACGAACTCTTTATTCGTCAAACCAAGGACAATGCTTTTAAGCATCATAATTGGCAACTCGTGGCTCACGAGCAATATCTTTTTGCCCTTATATTTTCTATTAATATCATCTATGAAATCCAGCTCTCTTAATTTTACCTCTGAATAATTCTCTCCCTCGGGGAATTGGGCTTCAAATCTTTTCAAAAGAATCTGGTCGCGAGTCAAACTATTGTCCGGGTTAAAGTACTTGACTCCCTCCTGAACCGCTCTTCCGTTCAATAAGCCGGTGTTTATCTCGCGTAAACGTTCATCATAAACAACCTGGGCGCCCAGGGCATCTGCCATTATCTCCGCGGTTTGCGAAGTCCGCAAAATATCTGACGAAATTATTAAATCAATTTTTTTATTTTTCAATGATGGTATTTGTTTTTTCAGCTGTTCTTTTCCTTTTTCAGTAAGCGGCGCTTTTTTGCCCTCCGGCCAAGAAGAAAACGAATCCTCTACATTAGAGACGGCCTCTCCGTGCCTTAATACAAAATATTTGTTAGCCGTAAATGTTTGTTTTAATAAATCACTTCTTGAACCAATAACTATTTTTTCGGCGCACTTTTGGCATTCCCAAATAGGTAAGGGCGTGCCCCAATATCTTTCGCGGGAAATAGCCCAATCCTTAAGCTCGTTTAACCACTCGCCGAATCTTCCATCCTTTATGTGCAAAGGCATCCAGTTAATTTTTTGATTATTGCTTATTAATTTATTCTTAAGAGCTGTTGTTTTTATAAACCAGCTTTTTTTGGCGTAGTATAAAAGCGGAGTATCGCACCTCCAGCAAAATGGATAATCATGTTCATGTGTTTCTTCCTTAAATAGAAGCCCCTTTTGTCTCAAGTGTTCCGTAATCAACGGGTCAGCGTCTTTTACAAATATCCCTGCCCATTCTTTTACCTCCGGCCTGAATCTACCGCTTTCATCCACGGGTAATAAAATCGGAAATTCTCCGCTTCCGCCACTTTTTGTTTTGGGTTTTGTATTTTGACTTTTTATAAGTTCCATATCATCCTGACCAAAGGCAGGAGCAATATGGACTAATCCGGTTCCTTCCTCTGTGGTGACAAAGTGCGCCGGCAAAACTTGATAAATATTCTTTCCTTCTGATTGCGCGGAAACAACGCTCTCGTCGAACAATGGAGCATAATTTAATCCGACCAAATCCTTTCCTTTAAATTCCTGCATTATTTCAAAATCATCACCCAAAACTGCCTGCCTCGCTTTAGCCAAAATTAATTGCTCTCCATTTTTTTCTGCCAAGACATATTCAATTTTCGGATTAACGGCTATGGCCACATTTGCCGGCAAGGTCCACGGGGTTGTTGTCCAAACCAATAAATAAGTATTGTCTTCCGTCTCTACATTTTTGACCTTGGACTTTGGACTTTGGACTTTTGACTTTGGACTTTGGACTTTAAACTTCACATATATGGCTTTCTCCGCTATTTTTTTGTATCCCTGCGCCACTTCATGGGACGAAAGCCCGGTCCCGCAACGCGGACAATAAGGCAGAACTTTATATCCTTGATACAACAGCCCCTTTTCCCAGACCCTTTTAATTATATAAAAAACACTTTCCATATAATAAGGGTCGGAAGTGACATAAGGATTCTCCATATCCAGCCAATAGCCAATTCTTTCCGTAAGGTCCTTCCACTCGCCGGCATATTTCCAAATGGATTTCTTGCACTCTTTATTAAATTGCGCTATTCCGTATTTCTCTATGTCTTTCTTATCCCGTAATCCAAGCTGTTTTTCAACTTCCAGTTCAACCGGAAGCCCATGCACATCCCATCCCGCTTTTCTTAAAACCCTTTTCCCTTTCATTGTCTGATAACGGCAGATTATATCTTTTAGCGCTCTCGCTAAAACGTGATGAACTCCCGGCTTTCCATTGGCCGTTGGCGGACCTTCATAAAAAATAAAATCTCCTCCTTTTTTCTCCAAGGATTTTTCAAAAATCCGGTTTTCTTTCCAAAACTTTATTATTTTCTCTTCAATTTTAGGAAAAATTATTTCCATGTTACATTTTTTCGGGAACGGCTATTCCCAATAATTCCAAGCTATTTTCTAAAACTTGCCTGGTCGCAGCGGTTATGGCAAGGCGGAGCTTCTTCTGCTCGCTATCGGCATTTAAAATTGAGCATTTTTCATAAAAAATATTATATTTTTGAGACAAATCAAAAGCAAAATTACAAATCAAATTCGGGGAAAAAGTTTTGGCTGATTCTTCTATAATCTCCGGGAAAATTTTTAAAAGACATATTACGGATTTTTCTTCTGGGTTTAAAGCAGCAATCCCTGTCTCTTTCTTTATTTTGCCGGCCTTGTCCAAAACGCTTTGGCATCGCACAGCGGTATATTGAAGATAGGGACCCGAATTACCTTCCAATGTTACCATATCGTCCAAGTCAAATATAATATCTTTCTCCGGTTGGCGGGATAAGTCATTATATTTCACCGCCCCGATTCCGACCTGCTCGGCAATTTGCTCTCTCTGTTCAGCGCTGATATCTTGATTTTCTTTTGATTTTAAAATAATATCTTTGGCTCTTTTGACCGCTTCGTTCAAGACCTCTTCCAAGGCAATAGTGTCTCCTTTTCTGGTAGAAAATTTTCTATCTTCCCAGCGAATCAATCCATGGGCAATATGTTTGAGCTTAATGCCCTTGCTGTAGCCGAGCATTTCTGCTGCCTTAAATACTTTTTCAAAATGAAACCGTTGGTCAGCCCCAACTTCATAGACAATCAAGTCCGGTTTCCATTTTTCCAACCTATATTTGATGGTTGCCAAATCCCTTGTTTCGTAAGTAGTGGCTCCATCTGATTTTAAAAGCATTAAAGGAACATTCATCCCGGGCAAGACGATTACTAATGCACCTCGGCTCTTTTGGGCGATGCCCTTTTTTTTAGCGCTCTCAATTATCGCTTTCATTTTATCCTCATAAAAACTTTCTCCCAAGGCCTCATCTATCTTAACCCCAAGAATATCATAAATCTTTTTAAATTCTTCCATACTTATATCCACACATATTTTCCAAATTTCTTGGGCCTCTTTATCTCCCTGTTCAAGCTTTCTAAACCATTCTCTTGATTCTTTTAAAAGTTCTGGCTGGGTTTCCGCTTCCGTATGGAGCCGAACATATAATGCCTGCAAATCCAAGACAGTTAATTCTTTTAACGGCTTTTTATTCCATTTCTTGATTGCAATAATAAGTTTACCGAATTGAGTTCCCCAATCGCCGAGATGATTGTCGCCTATGCACTTCCAGCCCAAAAATTTATACAAATTATAGATTGCCTGCCCGATAATTGTAGAACGCAAATGACCGACTCCAAACGGCTTGGCAATATTGGGCGCGGAATAATCTATGACCATTGTTTTGTCTTTGCCTTTGTTGCTGGAGCCGTATTTGTCTTTCTGTTTCAAAATAATTTTCAAGGAATCTTGCAGGTCTTTATCTGTAAGATAAAAGTTTACAAACCCGCCCTGTGCTTTTGCAGATTTTGTCTCTTCTTTCTGTGATAGATAATCAGCCAAAATTTTTGCCACTGAATCCGGGGTCTGATTGATTTGTTTGGCAATAGAAAACGCTATCGGAGTATTGTAATCTCCATATTCCTTTTTTTCAGAATAATTTATCGAGATTTCCGCAATATTAAAATCAGGAAGTTTGCCTTCTTTTTGAGCTATTAAAATCGCCTTTTTGACAAGGCCTATTAATTCCTCTTTGTCCATATTTTTTCAGTTTAACCTTAAAATATGGTTTTGTAAAACCAAAAACCGCGTGAAAACGGTCTTTTAATTTTTTTCCAAGCTATTCCAATAATGTTTTGGCTTCTTTAACCAAAGGAGAAAGTTTGTTCTCGTCAATGCCAATCTCTCCGGCAATTTCTCCGGAACTCCTTTTCAACATATCTCTGGCGAACATCAATCTTGCCTGCGAACACGCTTCCATTAAATATCCCTTAAATGAAGGTAAAATTGTAATGGGATAAAGTTGTTCCGCCTCAATCATGAACTCCAGCCCCCTGCTTGGCGGATGTCTCCAACCCAAAAGCTCAATTTCCATACCATTGGCGTACCTGATGGCTTGCGAGCTGAATTTTGCGTTGGTAACCAAAATTGGCTTTAAAACAACGTTTCTTGGCAGATTAAAATAATTGCCATTCTTGAGGTCTAAAAATTTGGCATAAAATGCCAGAACTATCGCTAAATCAATTTTTTCTCCGGGAAAAATACGGAATTTACATTCTCCAATATATAATTTTTCTTTATTCCGCGCCAAAAAATCAATTTCATGAAGAGCGAATTTTCCTTTTATTTTCCGATTTAACGAGACCTCGTATTTATGCGCGGAGAAAATTTCCCCTATGTATTTCTCAAAAGGAAAACCGCTAGGGCCCAATTTCCTCATCGCTTCCTTCAAGCTGAATCGCAAACTTGATTGTTTGTCCTCTTTTTTGAGAAATTGATGGACTTTCCTAAAAATTTCACTGGTTTTTATGCCCGGATAAACAATCTTTTCTATTTCCAATGCCACTTTTTGCGCTAAGTCCTTTGAAGCGCCGGCGCGCCTTGCGCTTCTCAAAACTTTTACCAAAGAAAATGGTTCTCTCTCTCCTTTTAGATTGACGACATAGTAATTGCTCATATGTAGTTGCTCATATTATATAATTTTATCTCATATTTTTATTATAAGCAAAAAACGCAAAGAGACCCAGCCTCGTAAAGAGGACTGGCCTCATAATATAACAAATAAAAACAAAACGCTTAAAAAGCGTTTTGTCTAATTTCAAAAATGTCTTTTATTATTTTAAATCCCTCGCTCTCCTCTCCCCGAAAAATCTCCTCTGCTAAGAGTGCTTTCTCCTCTCCCCGAAACATCTCCTCTATATTCGTCATCTGGCCCATAACCACCTGTTAAAGCTTTTTTAAAATCCATATTTTTATGATTAATTATAACTAAGTTAATTATAACTCTGCTTGAAAATCTTTGTCAACTATTCGCATTTCAATCCTCTCTGCCCTGTGGATAACTTTTTCCAAAAAATTACGAGGCCGGGCCTCGTAGTGAGAATCCTCAACACTGACGTGGGTTCCGGCGTTTTGCCAAAATTACGAGGCCGGGCCTCGTAATTTTGGCAAATGTTATCTGTTCTGTTAGGGTCTGACCCTAACAGAACTAACAGAGCTTAATTTATTTCGTAGGTGATGGTTATATTCACCGTGATTTTATTCTCTCCTGTTTCTATCTGCGGGGCAGCTTCCGCTTCGCCCATTGCCTTAGCGCTTATTGCGTTATCATAATAAACCGGCGGATAATAACCCCCTTCGCTAAAATTGGTTATCTTGGTTAATTTCACGCCAAGCTGTTTTGCCAATAATTCTGCTTTTTCTTTTGCTTCCTTAATCGCTTCTTCTCGCGCTTGATTCTTCAAGCCATCCGGGTCATCAAAAGTGAACTGAAGCCCTCCTGCCTGATTGGCCCCGGCATCAACCGCTTTTTGAATAATATCTCCAATTTTGGCCATATCTCTTATCTTGACTTCAATTGATTGAGTAATTTCATATCCTGTTAAAACTCTTTTTTGTGGTTTTGGCCAATAGTCAACAGAATAATCAGTCACATATTCATATCTCGGAGAAATATTAAAATTAGTTGTCTTCAGGTCTTTTTCTTCAACCCCGGCACCTTTCATCGCCTCAATAACGGCATTCATTTTTTTGGTATTGTCCGACATCGCCCCTTCTACTGTTTTGGCTTCTGTTTTTACTGAAAAAGCGGTAATCGCCAAATCCGGTTTAGCATATATTTCCCCTGTTCCACTGACAGAAACAGTATTTCTTGAAACCACATCCTGACCAATATATCTGCCTGTCTTTATTTGATTAGAAATTCCCACCGACACGGAAATGGTCAAAGCGAGTAGAAATAAAACTAAAACTCCTCTCAAAATCCCTTTGGGATGTCGGTGATGAAAAAATTGTTTTGTATCCTCCATATTAAAAAATATTTAATGATTAATGATTGTATCTTCCCGACCTTTTCCAATTAATATTTTTCCATTCCCCTTACTATTTCGCTTGTTTATGATACCATAAAACAATGGCAAAGAATTTAGCAGAAAACAAAAAGGCCTTTTTTGACTACCTCCCTATTGAAAAATTTGAGGCGGGTATTGTCTTAAACGGCTTTGAAGTAAAATCAATCAAGCTCGGCAGGGCCAACCTGCAGGGAGCTTTTGTGGTTTTCAAAGACGAGGACCCCTATCTCCTTAATGCCAGCGTCCCTCCTTATCAGCCAAACAACACTCCTAATAATTACAACGAAAGAAGAACCAGAAAGTTACTGTTAAATAAATCGGAAATCAAGCATCTGATAGGGAAATCAGCGCAAAAGGGCTTGACATTGGTGCCTTTAAAAATGTATACTAAGCACGGAAAAATAAAGATTGAAATAGCAATTGCCAAACATAAAAGCAAATTTGACAAAAGAGATATCCTTAAAAAAAGAGCAACGGAAAAAGACATCAGAAGAGAGCTTAAAGAATGGGGGTGAAAGGCATCGATAGGAAACAGCTGATGAATTGCGCAAGCCCAGCTCTTGGAATCTGGCTAAACTTCCAAGAATCAAATAAGTGCCAACTTATTTCAAAGACCGGCTTATGCTTATGCATAACGCCACGGTCGGCGCTTGATTAGCAATAATCAACGCCCATCTGTTTTGCGGACTCTCGATAAGCAAAACGGGTGTAATTTATCGAGATAAGCGATTCTTCGTTGGCCGAAAAGAATTGCCAAAATTAGGCCTAAGCCAGAAGCTGTTTCCCTTGATTCAAGGCCTCTGACCGACAACATTAATCAAGGTAAGCTTGTAGAAACAATTCAAACGCCTTCCCATACGCGGGTTCAAATCCCGCCATCTCCACTAAAATAAATAATTATAAAAGTATTCTGCACAAACCCTTATTAAATCATCAAATAAAAGCAAAAGAGGTAAGATTGATTGACGAAGACGATAAACAGGTAGGAATAGTATCCCTGGAACAAGCGCTCAAAATGTCTTCCGAGCGCGGTTTAGATTTAATACAGGTCACTGACAAGGCCTCTCCCCCGATATGCAAGCTCGGCGACCATGGAAAATATCTTTATCAATTAAAAAAGAAAGAAAAAAAGCAATCCCGCCAAAAGGGCGGAGAGATTAAGGGAGTAAGGATAAAATTTAATACTTCTATCCACGATATAGAAACCAAGGCAAATCAAGCGTACAAATTTCTGAAACAGGGAAACAAAATTAAGATAGAATTGCGATTAAGGGGACGAGAAAGAGCGCTGCGGCAACACGCCGAAGAACAGATAAAAAAATTTGTGGAGATATTGGGCAACCAAGTCCCGATAGAAACCGAACAGCCGCCCAGGAGATTACCAAATATATTAATTCTTATTATTAAACGAGGACAAAAAAATGTCGCAGAAGACAAAAAAAACGAAGACAAGAAAGGCGAAGACAAAAAAGTCGTTGACCAAAAGATTTAAACTAACCAAAAGCGGAAAACTTTTACGCAAAGCAACCGGGCAGAATCATTTTCGGTCAAAGAAATCAGGGAAAATAATACAGGAGAAAAGAAAATGGGTGGAATTGCCAAAGTCCGAGTCCAAAAAAATTAAAAAATTGATGTCTATATAATATGGTAAGAGTAAAACGAGGGACAACAGCCCACAAACGCAGAAAAAAACTATTAGAACAAACCAAGGGATTCCGTTGGGGCAGAAAAAACAGATATACCTTAGCCAAAGAAGCATTGTTCCATGCCCTGGCTTATAATTACAGAGATAGAAAAGTGAGAAAACGGGAGAAAAGACAACTATGGCAAGTCCAGATTAATGCCGGTTCCAGAAAACAAAATATTTCCTACAGTAAGCTAATGGGCGCCTTGAAGAAGAAAAATATCGCAATAGACAGAAAAATTTTGGCCCAATTGGCCCAAGAACAACCAAAAATATTTGAAGAGATTGTAAAAGAAGCGGTCAAATAATCATTTATCACTAATCATTAATTACTTGCCCGCCATGGGCGATTGATTATTAACTATTGATTGTTGATTACTAACTACTGAAAACTCAAAAACCCGCTTGAAGCGGGTTTTTGAGTTTTTTAAAGCACTCCCTCTTTTTTAAGAAGTTTTTCCGGGAGAAATATTTTTTCCGCCCGATAAACTCTCTTGCGAAAAAGAATTTTCATCGTCAAATTACTTGCAAATGCCATCTTGGCAACCCCAGGGACAAGTATATACCGTGGTATAAGGCACTCCGTTCTGACAAATCGCTTCATAGAGATAGGGACCGCTTGTTACACAAGCTCCTCCTCCTGTACCAATATGATTAACTGAATCACCCATATAGGTTGAATATTCTAATTTGCAACAATCGACTCTCCCTTCAACCCCAGAAACGGTTGAGGATGAACTGCCCTTAACAGAATAATTCGCCCCTCCATCAGAGTCCGTACAAGTAGCAACAACTGGCGTTGTTACTGTAACTCTTAGATAATTCGGGCTGGCATCATTATTCTCTGAATTCCCGCTTAAATCGTACCCATAAACCTTAGCATAGTATGTATAGGCCCCGGCCGTTGACTCATATAGTTCATAACTCTTAGTGCAGGATGTCTGTCTTCCACAATCAAAAGTATGCCACGAACCCTTGTAATAAATCTTAATTTTATCCACTCCCTGGTCATCCTGCGCCACTACTTTGAGAGTGAAGAATTCTCCTTCCGCAACACTTGCCGCGCTTGTAGAGAATATTCCTGATATCGGGTCGCTTTGCCCTGTTCCTGTTGCAGAAACTATTATGGTTGCCGTATCTTGAGCTGTTAGTCCTCCTGCTTCAACCCGAACTTTTGCAGTGTATGCGCCGGCTTGAAAATAGTCGCAATAATGATAGCGACTGGCTTCTGGACGATTGGAATATGTTCCATCCCAAACTCCATCGTTAGTACAATCAAACCGGAAAGTGGTATCTCCAACTGCTGTCCCTGACGCAGTAGCTTTTAGCTCTACCACGGTCAAAGGAACGACACCGGAAGAAGGAGAGGCAGTAAGATTGACTGAAAGAGTTGAGGTCTGTCCCACTGTTAGGGAAATTGTTTTTCCGTTATTGTTTTCGTTGGCCTCTGACAACCTGTTTCCGTCATCTGTTGAAAATGTAAAGTTATGAGTACCAACAGAAAGAGTTTGCACAATCGGACAATCTATGGTCGCGCTTTCTCCCGCTCCTAAGCGAGTTGTCATAGCGTCACAAATTCTATAACCCGAATCTACCATAGAAGAAGAGGAAATTTTTGTTATAATTCCTCCATCCACCACCGGCATTCGCTCTGAACCGATATTCTTAATAATCACCTTGAAATCAACCTCGTCTGACGAAGTAAGAGAAACCGGGTTTGTGCTCACCGAGGAGATAATCAAATCCGGGCCTTCTGTCGGTTTCTTGCGAACCGTAACACTTAGCATCTTCGGCTCAGTCCAGCCAAACTCCAAATTATTGTTAGCCGTCTTGCCATAAACATACCCTAAATAGGTGTAAACTCCCTCTTGGGACTCGGAAAAAGTAAAGGTTGCGTCAGCAGCCGTTCCTTGAATTAATTTTTGGTGCCATTCCCCTTGATAATAGGTCAAAAGGGCATACAATCCATTATCGTCCTGCCCTGTAATAGTCAGAATAATATTGTCTCCCGGCTCTACTGTCGCAGATGAAACAGATAATGTTCCGGAAACCGGGTCATTTTGAGAAGGATTTACTGGCAATGCCTGTTCGCACTCTTGCTGGGTGGAAAAAGTTCTTAATCCATAATACATAAACTCGCCGCAAAATTGCTTATAGCCACAAGCGGTTGTATCGCTGTCAAACCAATAATAATAGTGGCAATCAATAACTGCTGCTGGCAAAACTGTTACCCTTACCTCTTGGGGAATGGTCCAGGCGGTTTCTTTCACTCCACTCGGCTGACTTCCATATATATACCCTTTATAAATATAAGTTCCTGCCTTTGGCTCTGAAAAAGAAAATGTGGTAGTGGCAATTGTCCCTTGCGTTGGTTTATTATGCCAACTCCCTTGATAATAGACCCACAGATTTTGCAGACCGTCGTTGTCTTTGCCAATTACTGTCAGTATAATTGTTTCTCCGACATTTACTTGGGTAGCGGAAGCGGAAAGCGTCCCAGACGCCGGGTCATTCTCAATAGAGGGAATAACGCATTCCTGCCTAGCAAATTTTAATAATCCCAATAAATCCGCATCAGTCCAAACAGAATCAAACCAAGCGGATACGGCACTATATGATTCTTGTAAAGATATTTTTTTGTTTTGGTCGCTATCGTATCTATCAATAATCTTCATATGCATTTCGTATAAGGACCCGCAAGAAGATTCAGCGGTCAGGGCTGAAGCGCCAAAAGCAAAAGACAGCAAAAAGAGAGAAACTATTGAAATTTTTGCGTATTTTTGATTCATATTATCAGTTATTAATTATTAATTATTAAACCTTTGTTAATAATAACAAAATCTCGCAGATAATGCTACCTCTTGTCGTCAATCAAAAATTCAATCTCTTTTTTGCCTTTCCTTAATTCAGGCAAAATCCACTTGACGCCAAGGGCTGTATAAATATCTTTTTCTTTCTGTCCGGCAATCCTTCTTTTCCCCTTAAAAAGCCCGTATTCATTAAGTTTCATTCCTTTTTCAATGGCTATTTTTCTTAAAGCCACATTATGTTCTTTAGAACCGGTAAAATATTGAAGAGCCGCGCCATAGCTAATCTCCGGCACCACTCTCAAGTCCGCGTCTATGCCCTGCTTCAAACGGACGGATGCCTTGGTCTTGCCCTTGCCCCAAATCTTCATCACCTCCGGCAAGCCAACAAAAAAGGACACCACTTTTTCCGGGCATGAAGTTATTGCTAAAATGTCAATATCGCCAACCATATCCTCTCTTCGGCGCAATGACCCGGCCAAATCAACTTTCTTCACCTCTTTTAAGGAGTTTAATTTGGTTTTGATGTCTCTTGCTGTGGGAAAAATTCTTTCAAAAGGAAATTTTTCTCTTGTCGCCTTTAAAAAAACAATGTTTTGCAAAATATTTTTTTCTTTTTTGGCGCCAAATCCAAAAAGGGGAGAAATTTTATGGTTCATCGCTGCCAGCTCCAACTCTTTTATATTAGTGATTCCGAGTTCATCGTATAAAACCCGAATTGTCTTTGGCCCCACTCCCTCTATTGCCATTAGTCCTTCAATATCAACCGGCACTTTCTTCTTCCACTTTTCATAATATTGGATTTCTCCTGTTTGAAGATACTCCTCAATTTTTTTCGCAATGCTTTCGCCGACTCCGGGCATCGCAATAAGCGCTTTGATTCCGCCTTTTTTATAGATATCGCGCACACTCTCTTTTGTGCTCTCCAAAACAATCGCTGCCTTTTCATAGGCCTGAGGCCTGAAAGCCGCTTCTTCCATTTCAAGAAAATATCCAATTTCGTAAAAAATGTTTGCCAATTCCTGATTAATCATAATCAATCTTATTTTATCACATCTCTTTGTTTTCTAAAAAGCAAAAAGCCCTGGCTCGGGCTTTTAAAGATGTCTATGGTAAATTTATTTTTTTCTTGGCCTCTTCGCCTTTTTGGACTTTTTGTTTTTTTTAGATATTCTGTTTGCTATAGCAAACTCTTTATCTAATTCATCGGTAAATTTCAATAACAAAGGGTCGTCTACCCTTTCTTTTATAAAAACCCACCAGCCCTCAATTGGAAACTTATTATCCTTTTTCCAATATTCAATAGCCTGAAAAAGATTGACCAATTTATCCACCTGCGACACAAATCTTCCTTCTTTGGTCAGCCCCTCTTCACAATCCAGCCATAAACTAATAATCTCTTTTTGTAAAATTTTTGGGAGATTAGAAGTAATTTCCACTATTGCTTTCCATTCTTTTTCCCGCTTCTTGAAAAGCCACTCCATTCGCTGGGCCCTGGGAACTCTAGGTGCTTTTTCAAGGAGCTTACGCACTACTTCCTTGTCTGCCACCAATATGGGGTCGTAAGGGGTTTGGTCTCCGGCATAAACCTCACATAAATCGTGGACTAAAGCGATTTTAACAATTCTATCGGTATCCAGTCCTTTCACTTGTCCCAGCAACCAACTCATTATTGTCATTTGAAAAGTGTGTTGAGCAACGCTTTCCGGTTTCTTAACCCGCCTCAAAATCCAACCAGTCCTTTTGAGCGATTTCAGTTTGCCGACTTCAGCCAAAAAATGAATCAGCTCGCACAAGGTGTCTTTCCCGCATTTTCTATGCTTATCCAACAAATATTTGTCTATTTCTTTCCGGAATTTTATTACAAATGATTCTTTCAAATTCTTTTTTACCCATTTACTCCATAATTTATACTGAATCTTCCCTTCTGCTCTATAATACTCCAACGCCTGAAGATAGCTTTCCAACTTGGCTGACTCCCAAGCGAATTTACTTAGATTGGTCCTCCTTTTATTCAACTCTGACCATAGGTCTTCCAGCTCTTTTTTA
This sequence comes from uncultured Candidatus Saccharibacteria bacterium, assembly GCA_964388775.1. Classification (GTDB taxonomy): domain Bacteria; phylum Patescibacteriota; class Minisyncoccia; order Minisyncoccales; family PEYH01; genus PEYH01. Next base: position 90,153 of record CAYMBW010000001.1, on the reverse strand, counting down.
ATTTCGTTTGGCAGCTTGGTCACAATCCTCTGAAAAGTCTTCTCTTCAAGCTGCTGCCTTCGAACCGCTCTTTTTTTCTCTAATCCGGCGGAAATCTGCGGCAATTTTTTAAGGATTTCTTGAATGATGTCCTGCTCTTTTCCAGAACCAATATCCTTGGGGCAAAGAGAGTCATAGGGAGTCTCCTCGCCGATATATATATCGGCTAAATGATGGATTAAAATGCTTTTAATAATTCTCGCGTCATTAAGCGCTTTCTTCTCGTTAACACTATTTAAAACCCAACCTAAAATAGCGGCTCTGAAAATATGGTCAGCGGTCGATGCCGGGTTTTTTATCCCGGAGAGAATCCACCCTTTTCTTTTGTTGGTTTTTAATTTCCCAAGTTTTATAAAAAAATCAAGCAAAGGACTCATTGAGTTTTAAAAAGAGGGCATAGCCCTCTTTTATGTTTAATTCTAAAGTCGATATGTAATTTTTTTAATTTTATAAACAGTCGCGACCGATGACTGGACTTTTACTTCATCTCCGGTTCTTCGCCCCAATAAGGCCCTACCCACCGGCGACTCATTGCTGATTCTGCCGAGCATAGGATTCGCTTCCAAAAAGCCGACTATCATAAATTCATCCTCCTGTCCCTCTACTTCCACAATGACCGTTGCTCCCAACAAAACCTCTTTATGGACGCCTTTGGCAGGCGTTGTTATTAATTTATGATTCTTTAAAATTGTTTCCAATTCAGCGATTCTTGACTCTAACAAATTCAAATCGTCCTGAAATGATATGTATTCAGAATCAATTTCCAAAGAAGCGGCAGTGGTAGGAGAATTTTCTTTTGTCCTCTGGCTTTTTATGGCCTTGAGCTCTTCATACTCCTGTTCAAGATTCCTCAGCCCCTCTTTTGTAAGATAAATTTCTCTCTCTATGTCCATGGTTTTACTTTTATAAACCTTGATACATTCTATGTTACATTTTCATTTTAATCATTAAAAACACCTTGTCAAGTTGCTTGTCCGAAAATAAAAAAAGCGGTAGAGCAACAACCGCTTGAAAAATTATGGCTATCCCCAGAAAAAATGAGAGATTTCCGCGATTATCCCCAAAACAAAAAATATCGACAGCAGAAAATAGGCGGGCCTCATTTTTCGCCCCGCCATTTTCTTTAAAAAACTCCTATAAACAAAGACAATAGTAATTCCCTCTATGCCCCCTGCCACTGCGCCGGTCAGGCCAATAATGCTGATAAATTCCCTGGCACCGAGAACAAACAATGCCATAGGGATAAAAGAAGCGATGCCCCAAGAAAATTTTTCCGATAACTTGAGGTCATACCAAAAAACCTTTTTCAGAGTAAGCCCTAATGTTAAATACGAACTAAAACAAGTAAGAAGTCCGAAAATAAACCCTATTTTCGCGACATTGCCTCCCAAGGCCAAACCAAAACCAGAGATTGCGTCCTCAGATGTTATCGTCCCGCTCGCTCCCAATATCGCCACGATAAAAACAAGATAAACAAATACTGACAAACATATCCCCCAAAGGATTACCTTATTTAAATCTTTTTTATTTCTCCCTAAAATTTCTTTTACTTCCGGCAAGATGGCCGTGCCCCACAAAGCAAACATTATCACTCCATAGGGATAAAAAACATATTTAAAATTAGTTTGCAAAAAATTGATAGGATTCATGTGGGGCACGGCCTTAACGACAAAAAAGGTCAGGATGCCAAAGAAGAAAAATAAAATTAAAAACTCCGTGAAAGATACACTTTTGATATCTTTATAAATTAATATGCTTCCTATGGCAAAGAAAATCAAGATATAAATTAATCTGGTTCCCCCAAAGTAAGGGATTAAAAGATTGGCTAAAAATTCCCCGCCGACTATCAAATAAGCTAACTGGGCGCCGAAAAGTCCTGCGCACATTGAGACAGAAGAAACCCTCCCCCATTTTCTGCCCAAATATTGCTTAACATATCCCGGAAAACGATGTTGCTCTTTTGTCCCAACAATAATTTTACCCAGAGTCAAATGAACGACCATGGCTATCGCCCCTAATATTAAAAAATAGCCGATTAAAACAAAAAATCCGCTTTTAAAAGCGACCCAGGGCAAACCGAATATGCCCACGCCTATAATTGTGCTAACAAAAACAGATAACGCTTTCCAAAAAGCTGTCATTTTGGGAAAAACTGGTTAAGTCGCTAAATTTTATAAACTCGGTAGCCCTCCCTTACTTTTTCAGAAATTTTCAATCCAACTTCATCTCCCTTCTTGGCTTTTACTATCTCTTTATGGTCAACTTGCATTGATTCTATCGTTTGTTCAAAGTCCGTATCGCCACCGATAATCCTGACCGCGTCTCCTGTCTTGAGGGGACCAGAAAGCTCAATCACCGCAACTTGAATCTTGTCAAAAAAATGAATGACTTTACCGATTAGTTTACCTTCGATTTCCTCTTCAGGCATAGTTGATAACAATTAATGATAAGTAATTATTAATTAGTGATAAACGATTAATAATTAACCTTAACCCGACCTTTCTTTTGTTTATTATACCAAAAAATCTCTATTCTTGCGATGCCTCGCATTGAATCATCTAAAATCTAACCATAAGGGCACATAGGGGCATTGGTTAAGTCATTTAATTTCTGACCAAAATCAAGTATGATTTGTAGGTTAATTATTCCGAGGGAAAGGGGGAAGTCGGACTTCCCTCCATGCTTCCTCCCATGGACTTTTGTGTCCCTGGGCTGATTCGAACAGCCATTTCCTCCTCCGGAGGGAGGTGTTTTATCCGTTGAACCACAGGGACTGACTCATTTTGGGAACCAGGTTCCCAACTGGTTTCCAAAGTTACAAAGTTATAACTATTTTGGTTTTTGGGCGATTATAAAAATATTCTTTCCTTTTTGACTTCTTTCCAAAATGCCCTTTTCTTTTATTATAAATCCGGCGCTTTTAATAATCTCTTCCAGCTCCTTTTCCGAGAAAATATGAATATACCTGTTTATGACAACTTTTCCGGCGCTGTTCTTCCAGGGATAAAAAATATCTTTAAAATCAAGTTTGGACCTGCCTGTTAATTTGAGCAGGGTGTACTTTAATAAAAGTCGCTTTGCTTTCTTGCTGCCATTTAAATCCCAGACAGTTAAGATAATCCGGGCTTCGGGCTTTAAAACCCGCCTGATTTCCTTTAAAAACTCTTTTCTTATCCTTACTGATGGGATATGATGAAAAACAGCCAAACAAAAAACCTTGTCAAAAAAATTATCCTCAAAGGGCAGGGATAACGGCTTGCTGACAAAAAAATTGGCATCCGGATATTTCTTTTTAGCGATTCTGATGAGAGAACCGGAGATATCTGTTCCGTGATAATCAGCCCGGTCTCCGATTACTTCTTTAAGTCGTCCGTTTCCGCAGCCCAAATCCAAAATCTTATCCCCCTTGTCAACATAATCCTGTAAAATCGCAAAATCAGGGGGGAGATAATCCCGTTTTTTATCAAAATCATCCGCAATCGCGTCATAATCCCGCCTCGTCTTCTCTAATAAAAATTCCGCGTAATCGCTTTTCATAACATGGAACCGGCGAAAGAAATCATTATTGCTCTTACTAAGGAAAAGGTCTTGAACTCTGAAATTTTGAATTCCCTAAAACGTTTCTATTCCAAGAAAAAAAGCGCAAAAATGATTCCCAACTCCCAATTATTAGAAGCTTATCACATCTTAATCAAAGATAAAAGATTAAAGCCCAATCCGAAAATTGAGGAAGTTTTGCGAATCAGAAAAATCCGCTCGCTTTCAGGAATAGTTATTGTTGCCGTACTCACAAAAGCTTTCCCCTGTCCGGGAAAATGTATTTTCTGCCCAAGCCAAGATAAAGTTCCAAAAAGTTATTTGAAAGAAGAGCCGGCCGTGGCCCGGGCCATAATGATGAAGTACCGTCCTTTTCAACAGGTTCAGGTAAGAATCAAGGCCCTGGAAGCAATCGGTCACCCTACCGACAAAATTGATTTAAGGATTATCGGCGGAACCTGGTCTTTTTACCCGAAAAATTACCAGAATTGGTTTATTAAAGAATGTTTTAGGGGGGCGAACGAATATAATGAAAAATGTAAAACGGAAAATATAAAACGGAAACTAAAAAATAAAAAATTAAAGGATGCCCAAAAAGAAAACGAAAAGGCCAAACATAGAATAATCGGAATAACAATTGAAACAAGACCGGATTTTATTGATGGAAAAGAAATAAGACGATTAAGAGAACTGGGCATAACAAGGGTTGAGCTCGGTGTTCAGAGCGTTTATGACAGTGTTTTAAAGTTAAACAAAAGGGGGCACAATATTGATGCGACGATAAGGGCAACCCGGCTCTTGAAAGATGCCGGTTTCAAAATTTGTTTTCAAATGATGCCCAACCTGTTGGGGGCCGCCCCCAACAAGGATGTTGAGATGTTCAAAGAGCTTTTCTCTAATCCGGATTTTAGGCCTGATTATTTAAAAATATATCCCTGCGCCCTGCTAAAAAAAGCTCCTTTATATAACATCTGGAAAAAACAGGGATACAAGCCGTACACAGAAAAACAGCTCTTGGAAATTATAATTGCAATCAAAAAAACAGTTCCGTATTACTGCCGGATACAGAGAATTGTCCGAGACATCCCCTCCCAATATGTGGTGCAGGGCGGAACCAAAACATCTAATTTAAGGCAAATGATAACAATAATCGCAAAACAGCAAGGATGGCGATGCAAATGCATCAGATGCAGGGAAGTTAAAGACAACTACAATCCAAAAGAAAAAATATATCTTTTCCGGACTGATTATGAGGCCTCCAAGGGAAAGGAGATATTCTTAAGTTTTGAGAATAAAGACCGAACTCGTATCCACAGTTTATTGCGCCTAAGGATTCCCGGCCAAATTGTCCTGCCGGCCCTGAAGGACTCCGGCATTATAAGGGAACTTCACACTTATGGAAAATTAGTGCCCATCTCCCAAAGAACAAAAGCTCCCCAGCATCAAGGGCTTGGGAAGAGATTAATGAAAGAAGCGGAAAAAATTGTTCAAAAAGAATTCGGTTTGAAAAATATTGCCGTCATTTCCGGGGTCGGGGTAAGAGATTATTACAGACATCTCGGCTATTTTCTCAAAGACACATATATGATAAAAAAGCTAAAATAATTCTTCGTTTTTTATTTCCCTTGAATTATCTTGCGCTTTGTCTGACATTTTCTGCTGATAAAAGGAGAAGGGGTTCTAAAGGCAGTATTGCCCGCCTTGCCTCTTTTGGCTTGTTTGGAAAAATATTTTTTCATCTTATTTTATTATATGACTTTATTATAACAAAAAATCGGCCCATGGCCAATTATTAATTATTGATTATTTATCATTAATCACTCGCCCGCCCCGGGCGGGTTAGTTATTAATACGGGAAACTCTAATCAGGCCGGAACAAGGGATAATCTCAATGCCTCTTTTCTCCAGCTCATCTAAAAATAAATTTACGCCTAAAGAATCGGAGGGCATATGCCCGGCTATTACCATATTGATAAGAGCTGACTCGGCCTCTTTCCTATGCTCTTCCGAAACATGCATTCCGACAACAGTTCCAATCCCTGCCTGCGCCATCTTTTCATAAAGTTTTGGCGAGCCCTCGGTGCCTCCGGTGATTTCAGTAAAAGCAATTTTCCCGCAACGGTTTTCTTCCTTGCCCACAAAAATCTTAGGCCCAATTCCATTTTTAGCCGATAATTGGTATTCAGGAATCTTTTCTATAATCTCCAGTAGCTCTCCCACTGTTTCCGGCCCATGGCTCTCAATAGCTTTTTTTAGAAAATCGGCTGCCAGATTATCGCAAACCGTATGGAGACAAATTAAATTAGATTTCAAAAGCTTAGCCGCATCAACCGTTCTTTCGGAATTTGATTTATTCAGGCCCCGAGCCACCTCTGATATCTTCTCTTTCATCAACCCCTCTGCTATATTTATCGGAACGCCATATTGAGAGAGAACCTCACATTGAAGCTCCATCACTTCATGGAGAGTGGCTAAGGCCTTTCCCAATGGGTGATGAGAAATCATCAAATCAATATTCCCGATTTCTTTTGCCATTAAAAGTTCAGCCGGGTCTATGTCTATCCCGACTAAAATCCTTTTTATCTCTCTGTCATCAGATATATTTAAAATACGGGAATCAGAATAAGGATTTTGGAGCATTTCTAAATCAAAATTCTGCTTTTCTTTTTCAGAAAGCTTTTCATAATCGCGCTGTTTTTTGCTTAAAAATCTTTCTACCGCTTCTTTTCCCCTAAGGTCAGCAGCTATCCCCATCTGAAGAGCTAAATTATAGATATCTTTTATTCTCATCATTTGGGCGTTTTTACTTTTTTAAGCATCTTTGCTTTTTTAAACGTTTTTAAAATTTTTGGTTTTGGGTCTGTTTTTTTAGATGTTGTCTCTTTCTGCGCCACGGGATTAAACTGAGCATATAAATGTTTAATCATCTCTTCTTTAATTCCGGGATCTGAATTCTCCCTGCGAATACGAGCCTTTTCTTGACGAATATGCTTGCTAACGCTTTTGGGCATTCTTTTATTCATAAATTTTTTAATTCTTTATTCTCCCTTTGCAACCACCAATGATTAATGGTTAATGACACTTTAGCAAAATTCTTTGTTTTTGCAAGCTTTAATCCTTTTTTTACAATTCTTCCCTGACTATCTGCCGGTCGTCCCAAGGAATTTTTTTCCCTCCAGCTACACAAATCCAGGGCTCGCCGCCCTTACCGGTAACAACTATCGTGTCTCCGGGATTAGCTGAAGACAACGCTCTTTTAATCGCCTCGCGCCTGTCAAAAATTTTCTCATAATCAGCGCCCTGCGGAACGCCCGCTTCAACCTGCTCAATAATTTGAATCGGGTCTTCGTCATAAGGGTCTTCGTTGGTTAAAATAATCCTATCGCAATATTGTCCTGCCAAGGCCCCAAATACCGGCCTCTTCCACTTATCCCTCCCTCCTCCGCAAGAGCCCAAAACACATATCAGTTTGCTTTTGCCATTCTGCGGTTTCCCAATAGAAAGCGTTTTGTATACATTTTCAAGCGCTTTGGGCGTGTGGGCATAATCCACTACCACCCGGAACGGCTCTTTTATTACAAACTCCATTCTGCCTGAAAGCCCTTCTGTTTTTTTCAGCGCCTCTGCCATCACATTTAAATCTATCCCCTGCGACAGCCCAAAAGAAATTGCTGCTAAAGCATTATAAATATTAAACTCTCCCACTAATGAGATGGAAAAATCTTGTCCGTTTACAAAAAATTCAGAATGGTCCTCAAAAAGTTTTATTTCCTCCCCCTCCACGATATTCAAATTTGGATTTTTCATTTTTAATTTTTGACTTTTAACTTTTGACTTCATTTGGTATCCCCATTTCTCCTTGATCGGAAAACTCAAAAAGTAATCAGTATAACCATCGTCCAAATTGATTATAGAAGTTTTGATTCCGGATATTTGAAATAGTTTTCCTTTAGCTTGCTTATATTTTTCAAACGAACCATGCGACTCAATGTGTTCTTTCTCTAAATTAGTAAAAATTGTCGCGTCAAAGTTAATAAATTTATGGCGGAACTGCTTGATTCCTTCAGAAGTCACTTCCAGCACAGCATACTGGCATCCGCTATTGACCGCTTTTCTCAAAAAACGCTGAAGTTTACATCGACCGGGCATCGTCATTTTAAGCTTGTTCGGCAATATCTCGTCTCCTGTCTGAAAACGAATTGAAGAAATAGAAGCAACGTTGAACCCCGCCTGTCTCAAAACATCTGAAACCAACTGAACGGTCGTGGATTTTCCGTTAGTTCCGGTCACTCCGACCACCATTATCTTTCTTGATGGAAAACGATACAAGACAGCGCCTAATAGAGGAAAAAACTGGTAATACCAGTTTAGGAAAAATTGGGGAATAATCTTTTTTAAAATTCTCTTTGTCATTTTTTTGTGAAGCGCCTTAAGGCCTGCTGAACCCTTTGGCTTGCGTCTTTTACATCCTTTGGAACATTATCCAGCGCCTTTCCCGCTTCCTTGGAAGAAAACCCTAATGCCAGCAATCCTTTAAACGCTTCGTCGTTTTGAAGGTCTTTGTTTCCAATTTCTTCAATCCTTCTTATGGTCCCGCCTAATTCTAAAATAATCTTTTGGATTTTTTTCTTCCCAATTCCTTTAATCTTGGAAAAAAATTCGAAATCTTGAATTTCTATCGCTTTTTTAAGCTCGTCAAATGTCCCCAATGAAGCAATAAGCATCGCTCCTTTGGGGCCGACCCCGGAAACTTTTTCTATTATTTCAAAAACTTTCAGTTCTTCCTGGCTTAAGGAACCATATAATTCCGGTTTTTCGTTGCGAATGGCAAAAAAGATAAAAAATTCTACGGTCTCTCCTATACTCAATTTTTCCAGGGTCTTGGGAGAAACAAAAACCTTAAAACCAATATCATTGTTTTCGACAATAACAAATTCCTCATTTTTCGCTCTGATATTGCCTCTGATAAAAGAAATCATTAATTTGTTTTTACTTTTCCTTGAAAAAATTTCTTGACCTGTTCCCAAGTAACAGGAACCAACATTTTTGGCATAGGGTCGCTATCGGCGTCATTAAAAAAGACCAAACTTTTCAAAATATGCATCATATTATAATCAATGCCCCTGTATTTTCTTCCAAACAGCATTAATACCTGTTTTAATGAAATGCCCTGCTGGCAAATAAAGTATAAATCAATAAAATCTTTTTTACTGCCCCGCGAAGAAATCGCGGAGATTTTCATACAAGCAATGTCTTTGATATCGGCAACGTTAATATTTCTAATTTTTTTTAATGGAAAAAGAAGAGGATAATCGTATGTCAAAAAAGCGATTTTTGTATCATTAAAAACACCCGCTAAAGTATTCTCCGACTCTTTCCCGATTGAAAATTTGCCTATTTTTTTAATCTCTTGAAGCAGGGATTTATTATCAAATTCTTTTTTGCTAAAAAAATCTAAATCAACGGAAAGGCGATGGTTTAAATATAAAGCCAACCCTGTCCCGCCGGCAAGATAAAAATCGGCAATTATGTCTGATTTTATTAATATCTCCAAATTGCTTTGTGTCTTTTTTGAAATGATTTCCTCAAGCATAGAATTTTATCTTTATCTAAGCCGAAAATAAGCTGCCAAAAATTGGCTGATTTTTGCGAAAGATTTTTAGAAATAAAAAGGGTATTCTTAATTTCTCCTAAAGAAAAATTATCTTCCATCCATTTAATTGATTTTTTATCTCCGTATTCTAAAATCCTCTCAATAACAAATCGGGGATGCTGTTTTACATTTAGAGTTAAAAAATCTACATCCCAAAAATATTTCTGCAAAAATTGGGGTATTTGTTTCATATCCACTTTAATATTACCCTATTTCCTGCTTGTTTTCAACTACCCACTCGCCATAATTTTCAAACAATTATTTTCAAAATTTGACTTTATGCTCCACTCAATGTAAAGAGGACTCGCACATAACAAGGTGGCGTAGCAACATATGGAACGAACGGATAGAAAGAGTGCTATCGCTTACTATCGGGTTGACGGAACCGAATTGAGCCAAAACCAAAATTGATTTCTCAATTCTTGTTCAAGCTCATATGTATTAGCATGTGATAGGACGCCAAGATATGATTGTAATGATTGTACGAGGGACTGCTCACTGATTGTCCCATTTTTATATTCCCTAATTCGCTCCCCTATCTTTCTAAATATTCGCCGTCTTGTTTTCGCCCGCAGAAGACGATAATGCGGCAGAAGTATGTAGCCAAGGAAATCTATCCCTTGATGAAATTTGCGAATTGTAACTTTTTTAGGATGTAATTTAAGAGCAAGATTATCCGAGAGAAATAAACTAATCGTTGAGATAAGTTTTCCTAAATAGATTTTATCTCCTGATAAAATTACAAAATCATCAGTATATCTTAGATAATTCTTAATCCTTAATTTGTGCTTAATAAATTGGTCAAATTTATTAAGGTAGATATTGGCAAACAATTGAGAAGTTAAATTGCCTATCGGCAAACCTTTTCGTTCAAAAAGAGTTGAATATTGGGAAGAAAAACTTTCAATAATTTCTTCCAAGAGCCGCATTGAGTCATCGTCTTTTATCCGCTTGCGGACAATGTCTAATAAAATTCTATGGTCAATTGTTCCAAAAAAATTTTTAATATCGCATTTAAGAATAAAACAATTTTTAAAACCATTATTACTTGCTTTCCTTATCATTCTTGCGAGGGCATCTACGCCTTTATGATTTCCCTTGCCAACCCTACAAGAGAAAGAATTGGAAATAAAGGTCGGCTCAAAAATCGGGTTAATTATCGCAAATATAGCATGATGGACTACACGATCTCGGACAGTGGCCTTATGGATATTCCTTCTTTTCGGATCTTTAATAAAAAAACTTTCATATGGCGAATGGATATAGCATCTATTTTTAAGATCCTTGTGAAGTTGGAATATATTCTTTTCAAGATTAAATTCAAATTCCTGGACATCTAATTTATTCCCCTTTCCTTTCTTGAATTTATCCCAAGCCAAAAATAAATTCTCTAAAGAAATTATTTGATTAAATAAGTCCATATATAATTAAGATTAAAAGAAATGAATATTGAAGATGAAATCCCCATTTTCAAAAAGTTGTATGAATTATACAAATTACTTCATGAATTCAGGTACCTGATTCCTAAACAGGACAGATTTACGATATATGCAAAAACAGAGGATGCCCTGCTTGAGATTATAGAGTCCATTCTTAAAGTAAGCCGTCTTCCTAAAAATGAAAAACTTAAAGATTTAAGAAATATTGATTCTATGCTTGATATGCTCCGCATATTTATGCGCTTATTAAAAGATACAAAGGCATTGGATAATAAAAAATATATCTTGATTGAAAAAGAAATTGATGAAATCGGCCGAATGCTCGGCGGTTGGATAAGGTCCTTGAATAATTAACTGATAAACAAAGAGTGTCTTAAAACAGACACTCTTTGTTCTTTGAGAAGAGACTTCGGGAGAAAGCCGGACGCCGAGCCATAGTTCTGATTGGCATTGTCGAGCCAGTTCGTGTCGAACTTGAGCTTGCCGTCGTTGAAGTTGAAGTAGGGCGCGTTCGAGAAATCGCCATCGGCTTCCGGTTAATTTGCCCTTGTCCATCCATATCACTGGAAGTTAAGAAAATCTTTTCTTCCTGTATTTTATTCGGCAGCAGCCCCTCGATAAACTCGAGGCATCTGCCCCAGACAAGAGCAAGCAGTATCTCCTCAAGACAACTCGCTCTTGAAAACCGTAGTCGTCAAGATTCTGGTTGTTTAATCTCTTTTTATTGAAGAGAGAGTTCGGCGATAGCAATCCCTGCCCGCATTGCTGCGCAAAGCGCTGCAGGCGGGCGTAAACTGCCATACATTAGCCTATACTCGTCTATCAGTATATCAGGTTTAGAAAATAAAAAAAGAGTGAGGGCTGTCATGCGTGGTGAACAGCCCTCATTGATGTCTTGTTAGCCCCCGAGACAAGAAGTCAAACCCCCAAAAGGGTTCAAAAGTCCCAAGAGTCCAAAGTACTACTGCGGGAGAAAGCCGGACGCCGAGCCATAGTTCTGATTGGCATTGTCGAGCCAGTACGTGCCGAACCCGAGCCTGCCGTCGTGGAAGTAGAAGCAGGGCGCGCCCGAGAAATCGCCACCGGCTCCCGGGGCAAACTCATCGCCAGGAAGAACCATGTGAAGCTGTTCCCATCGAACCTCTCTCTCTGGATGAGTCAGAAGGATGGATCCTCCTGCCACTGATCCGAGGCCGAACTCGTTATCGATGAAAACCTCACGAGCTCTGCGAACAGAGCGGGCAATCGGATTCCCGTGCCTCATGCCGAGCTCAGCAGCGATGATTAGGATATCACCCTTCTGCGTCTCAGCGATCTGCTCGAGTGTGCGTGCCGTATGAGCATGCATCCGAAGGTGGTCAGGTGTGATCTGCCCCTCGCGGTAGTTGCAGAACGTTCGAAATTCCGCGATCTTGGCGTGAACGAGCTGAACAGCTCGGCAGTACTTCTCAACCGGGTCAGTCACTTCGGGGAAGTGCCTCTTGGCAAGTGCGTCGACCGACGGGATTGCGAACCACCCTTCGGCACCCTCGGGGAGCGCCGGCAAGTTCTTGGCGTATTCCAACGCCTGACTCGGGTCAAGTCCAAAGATCTTGGCGATTGCCTTGATCTGCTCCTCGATCGGCTTCGGCCCCTTGTACTCCCCTGGGTAGGTGTAACTCGACTCCATTTCCTCGTCAGCGAACCGGTTGGACACCGAGAGCTCTGCGATGAGCTTTGCGATGCCTTCCTGGAGTTCGCCTCCACGCTCGTTGAGCCGCTGCGCGCGTGCATCATCGAGTCTTGCTTTGTCATACTCAATCTCGAACAAGTGGACCGCATGACGACCTTTGTCGTCACGGCTAGTGATCAATGCTTTTGGCATCGTCATCCTCCTTTTGTTTTGCTTACCCGATTCGCTCGGATAAACGTCTTGTCTCTTTTATGAGACGAGACCTTTAGAAATCCCTTTTGAGGGACGCCCAAAGAACTCGCCTCATAAGGTTGAACCTCTTTTTTCAAAGAACTTCATTATAATAACAACATCATCATAACACATTGTCAAAACAAAGTCAAATTTAATTTCCCTATTCCCCGCTTGCTTTCAACCGCTCAAGCTTGAAAAAAAATAAAGGGTATGATATTGTATTAACCACAAGAAATATTTTATTCTTATTCTTAATTTTTCATTTTAATTTTTTAATTTGACCAAAGGAAACATGCCTATTACAAAATCAGCCATTAAATCATTGAGAAAAGAGCGCCGAAACAGAGCGTCTAATTTGCGCTACAAAAAAATCATTAAGGGACTGCAAAAGCAAATCCTTGCTCTGCAAAAAGAAAACAAAATAAAAGAAGCGCGCGAACTGCTCTCTAAGTATTATAAGGCGGTGGACAAGGCGGCCAAAGAAAATGTTATCAAGAAAAATACGGCGGCCAGAAAAAAATCCAGCATTACCCGGGTTTTGAAATAAAACACTTATCAGATTGTCTGATTTCGGAAATCAAACACTTTTTAGATATCTGCAACCAATAATTCCAGAGCTGTCTCTGGTTTTATTTTCCCCTTCTTAATCGCCAAATCCATCTTAAAAATTTTCAAATAGATGTCTTGTAGCTGCTTCAGAGAAAACCTGCCCGCCAACCAAGAGCTTTTTCTTACCACAAAAGGGCGCATAGGTTTTAAAATTTTTACTTTTTCTTCAAAAGACCGTTCCTCCAATTCTTTAACAACCAATAGATTTCTAAATTGAAATATTATCATTGAAAAGAGATAAAGCGGGGAATCGCCTTTTTCTAAATGTCTATATATCAAATCAAGAGCGATTTTTTTGTCTCCCGCGGCGATCGCATCAATGGTTTTAAAAATCACGGCATTAACATTGGGCCTCACTAAAAGCTCCACGTCTTTCTTCTCAATATTCTTCTCGCTCACTTTATAGGCAACAAGTTTTTTAATCTCCGCTGATAACCGCCACAAGTCGCCACCCGTTGAATTAATTAATAACGCCAGAGCATCCGGGTTCACCCTTGCCCCTAATAAAGATAACTCTTTTTTAACCCATTCTTTCAAGTCGCTGTCTTTTAAAAAATCGAACTTGTAAACATCGCCGTATTTCTTGAGAAGTTTCAAAAAATCCGCATTTATTGAGGCCTCTCCTTCTTCATAAAAAACCATTAAAGCATCTTTATATCCTGATAGGCCTTTAATTTCTTTCATAAACCCTTCTTTAAAGTTCGTCTTGCTAAAGCCGTTCCTCAAAACTACTATCTTTTTTTTCTCAAACATTGAGCCATGCCTTAATTCGTTTTTCAAATCCTCTATTGTAAAAGTATCATTTTCCAAAGAATCCAAAGACAAAGAAATATTGTTCTCTTGCTCGAAATCGCCGACTATCTCTTTAAGCTTTTGCCATCCTCTATATGTATCTTTGCCAAAAATTAAAATAAGCATATTGCGCAAAGAAAAGTCCTTGCTCGGGACTTTTCTCGAAATTCCTCCTGTCAAAAACTCGTAAAATTATTCGTTTTTGCCGGTTACGGGCTTTTTTTGGAAAATAGTTTTAATTTTATCCACTATTTCCTCGGGCGTAAAATGCGCCTTTACCAAAAAATCAACCGCTCCCAGTTTCAGCCCTCTTTCAATCTCGTCTCTCTGCCCCAAATTTGAAAGGATAAGCACCGGTACTATGTTCGTGCTCGGATTGTCCTTTATTCTCTCCAAAACCTCGAAACCATCTAAGCCGGGTAAGATAAGGTCAAGCAAAACCAAATCCGGTTTTGCCTCCTCTATTTTTCTTAAAGCTTCTTCTCCGTCTATCGCTTCATCTATTTTAAACCCTTCGTTTAAAAGCTTTCTTGATATGAGCTCTCTCAGGAATTTATCATCTTCTACTATGAGAATATGTTCCTGCATAATTTTGCTTAGCCGATTTAATTATTGTTACTGTCTCCGATTTGTTTTATAACCTTTTCCACTACTTCTATGGGGTCAAACTCTGTTTTCACCAGCCAATCATTGACGCCCAACTGTTTTGCCTTTTCTAATTCCACCGGCTGGCCGGAATTGGAAATAATAATCACGGGAATATTTTTGATGGAATCATCCTCCTGTTTTTTCTCCAACACTTCAAATCCCCCCATTTTGGGCATCACTATATCCAGCAATACTAAGTCAGGCGCGAGTTCCTTAATGCCCTCTAACCCCTGCAAGCCATCGATGGCTGTAAAAACCTCGTAGCCCAATTCGCTTAGCTTGTTTTTTAAAAGATTTAAAAGCAGCTCTTCATCTTCTATAATTAAAATCTTTTTGGCCATAATTTCTTGATATTTAATAATATTATCATTTTAACTCTTCAGTAGTCCCTGTCAAATGTTAATTCCCATCTTTCATAATACAATATACGGTTAATTTTTACCAGCGCTCACCCTATGGCCGGCAAAGAGATAGTAAAGGTCGTGCCTTTTTTTTCTTCTGAAACAAACGAAATCTTGCCCCTATGGGCTTCTACAACATTCTTGGCGATAAACAAACCCAAGCCCGTGCCCTCGGTCTCTTTCCTTACGGCATTATCGGCTCTGAAAAATTTAGCGAACACTCTGTCCAGTTGGTCTTTCGGAATACCAATTCCATTGTCCTTAACAGACAATTCCACCTCATCCTTTTTTCTGCTTAAAGAAACTTCAACGCTGCCCCCGGAATCAGTATAGAATATGGCGTTCTCAATGATATTCTTGATTGCCAAGTTTAATTTTTCAATATCAGCTCTTATAACTTTCGGCGCTTTAGTTTTGGATATTTTGAGACCGAGCTTTATTTTCTTCTTCTGGGCTAATGGTTTTAACGAAATAACGATTGATTCCACAAATTCACCTAAATCTATTATCGTCGGGCGATACATAAATCTTCCTTCTTCTATCCTGGCGACATTTAACAAATCATTAATCAATCGAATCATTCTTTCGTTTGTCTGATTCGCCCGAGACAGCATTTCTTTCTGTTCAGAATTAAGTGGTCCCATTTCCTCTTCCAAAATCATAGACAATGACCATTTTATAATAGACAATGGGGTTCTGAGCTGATGAGCGGCTACCGAAACAAACTGACTTTTTAGGCGCTCTATGACCTTCTCTCTTGAAATATCATGAAGGATTACAAGAGTCGATGCGTCTTCTTCTCCGGGATTCAATGTCTGGGTTGTGACTTCCACAACTAATTCTCCCTTTTCAAAAGGAAGCTCTTTTCTAAAAATATCTTTCTTTCTATCTGCAAGCATTTTTGCTAAATCCCGCATTTCCGGCAACTCAACCAATTGCTTAGTTGTTCTCCCAATCAAGGTTGTTTGTTTTATCTTTAAGAAATACTCCGCTTGGGGGTTTAAAAACTCCAATTCTCCTTTAGGATTAAATATCAGCAGCCCATCAATAAAATTGCTAAAAATTACCTGACTTCTATTTTTTTCCTTTTCTATTTGCTGTTTAGCCACTTCGGCGTCCTCAAGCATATTGAGCAAAGCGGTTCTCGAATTCTCTAAGTCCTTTGTTCTGACCTTGATTTTTTCCTCTGTTCTGGTTTGCAAATCTTTCAGAAGAGTAATGTCTGTAACCCCTACGAAATAACCCATTAATTCTCCTCTGTTATCGCGTTTCGCCGCAAAAGACACGCTCACCGATACTTTCCTATTATCCTTGGTGACTAAAGATAATTCTTTGTTCTGTACCACATTATCTTTCTCCGATGTTGTGAGACAGGTATTAACGTCGCCTCGCTCTGTAAAAAACTTTGATAAATATTCGCCCACCGCCTCGCTGAAACGAAAGCCGGTTAATTTCTCAAAGGCCTTGTTCACGTTGCTTATCATTCCAGCCGGGCTTACATCGCAAATCGGCAAAGGCAAAAAAGAAAGGAAATCACCCAAATAAGCAGTAACTTCATTTAGGTCTTCTTGTAATCTTTCTATTTCTCTCTGATATTCCGGCACAGTATTTAAACTTTTTTGATTGGAGTCAAATTTATTCCTCATTGTATCAATGTCACCAGCGAATTATATACTCATGATACGGCTCTCCCTTAAACACACATTTTGTTTCCTCTATGGTAACGTCTTTTTTGCCTATCGCCATTTGAGCGATTTGCTGAAAATAACCTTCATGATAGATGCACATAATGGGATGAAATTTATATCCCTTGACTCTAAAAACCGCAGAACGTTTTTGTTCGTCAAATTTTACGGTCTCCACTGTTCCAAAATCAAAATGTTTTTTCCAATATGTCGGGCTTTCCTCAAAACACCTTTTGGCAGAAAGAAAATATTTTGTTAAAATTCTCACAAAAAAAGAATGTTTCAGGCCTGACTTTCCCATTTCAAAAACTCCTTCATCGTCTAAATCCAATAATTCCCTGGCCAGCAGAATAACTAAAACACTAAACGCCTCGGGATAATATTCCATTGGCTTGATTTCGTCAAATAAGAAGGGACATCCTAATTCTCGCAAGCGCTTTTCGGTTAATTTAAGGCCCTGATTGCCCAATTTCTGGCGGATATATTCCGCATCCGCCAAAATAACGGTTCCTCTTACGTTCCCGGGAATAATCATCAGATTACGCGCTGTCTCTTTTTCTACTTTTTGAGCCATTTTCTCATCTTTTTTTAATTAATTGCTCTTTCAGGGACTCTATCTCTTTCTTGAGCTCAATCATTTTTAATTCCCGGCCAACGGTAAGCTTATGAAAGGATTCTAATTCGTCAATTCTCTCTTGCAACTCCTTGGTTCTTAATTTAATATTTTCCTCCAGCCCTTCGGCAAATTCCTTCAATTCTCTAGTCCGCGCCGCCACCCTTATCTCTAAAACATCCCTCGCTTTTTCTAATTCTTTGCGCGACTCTTTCAAACTCTCGGTCATCTGATTAAACTGTTCAGCTAATTGTTCAATCTCGTCCCCTGTTTTCATTTCAAACCGATAATCCAAATTTCCTTTAGTGATTTCTTCCGTTCCCTTTATGAAAATTCTAATGGGCATTACTAATCGCTCAGCCAAGAAAATTGACACGAAAAAACCCAATAAGATAACCAAGCCAGTTATACTCAATCCCTGAAAAAGTACTGCCCTATTCTCTGTCTTAATCTTTTCTAAAGACAAGCTAACCCTGACAAAGCCGGCTAATTTGCCAGCTTCAGCAGTTGGAAAAGGCATAAAGGTCTTCTTTATGAAAATAGGGGAATAAAAATCATATATCTTCTTATCGTCTTTGCTCTGGCTAAGCTTCTTTAATGGCCCCCCTCCCCTTGAAAGCTCTTCCAACACATCTAAGGGCATCCGTTCTTCAATTTCTCTCTTACTTTCTGAAAGAATAATATGGCCCGCCTTATTATAAACTACCACTAAAAGCGCCTCTTCTTCTTCGAGCACGCCCTCCAAACTAGGCTGGAGTAAAACTGGGTCTTCTGACGCTACCGCCAGCTGGGAAGAATAAGATAAATCTTTTGCTAAATGAAAACCAAATTCTGATAATTGTTCTTTTATAGAATAACTAGACCTGAATAAATAAAAAAATAAAAAGGCGCAAGAAATCAGCAAAATCAAAGGAATTAAATAAATAACAAATTTTACTTTTAAACTTTTGTGAGTCATTAAATTTTTTAAACCCTAAAATAAAGAAACAACAAAAATTTGCCTACATTTATTCTGTCTTTATAAAATCTTTAATCTTTACTAAAGACAATTATCGAAGCTGTCACTTCTCCGTACCTATTTCCTATTCCCAGGAAATGACCATAAGGTCCTAAATTGGATACTCCTAAGAATGGTGCCTCTCCGGCAGCTGGACCAATTAAGGAGACCGTCCGGTTCCAGCCGGGTAGGCCTTCGGTAATGCCTAACAATGTCCCTCCACACTGGTCCATCACCACACCGGCAATCTCTTTTTCTGAAATTTCTCCCCGGCTTCGAGCTAACCTAACAGCTAATGCTGGTCGCTGAATAAATAGTTCAGGGTTACTCTCTAACAGATACAATTCGGTTCCTTCCTTAGCCACCGCACCAACAGTTATACTATCATCTGGATTAAAGTGAAAAGGCACTATCATCTGCCAATTGGAAAATCCATCGGCCTCCACAACTTTCTTGCCAAGAGTATAAGAAACCGCCTCTCCTAAAAGCATATCAGAAGTGCCCAAATATTTATCAAACAAACCACCAAGCCATTGATTGTAAACTCCTGCTGCTGGCTTATTGTCAATCTCAAGGATGTTACATCCATTACTTCCGCTAAACTTAGTGACTTCCCCTTTATCGCCAGTAGGGTTAAATCCAGCCAGGAAGGCGTGGCCGATTTTTAGATCAGTATAAATTGGGACTACTACTACGCCTCGTGGATAAACTCTATTATTAGCAAACAAGGCCTCGCCTCCACTCACCAAGTCAGAGTAACCAGCCGCCACTCCGCCACCGGCCAGAGGAACATCTTTTCCCAAAACGCTCTCTACTCCCTCAATAACAAGCTCCTCTCCTATGCCGAAAGGAGAAGTGCTCATAAGTACTATTTTGGGTTTCTCATCAAGCCCTTTGCCAGCATCTTCTATGGCCCTTTCAATGGCCACTCTGCCTGCTTCCTTTGAAGAACCCACCTCATCTAAACTACAAGCCCCCACGCCAAAGGTCATTGCTTCTGTAACAAATCCAGTTAAACTTAGAACCTGTCCCTCGTCAACGGCCTCACCAATATGAAAACCCTCTTTAGTCATTATGCCCAGTAATGAAGTATAGCCATAAATTTTGGTCTCAGGCATAAGTTGGTTCACGGCAGCCAAAACCTCTTCTTGGTCAAAGCCAACGGTAGAGGTAAGAATAGCAAACAGCGGCTCCTGGCCTCCTAACTCTTCCGCCATCCTATTGTGGGCCTCCTGAACTGCCAGCTCTACATCCGGCTGCGTGCTATAACCCACACCCATCACTAATTTTGTCTCTATCTCCTTTTCTCCGGTCTCAACATAAGAGACAGATTCCTGGGACTTTGATATCTGAAGATAGGCTACTATTGCCCCAACAATAATTAAAACTATTATCACTAAAACATTGATGCTTTTTTGATTCATAGCTTATTCTTAATCTAATTATTTACCTTTAGTTTTATGCGCTATATCTCGACCTTTATATTTTATTTATCTGCCTGTCTTTTTTTGTTTCCTCTGCCATTAATGTCCTATTAGTTTCTTCATTATAACAATTTATTCCGTTGAAAGGAATTTTACGCTGAACACACAGCCGCATTTTTGGTATAAAGTTAAAAATTACCTAATTTCGCTTGCTCTGACTCCGGCAATCTTTTAATTAAGCTATAAAATCCGAATTCCTGAAAAATTTTTATGATTTTCTCTTTATCCAACGGCCGGCATTGGCATTGCTCGAGCGAAAAATCAATTGAGACATTGGTATTAATTTCCGCTAATGCTTTCGAAAAAAAGGCCTGTTCTTTGTAGGCGATAAGTTTTTCCCTGATGCGTAGCGGGATTAGCTCGCTTTTCTCTCCGCTTTCAATGGCAGCGTAAAGATTTTCCAAGGACTCAAAATTTGTTAATAATCCTATGGCTGTCTTAGGCCCAATCCCCGTCACGCCCGGTATATTGTCGGAAGGGTCTCCTCTTAATGCCCGATAATCGGTAAGCTGTTCGGGCGCTAATCCCTCGTATCTTTCCCTGACTAACTGTTCATTATAGATTATGGTATCTGTTAATCCTCTTTTCAAAGTGTATACTTTCACGTTTTCATCAACTAAACGCAATGCGTCAAGGTCTCCGGTCACAATAATAATCTCTATTTCCGGAGTTATTTGTCTTCTTTGCGCCAACTTGACGATGGTGCCGATAACATCATCCGCTTCAAACCCTTGCTTTTCCAAAACCGGAACATTAAACACTTCAAGAATCTTTTTGGTCATCGGAATTTGAGCATAAAGCTCGTCCGGCGCCTTTGCTCGTTTTGCTTTATATTCTTTATACATCTCTTTTCTAAATGTCGGCCCGGGCAAATCAAAGGTGGCGGCCACACAATCGGGTTTTAGGTCTTTGAGCGCTTTTAAAAAAACCAAAAGAAACCCATAAACTGCGTTTACCAATTCTCCTTCTGGCGTTGTTAGGGGTGGTAAAGCGTGAAAGGCCCTATGAATTAAAGCGTTACTATCAATAATTACTAATCGCTTTTTATCTAAAGTCATATTTGCTTTTAATAATAATTTCCCGGCTATTCTTATCTTTAAACTCAAAATTAATAACTACAATATTCTTTGATAAAGCTTCTTTAATTTTCTCTGCCCATTCAATCATAACGATGTTATTGGGGTCAGAAGCTATCTCTTCAAAACCGAGTTCTCGAATCTCTTTGGGCCCTTTTAAACGGTAACAGTCAATATGATAAAAATTTTTAAATTTCGGGCTTACCGTTTTGGATTTTGGGTTCCCGCCCGAAATCCGCCTTGGGCGAATGGCGATGCGGGCAGATTGGTCTTTGGGTTTAGCAATTTTGAATCTTTTCAAAATTACGAAAGTGGGACTCAAAATTTTTTCTGTTATCCCCAACCCTTTGGCAAAACCTTGAACAAAAGTTGTTTTCCCGCTGCCCAAATCGCCGGATAAAGCAAAAATTATTGCTTGACCGTTAAGATTGGGTCCCTTTTTTAAACAATCTTTGGCAACGCCCTTGGCCAAAGATATAGTTCTTTCGGGACTATTTGTTCTTATCTTTTTTTCCATTGACTTTTAGACCGATAAAATATAGATTGAATTAATGACTGAAGGATTATACCAAGCAAAAAAGCTTCTTGATGACGCTAAAAATATTTTGGTACTGACCCCTCAAAATCCGGGCGTTGACTCTTTAGCATCGGCTGTTTCTCTTTCTTATACTTTAAACAATAAAAACAAAATTGTAAATTTACATCCCCGGAGTATCCCTCAAAATTATGCTTCGCTGTTCCCTCAAGCAGCTAATCCCAATCGGTTTGTCATCTCTGTTAAAGGGAAAGAAATCTCCGAGCTATACTATGAAAAAGAAAACCAGATACTCAAAATATTTTTAAGCCCGAAGGGCAATAAAATCACCAAAAACGACATAAAGTTTGACGATTTTCAAGAATCGCCGAAAACAGAATCAGACCTTTTAATAACAGTGGGGATAGAAAATTTAGAAAAATTAGGGGATTTTTATGAAGAAAATTTTAAACTTTTTTATCAGACCCCGATATTGAATATAGACAATCAACCGACAAACAACAGGTTTGGCAATGTAAACCTAATTTCTGAAAACTTGCCGACGACCTTGATATCCAATCAGCTACTTGAATTATTCCCGGGTCCGGCTGACCAAAATATTAAAACCTGGATTTTAGCCGGAATAATCGCTTTTTCCAAAAGCAGAGACAGTAATCAGGAAATAACAGACAGCATTTTTGAATTGATAACTTCTAATATCCGCTACAAAGAATTATTAAAATTTTTCGCGCAAAACGGGAGCGCTCAACAGCTTAATGTTCTGGAAATCGCTTTGAAAAAAATTGAATTCCGCAAAGAAAAACAGCTTCCCATAATCTCTCTGACTAAAAAAGATTTTCAGGAGTCCGGAGCTAATCCAAGGGACTTAAGCTTTGTTTTAAAAGGACTTACAAACAATATCCTACGATTGCCTTCTCTGCTTCTTCTGTGGGAAAGCGAAAGCAATGAAAATCCCGTGAAAGGTGTTTTTTATTCTTCCAAGCCCTTTTCCAGCAGCAAGATACTTGAGGCCTTTGAGGGGGCGGCCAAGGGGAGGGGTATTATATTCAAAGCAAAAAATGGTAATATAAATAATGTAAAAGAAAAGATAATGGAAATTATTTTTTAGCATTTATGGTAAAAATCACTGATAAAATCATCATCTCTCCTCAAATAGTCGAGCAAATGCAAAAGGCCATAAAATCTGTGCCTGATTTTAAAAAAGAAATAGAAAAAAACATAAAAGAGGAAATTACAAAAATTATTGAAGTGGTTTTAATGGGCGCAATTTCTTTGTCTGCCTCTGATATACACCTTGAACCAAGAGAAGAAGATGTCCGCTTGCGGATACGGTTGGACGGTATGCTGCATGATGTGATGTTCTTATCCCGGGAAACATACCGCTTACTGGTGTCTAGGATTAAACTTCTGGGAAACCTTAAATTAAATATCCACGATAAACCGCAAGATGGGAGTTTTTCTGTTGTGATGCAAGCCAAAACAGATAAGGAGCAGGAGATAGAAATTAGGACCTCGGCTCTGCCGGCTGACTTTGGGGAATCAATCGTAATGAGAATCCTTAACCCGGAAAGTTTGAAAAGCATTGAAGAGCTTGGCTTAAGGAAAAAATTATTGGAAGTATTCAGAAAAGAAATTAAAAAACCCAATGGAATGATAATAGTCACCGGCCCTACCGGGTCCGGAAAAACTACAACTCTTTATGCCTTTTTAAAATATATTCAAAACCCGGAAATTAAAGTTATTACTATTGAAGACCCTATTGAATATCGTCTTGACGGCACTTCTCAAACAGAAGTAAACCCCGGCCGCGGGTATGATTTTGCCAGCGGTCTGCGTTCTATTGTAAGACAAGACCCTGATGTAATATTGGTCGGAGAAATAAGGGACTTAGAAACAGCCAAAATCTCTCTTCAGGCAGCCCTCACCGGCCATCTGGTTTTCTCCACTCTTCATACAAATGATGCAGCCGGAGCTATCCCCCGTTTAATATCATTGGGAGCCGACCCTATCAATATCGGCCCGGCTATCAATATGGTAATCGCCCAAAGGTTAGTGAGAAGAGTTTGCAAAAAATGCGGCAAGACAAGAGAGGCAACCCCGGAGGAAGCAGAGAAAATAAAAAAAGCGATGGAAAATATCCAGAATGACGATTTTGTTATTCAAGAACCGATAAAAATCGCAGCCCCCAAGGGATGTAAAGAATGCAGTTTCACCGGCTATAAAGGACGTCAGGGAATATTTGAAGCATTTTTAATTAACGACGAGCTTGAATCTCTTATTGTAAAAAGACCGGCTGTTCCTGAAATTAAAAAAATCATTGCCGAAAACGGAATGATTACGATGTTCCAGGACGGAATAATCAAGGTTCTTGAACAAATAACCACCATAGAAGAAATAGAAAGGGTTGCCAGCGAAAACTAAATCCCTGGCTATTATATCTTCGTAAGCAACAAAGACCAGAATTTTTCTGAGGAATAACCCAGCCGAAGCCAGTTTACCCGGGCTAAGAAAAACCCCTAATAACCAGGGACTGCTTTTATTATAACAAACAATAAAATGATTGTCAACCCCCACCCTCTCTCTCCAAAGAAGAAATTATCCCCTGACAATGCTACGTCAAAAGAAGAAGAGACGTTGGACCAAACCCTAAGACCTCAACAATGGGATGATTTTGTTGGGCAAGAGAGGATAAAAAGAAATATTCAGGTTATCCTGCGGGCAGCCAAAGAAAGAAAAGAGGCGGTTGACCATCTTCTTTTTTGCGGAGGGCCCGGATTGGGAAAATCAACTCTATCGCGCTTAGTCGCTCAAAGTATTGGCTCTAACATAAGAATCGTAAGCGGCCCGGCCATTCAAAGGCCGGGAGACCTGGCCGCTATTCTAACCTCGCTCTCTGAAAGAGATGTTCTTTTTATTGACGAAATTCATCGCTTGAATAAAACTTGCGAAGAGATTATTTATCCGGCCATGGAGGACTTCAATCTACAAATAATAACCGGCACCGGTCCTATGGCAAGAACTTTAGAAATAGACCTTCTCCCGTTCACGCTAATAGGGGCAACGACCAGAGTTGGGTTACTTACTTCTCCGTTGAGAGACCGATTCGGAGCCACCTTTCAGGTTAATTTTTATTCGGAGAATGATATTCAAAAAATTATCAAAAGGTCTGCCCGCATTTTGTCTGTAGCGATAGACGAAGAAGCAACAACTTTGATAGGCCAATGTTCGAGGTTCACTCCCCGCATAGCTAATCGACTCCTTAAAAGAATTCGCGATTTCGCTCAAGTGGAAGGAATGAAAAAAATCAATAAAGAGATAACTGAATTGGGATTGTCGGCTTTAGAAATAGACGAATTAGGGTTAGAACCGCAGGATAGAAAAATTCTCGAGATACTAATACGGAAGTTTAACGGGGGTCCGGTCGGCCTGCAAGCATTAGCCGCCTCAACCAATGAGGAACAGGACAATATTTTAGAGGTTTATGAGCCCTATCTGCTACAACTGGGATTAATTATAAGAACTCCTAAAGGAAGAATGGCAACGCAAAAGGCCTATGAACATCTAAAAATTTCTCCTTCTAAAAACAAAAATCTTTTTGAGAAATAATCCCCCAATTTATCTTAAAAAAAAATTTCTTGCCGTGATAATACCTGCGGTTATTTTCATCGTATTGCCTGCCCGCGCTTATGGGGAAGATTGTGTGGTTATCAATGAAATCGCTTGGATGGGCACGGAGAGTTCCTATAATGACGAATGGATTGAGCTTTATAACCCCAATGAGTCTCCTGTTAATTTGGATAATTGGACTATCCGGACAAATGATGAAACTCTGCGCATAAAGTTATTAGGCGTAATCGGAGCAAAATCATATTTCCTGCTCGAGCGGACAGATGATTCTACGATACCGGAAATCATTGCTGATATTATATACAAAGGCGGATTGAGCAACCAGGGAAAACGGCTTTCGCTTTTAGATAATTCCGGCCGGATTATTGACGATATTGACTGCTCTTTGGGGTGGTTCGCCGGAAATAATGAAAATAAAAAAACCATGGAGAGAATTGGTTCTTACTCCGCCGACCCCGGCCAATTGTTAGGGTCTGACCCTAACAATTGGAAAACGAGTCAAAATCCGGGGGGAACGGCAAAATCAGAGAATAGCCCCAACGAAAATATTGTTCCCAAAAAAGGACTTAATATTTCCGATAAAAATCATAAGGGTTCAAAATTTGTTCCCGTGCTGGCAATCGGGATAGGCGCTTCTGCTTGTATTTCAGCCATTTTTGCGGCAGCGTGGTTGAAAATAAGGAAAAAATCAAGTAATATAAAATATCAATGATTGGTTATAGTTATTAATGATAATTGATTAAATTATGAGCGGGCACAGCCATTGGGCGACAATTAAACGAGGCAAAGAAGCAGAAGACAAAAAACGGGCGCAGACTTTTTCAAAATTATCTCGAGTTGTTTCGGTCGCTGCCAAAAAAAATAAAGACCCCGACATGAATCCGACCCTAAGAATCGCTATTGAACAGGCGAAGAGGGCCAATATGCCGAACGACAATATTGAACGAGCCATTAAAAAAGGTATTGGCGAATTACAGGGCGAAATATTGGAAGAATTCTGCTTTGAGGCCTATGGGCCCGCTAAAAGCGCCCTTATAATAACCGGCATCACCAGCAACAGAAATCGGACGCTCACTGAAGTAAAACAACTTCTTTTGCACAATAATGCGAAACTGGCGAGCGAAGGTTCGGTAAAATGGCAATTTGAGAATATGGGAGTTATTATTTTAGAAATTCCCGAAAACACGGAGCAAAATGGTTTAGAAATGGCAGTGATTGAAGCAGGGGCTGATGATATCAAAAAGAGGAATGGTTTTATGGAGATTTACACCAAGCCCGAGAACTTGGAAGGCACAAAAAAAACGCTTGAAGACCGAGGCCTTAATATAGAATCAGCTGATTTAGGATGGATGGCAAAAGAAGAGATGGATATTAATGAAAAAGAAAAGGCCTCTCTAAAAAAACTCTTTGAGGTCCTTGATGATAACGATGATGTCCAAGAAATTTACTCAAATATAAAATTATAACTTCTGCCTATGATTATTTTAGGAATAGACCCCGGAACAGCGACAACCGGCTACGGGGTTGTTAGAAAATCCCAAAAAGGAATAGATTTTGTCGCCTGCGGGTGCATCAAAACATTCCCCAAAGATTCCCCTCAAGACCGACTCAACCAAATCTTTAATCAAACCAACAAATTGATAAAGGACTTTAGCCCGGAGGTTTTGGTAATTGAAAGGTTGTTTTTCTTTAAAAATGCTAAAACCGCCATTCCTGTGAGTCAAGCGCGAGGCGTGCTGTTGTTGGCAGCAGCAAGAAAAAAAATCCCTGTTTATGAATTCACTCCTTTAGAGGTTAAAATGAATATTGTCGGCTATGGCCGGGCCCAAAAAGCGCAAATGCAAAAGATGGTTAAAAAACTTTTGAATTTAGACAAAATACCCAGGCCGGATGATGCGGCCGACGCATTGGGGATAGCTATCTGTTACGGATATCTCCTCCAATCTAAAAGATTACCGAAAAAAGCTTGACAAAGGTCTCGATAAAACTATAATAAGCCTATCGATTAAAAGGTCGTTCATTTTTAAATACAAATTAAGTTTAATCAACTATGGAATACGAAGATAAAAGCATTGGAATCTTACTTAATCAGGAGGAAGAAGAGGAAGAATTAGGAGGCGGAGATGACGCAAACACAGAAGAAACTCCGTCGACAGAAGAGGGCTTGGGGGGAGACGAGACCTCAACAGACGAAGAGACCACGGAGGAAAGTAAAACAGAAGAAGGTGGAACTGAAGAAAGCGTTGACGAAGAAGAAATTTAATCCCTCAAAACCCCTGTCTTCAAACAGGGGTTTTGTCTTGTGATGTTCTCAAGGATTTACCATCGCCAAACTTATAAGGATAATTCTCGATTAAAACGGCTTGTGAAAAAAATAGGTTGGATTTTTTTATTCTCCATCCTAATCATCATCTTCATCGGGCTATCCATTTTTATTTATTATGCCAAAGACCTGCCAAGGCCTGAAGTTTTTACTGAAAGAGAACAAATCATGCCCACTCGGATTTACGACCGGACAGGTGAAACATTATTAAGAACAATTTACGGAGAAGAAAAAAGAGAGCTTGTGGCCTTAAATAATGTGCCTGACCATCTGGTCAAAGCGGTCTTGGCGGCTGAAGATGATAATTTTTATAACCACCATGGAGTAGATTTTGCCGGAATCGCAAGAGCCATTCTTGTTGATTTAAAACTCAAAAAACCGGCCCAAGGCGCCTCTACTATAAGCCAACAGCTTATCCGTTCAACGTTTTTATCATTGGAAAAAAGCGCTAAGAGAAAAATACGAGAATTGGTTCTCACCTTAGAACTTGAGAGACGTTACTCTAAAGACCAAATTTTAGAGTGGTATTTAAACCAAATTCCATTCGGTCCCAATATTTACGGCATAGGCGAGGCGAGCCGCACTTTTTTTGGAAAATCGATTCAGGATATTTCTCTGCCGGAAGCGGCTGTTATTGCTTCACTCATTCAAGCGCCAAGCTATTACTATCCTTATGGAGAACATCAAGACGCACTTTTAAAAAGAAAAGATTTTATCCTGAAAAGAATGTTGGAAGAAAAATACATTTCAGAAGAAGTCTACAGCGAGGCAGTCCAGACAACCATTGAATTTATCGGTCTTGACTCCGCTTTTAAAAATGCTCCTCATTTTATTCTTTATGTAGAGAATTATCTGTACCAAAAATATGGAGGCGAGTTCCTTAAAGAACATGGCCTAAAGGTCTACACCACTCTTGATTTAAGTTTGCAGGAAGCGGCTGAAAAAGCAGTCAAAGAAGGGGAAAAAGTAAACGAATCTTATCGGTCGTATAACGCTGCCCTGGTGGCAATAAACCCTAAAAACGGAGAAATAATGGCAATGGTCGGGTCAAAAGATTATTTTGGAGAGTCCTTTCCCGAAGGATGCACCCCGGGACTTAATTGTAAATTTGAGCCAAAAGTTAATGTGGCAACCTACGGAGAAGGACAACAACCCGGCTCTGCTTTTAAGCCGTTTGCTTATGCTACTGCTTTTGAAAAGGGCTACACCCCTAACGATATCGTGATTGATGAAAAAACAAATTTCGGCAAATGGGGGAACGAAGATTATATCCCGGAAAATTATGACGACCTATACCGGGGCGCAGTTACTCTTAGGCAGGCGCTGTCTCAATCATTAAACATCCCGTCAATAAAAGTATTGTTAGCGGCCGGCATCGCCGACACAATAACCACTGCCCACGATATGGGTATTACAACTCTTAATGAAGGCGCGAGTTTTTACGGTCCCTCGTTGGTTTTGGGCTCAGGAGAGGTAAAACTAATAGATATGGTTTCCGCTTACGGGGTCTTTGCCAATAACGGCTTACGGGTTCAGCCGACCGCGATATTAAAAATAGAGGATGGTGAAGGAACTATTATTGAAGAAAATAAAAGCGCCTCAAGGAGGGTTATGAGCGAAGAAATCTGTCAGATGATAACCAGTATTCTTTCTGATAATGTTGCCCGCACCCCGATGTTCGGAGCGCACTCGCTTCTTTATTTTCCCGGTTACGAAATTGCGGCAAAGACAGGAACAACCGACCAATACCGCGATGCTTGGACTATTGGCTATGCTCCTTATTTAGCGGCAGGCGTTTGGACGGGAAATAATGACAACAGCGCTATAGCAAAAGAGCCCGGGGTCGTGATGGCCGGACCAATTTGGCACAATTTTTTTCAGCAAGCCCTATCAATTATTAATAATTACTGATTATTAATTCTGCGGCTTCATATTTTGTAAATAACTTTCCGAAGAACTCTTTTGCCTGCCTCTCTATTAAGAGAGGCAATTATATTTTCATTTTCTAACTGAAGCTCTTGTATTAATACTGAATTCTGGACCCTTACGACTAAAGCCCCATCTCTAAAAGACAGGGCTTGAGTGGAACCAGCCACTTCTTTACCAAATAATCGCTCCATGACCCTTGGCCATACTTGGCAAATTTCTACTGCTAAAATTTCCCTTTTAAAAGAGAATTTGTCGGCTCTCTTGTTTATGATTCTTGATATCGGCTCAAACATTAAGACGCCTTAATGGGCATTATCACATAAACATAGCTTGGGTCGTCCCCCGGCTTCAAAAGTCCGGGACCATCTTGACCATTAAGCTCAAGAACGATTTTTTCTGACTTCATTTGATTTAATCCTTCGGCCAAAAATTTGTAATTGAAGCTTATCTCCAAATCCTCTCCTTGAGCGTCTATCGCCATTTTGGATTCTGTTTCCCCTAAGTCAACGCTTTGTGAAGATATTAAAACATTTCCCTTTTTGGGGCTTATCGTCAATTTTACCTCATTAGTTCTTCCGCTGAACAAGCTGGCAATTTTAATTTGGCTTAAAAATTCTTCTTTGGAAACAGTTAATCGGGTCTTAAACTCTTTTGGTATCACCGCTTCGTAATCCGGATATTCGCCTTCAATCAGGCGAGAGACCAAGCGCGCTTGGGGATTTTTGGTCTCATCGATATAACTTTCAACCATAACCTGACTGGGAGATAGGTAAAATTTAATTTTCCCGTTGTGCTCTGAAAAGATATTAACCAATTCTCTGGCAGCTTTTCTCGGCAAAATGAACGACTGAGAACCTTCTATTCCTTGCGTTTTCCCGTCTAAAGCAACGGTTTTTTCCGCCAAACGGAAGCTATCAGTGGCCACAATTTTAGCCGAATTTTTTTGGAAAGAAAAATACAATCCTGAAAGTTCGGGTCTAACTTGAGTAAGAGCGCAGAAATCCATTACCTGCATCACCCCTTTGCAGAAAGTAATTGCGTCAAACTCAATCCACTTATCTGAGATGACTTCCGGAATAATTGGAAAATCTTTTGCATCAAGCCCTTTTATTTGGGTTTTATAGTTTTCCCCTTTCAAATGAAGAGTTTTTTCTTTACTCTCTATGGTCACTTTTTCCTCTCCGAGCAGAGAGACAAAACCGGAAAGGGTTCTTACCGGAATAGTTATTTCCCCTTTTTCCTCAACCTTGGCAAGTCCCCAATAACTAATTCCCAACTCCAAATCAGTGGTTGAAATTTTCAAGGAATTATCTTCGGCAGAAATCAAAACATTATTGAGAATCGGAAGAGTAAGATTCCTTCCGGTTATTTTCTCGACGATGCTTAGACCTTTGGCTAACTTTTCTTTGAGTATTATTATTTTCATATTTTTTCTTTAATTATTTATAATTATTTATTTAATTAATATATTAATTATTGTTATTATTATGTGTCGAGTTTTCGGGTTTATTTTAATTGTTTTTTTAGGTTTTACAAGGGCTGGTTTTGGGGAGAAAAAGTTAATAACATAGTTGATGGATTGGTTGATAACCTCTTAATTAGATTTGGATAATTTTTTGGGTTTTTGGGGGCCTTGTTTTGTCCCCGTATTATCCCTATGTTATCCTCATAGATATTCAGTGTTTTTTAACAGGTTTTTCACACCCCGAACATCTTTAATAAGCGTAAATTTTTTCTTTAATGATTCTTATTTCCTCTGCCAACTGTTCGTTGTCTATGATTCCTTTTGAAATTTTTTCACAGGCATAAATAGCCGTAGTGTGGTCCTTTCCTCCGAATTTTTTACCAATAAACGGGAAAGAGCTTTTTAACTCTTCCCTTAAAAAATACATCGCTATCTGTCGGGGTTTTACGATTTCTTTTTTCCTTGAGTTTACAAATAAATCTTTGTCCCTTAGGCTGTAAAATTCAGCTACGCTCGCAATTATTTTCTGACAATTAAGCCCCTTTGGCTGAGGGTTAATCGTTTTTTTTAAAACCTTTTTTGCCAACTCAAGATTGATGTCTTGATTGTGAAGCTGTTCCCAAGCAGCCAAGGTCTTTAACGCCCCCTCCAATTCCCTCACATTCCTTTGGATGTTTGAAGCAATGTATCCCAAAACCTCTTCATTGATGCCCGCTTTTTTCTCTTGCGTTTTTTGTTTTAGGATGGCGATTCTGCTTTCAAAATCAGGGGTTCCGATGTCTGTTATCATGCCGCCTTCGAATCTTGAGCGCAATCGCTCTTCCAGAGCGGAAATCGCTTTAGGGGGACGGTCAGACGAAAGAATAATTTGTTTATTGGTTTCATATAAAACATTGAAAAGATGGAAAAATTCTTCTTGGGTCTTTTCTTTGCCCGCCAAAAACTGAATATCGTCAATTATCAGCACATCAAAGTCCCGGTAAGTGTTTTTGAAATTTTCGATAGTTTGGTCCTTTATCGAACTGATAATACCGGATATGAATTTTTCAGAAGGCACATATTTAATTTTCTTTTTAGCAAATTGTCCGCCAATTTTGTTTCCTATCGCCTGTAAAAGATGAGTTTTGCCAAGTCCGACTCCTCCATAAACAAAAAACGGATTATATACTAAGCCCGGTTTTTGACTTACCGCCCACCCCGCCGCATGAGCCAATTCATTAAACGGGCCGACTACGAAATTATCAAAAGTATATTTGGGATTAAGATTGGTGTATTTATCAAGAGTCAATTCCTCTAATTCTAACTGGTTTACGGCTGTCGCCTTAACCTTGGTAGACGTTTTTGACATCCGGGGAGCAGGGACATTTATTATTTTATATTCTATCGCCTTGACCCTTTCGCCCGATTCTTCCAATCCATTCAAAATCAGTTTATTGTATTTCTTTTCCAACCATTCTTTTGAAAAATTATTTGGCACGGCTATTATTATCGTTCCATTATCTTTGGAAAGAATATAAGTATTCTTAAACCAAGTGCTGAAGTTTGCTTGAGAAATATTAAACTGAATTTGGGATAGAATTGCTTGCCAAAGCTCTTCTTTATTCATGGTATTAGAAAAAGGTTAATCTCAATTCTTAATACTATGCTATTTTTTTTTAAAAGGCAAATCAATGGTTTTCCGCGTAAATCAAAGGGGGATGTTGAAAAAAGGGGGATAAGATGGGGATGGGTTGACTGACAGACGAATAGCCCATATACTGAATAATCATAAAAACGAATTATTAAGTTAATCTATGTCCATTACCCATAAACCAAATAAAAAGAAAAGAAAGAAAAAGCATGGTTTTCTAAAGCGGTCCCAGACCAATGACGGCCGGAAAGTTTTGCAAAGGAGAAGAAAAAAAGGAAGAAAAAGAATTAGCGTCTAAAATGTTACCCCAAATCCATCGTCTTAAAAAGAAAAATGATTTCGAAAGAGTTTATAAGAAGGGTCAAGGATTTAGGAAGGATTTTTTATTCTTGAAATGCGCAGCGAATGATTCCAATGTTTCGCGCATAGGAATTGTGGTGAGCAAGAAGGTCGCTTCAAAAGCGACAGACAGGAATTTGATTAAAAGAAGGATAAGAGGAGCAGTAAAAGAAATGCTCCTTGTTATAAGACCGGGGCAAGATATTATCATCAGCGCTTTAATCGGAATTGACAAGCTAACCGATTTTCAGAGCATAAAAGAAACCCTTTATAATTTGTTGTTAAAATCAGGAATTATTAATGAGCAATAAAACCGATGAATGCTTTTACTAATTTTTTTCATGTAATATTATGGCAGCCCCTGTTTAACCTGTTAATTTTACTTTGTTATTATCTGCCGGGGCACAATCTCGGGGTAGCGATTATTCTCTTAACCCTGCTTATCAGGATTATTTTATATCCCTTGCAGGATAAGGCGAGCAAGTCCCAGCTGGCCATGCAGGCCTTACAGCCCAGATTGAAAGAGATTCAAACAAAATACAAAAACAACAAGGAAGAACAGGCAAAAGCAATGATGCAGCTTTATAAAACTGAAAAAATCAATCCTTTCTCGGCAATTCTTGTGACTTTTATCCAATTGCCGATTTTGTTCATTCTTTACCGGATGTTTTGGCAAGGGATACAGGAAGAGAATTTCGTTTATCTTTATAGTTTCGTCCAGCGGCCGGGAATAATTAATCCGATGTTTCTCGGTATTAACCTGAACGACCCGTCAAAACTTTTAGCCATTATTGTCGGCGTAACATTTTTTCTCCAAAGCAAATTTGCTATGCCGAAAAAAGAAAAAAATCAGAATCAGCCCAAAAAGAAATCGGGTTTTGCGGATATGTTCCAAAAACAAATGCTGTTCCTGTTTCCGGTTCTGATTACAATTATCCTTCTGAACCTTCCGGCTGCCCTTGGGCTTTATCTGCTGGTGGCGGGGATATTTATGGCCACCCAGCAATTTTTCATAAGAAAGAAATATTATTTAGCAAAAAAATAATATGTTTGAACGAAAACTAAGCCAAAAAGTCAAAAAAGCAGTTGAGGAATTTTTTAAGAAGACCACCCTTGGGGTAAAAGTGGCGGTTGAAGAAATAACGGACTCTTCGATGCCGGTTTTAATTCAAATGGAAGAGCCGCAAATTCTGATTGGAGATAATGGTCGGACTCTTTTTGAGATTCAGGCCTTGCTCAATAAATTTTTAAGGAAAAAACTCAAAGAAGAATTCTATATTGATTTGGATGTCAATGATTATAAGAAAAAGAAACTCGACTATTTAAAAGATATGGCCAGAAGTTATGCCGATGATGTCGCCTTCTCCAAACAAGAAAAAGAGCTGAATCCGATGTCAGCTTACGAAAGGAGAATTATTCATATGGAGCTGAAAGACCGAAGCGATGTCAAGACCGAAAGCATCGGCGCAGACCCTTATCGCAAAATTATTATCAAGCCGATTTAATCGGTTTAATCAGTAGCGCCGGTTTTAATGGCAATAATGGTGCCGACCCGCCCGTCCATCTTCATAATTCTCAAAGAAGACACAGTGGTATTGATAATGGCAGCGTCAACAGAGTTATTGCTGTTAATGTTCTTAAAGTCATCAAAATGTTCTGCGTAAAGGAGCACTAAATAATGGGCTCCTTCATCTATTTCAATGGCCGATACGCCATCGGCCTGATTTCGTCCCAGCGCAATAGGGTTGCCATTGTCCCATGTTTCTCTTTTAAGATTTTTCCCATATACTACGCCGTTTCCCGGGTTATAAGGAATCACTTCACCTCCAAAAGTGCTGGTTATCTCGTCAAGGTTACCGGTTGTTTCGCTATCTACGCCTAAAGGAGAATAAATTTTAAAAACTTTTTTCCATTGGCCTCCCACATCTTGCGCTTCGCATCCGTCATTTCGGCAGACCTTGACTGAACCGGCCGAACCTCCGATTTTCGGCATATTGAATATTGTTAAAGAGGAAATGTGGGAAAACTCTCCGTTGAACGGGCCATACAGAGTTACATCTCCGTTTTGCTGGCAATCATTATTAGTTCCGCACCCCGGTAGATAGATGTGGGCCCAACCCTTTTCTTTGAGCATGGGACCGGAAATATTATGGGCGATTACTCCATAATTTTTTTCCAAGGACTTACTGGGAACAATCGCCATCGCCACAATTCTGTCGCTAAAAGTATTTGGTAAGGCATCCTGACTGCCCTGAAAGACCATATAGTCATCCCCTTCTTCCCAGCCATCAGGCAAGCGGAACGGATTAGGAACCGCTCCGCCCGGATCTGTAGGGGTAGTAGGAGTCAATTTGTTAAATACCCAAATACCCGGTATGTTCCAAATAAGTTTGATACACTGGACATTGGCTCCCATTGAAAAACATCGGTCTGCCTCAAGATTTGTTATTGATGCAATGGCATTACCCTCGCATGTTGTGTTTGGATAGAGCTGGATTACCAGCTCTTCTGCTTTTTGGAACGAGAAGAAAGAGAGAGGCAAAACATTGTTGCCGTTTTGTGTTGCCAGAATGGCTGACCCGCTGCTGTTCATTTTCTTATATAAAAGGTCGTCCGGGATTTCCGCCACTTCCGGCATAGCAGCATCGGTGTCAGTGAGGCCTCCGCAATTTGCCTGGCTGTATAATATTATCCCTTGTCCCATTCTGCTCACGCCGGGGACCCGCAAAGATATTAAATCAGGATTCAGCTCGTTGAGTACTATATAGGAGCCCAAAATTACAACCAGTCCCAAAAAACCGGCTAAGATTTGTCCTCGCGCGTCCGTGGCGGCGGCCGGATTGCCGGCTGAAGTTAAAAACCGAAAACCTCCATAAATCAAAGACAATAAAGCGACTAATCCTCCGCTGATAATGGCGAAGTTATAAACATATCTGATATAGGTGGTAAGGCGCACCCCAGTGTTTTGAGGCCCTTGCTGTCCTCCAAGAGTAGGATACTGCACTTCCAGAGGCCCTCCGCTGTTTTGGGCGAATACCAAGCCCGCACCAAGCAATATGACAAATAAACCGATTATCAATATAACTCCTATTATTTTTTTGTTATTCATCTTGTTTAATACAACAGAAATAATTATTCCCGAACCCGGAAAAATTGTTAAAAGTTATACTTGCGTTTTGCCATTGGTTTGCCAGGTTTTGTAGCGCGTCAAAATCTAAATCGTTTATATCAGCCGCAAAGGCGGGAATATCAACACTGATATCTCGATAGAGTTCCGGAAAGCGGATTTTGTCGTAGAAATTTTTGTTAGTGTCTTCATCGTAACAATAACAGCTGATAGGACGGAGGTTTCTTTCTTGCGGATTTAGGAAATAATTAGCGTCAAGATAGGGATTAGGGCTGCAGATTTCAGGATTATGGAGGTCAAGCAGGTCTAACAATTTGGCGTCTCGGCAATTCATTAATGATTTAGAGTATGATTTTCCCGCGATTTTCTCTATGGTGTCGTATAATATATGGCAATTTTGAAGGTCTATCCTCTCGATTGCGTCAATAGTTGTTATATATGTCAGAGAATCTTCATATTCATCATAGCCGAGAGCAATCAGGTCTTCTAATAGAATTTCGTAAACGCTTTCTTCCTCTTTTTGCCCGGTTAATTCTCTTGCTCTATCCAATAATAACTGAACTTGGATGAGTTTCTCTTTTAAAGTATACTCTTTTTCTTCTATTTTGTCATTTTGCATTGTGCCGTCTTGATTTCGGCAATTTCCATCTTTGTCAGTGCAGACATAATCTTTGACAATCGGCTCTTGAGAATCGATTTTTTTAAAGGAAGTTTCAATACTATCTATGGCTAAACCCATACCCGGAATTGTTGTCAACTCAATAAGAAACAGAGCGACTTGAGTGCTCCCATGCAATAATATCGTTGCAGGAGTGCCGATACATATAAACGGTGGGATACAAACAGGGGGGAGGATATCACTGGTGACACAGCTTGGCTGGATACAGCCATCCGAGCACTCCAAGTCCTTAATTTTTTCCGCCACCTTTGT
Organism: uncultured Candidatus Saccharibacteria bacterium; assembly: GCA_964388775.1. GTDB lineage: Bacteria > Patescibacteriota > Minisyncoccia > Minisyncoccales > PEYH01 > PEYH01. The sequence goes on along the minus strand of CAYMBW010000001.1, from coordinate 53,368 downwards.
TAACATATTGGCGCCGATTATTTCCAAATGTCCTTTAATAAAGATATTAAGCAATTCTTTATTGATTGCCTGAGTAAGTTTGATGGCTTCATCCAAAGCCCTGCCAATAGGGATTTCTACAATGTAATTGCAAACTCCGCCCGTGGTCGGGGGCGTATCATAATTAATTTGTACATTCGGCGGGATAAAGGAGTCGGCTGCAAAGACAGTGTTGTCTGGATAAGGTGATTTTTGGTCATTTAAATAAGGCAAAAAATCGGGCTCCGGGATGTCTTGATTGTATGGTTGGGTACCGGGTTCGCCATATGGATAAGGCAAGGCGGCGGCGGAGTAAAAAGTAGCCGGGTCATTTTTAACATCTATTTTTTCCGGACCGCTGGTAAAGAGAGCATAATAATCATAGATAGTTGAATCCATTTCTGCGCTTGTCTCCAGAGTAGTGGCCTCGGCGAAAGTCAGTAAACTTAAATAACCCATATCCTGGTCATAGGGATTAAGCATTCTTTTCATTTTTTTCATTTCATTTAAAAAAGCCATCATTTCTAAAAGATTTCTTCCCACATCCCTTTCAGGCGCATCAGTAGCAGGGCTATAATCCCCTTTGTTTTCCACTTCAATCATCATTTGAATCAGGTCTTTTATTTCATCATCGTCCAATCCGTCAATGTCTGATTGGTTATCGTTGTAATAATCTTCTACCAGAGAATCGGGATTTAAAAAGGCCGCAAAAGCGTTGCTTAAGAACTTAGTGGCGTTCATTTTTTTATCTATTTTTTCCTTTGTGTCGTCACTGCAGAGATTCCCTTGGTCGCAACCGCAGTCCTCGTCGGTCGTGCATAGGCCCAAGTTTCCACTGCATCCAAATAGACAAGTGCACTTGTCTATGAGTTTCTTGAGCTCTTGGCTCGATTCGTGCAGTTTTTTCGCTATCGGAACAGTGGTGCTGGCAACTTCCTGTATTCGCCTTAATCGGGCGCCGAATAAAGCGCCCTGAAAATCAGTGCTATAAGTGCTGGTGCTGGTTGTCGCTATCGGCCATTCGATATTGGCATAATCAATATCCGGACTGGTGGTTGACAAAAAAGAAGAAGCGCCGAATTCAGAGGTAATTATTGAGCCGACTGGAATTTCAAAAAGTCCGATGTTCGGCAGATTGGAAGTATTGTTGGACGGGACAAAAGAATCGGTGAATCTATCAACGGGCAGAATAATTGTTAATTTTGTGAAGTCAGGATTTATGGTATTAACAATCATATATGAAGCAAAAATCAACAGCATTCCCACCAGCCCGAGTCCGATTTGTTCTCTGGCATCAGCCAGCTTGCCTGGTTTCGGGCCGGCCAAAATATATCTTAGCCCTCCCCAGACAGTGACAAGAAAAGCGATGACTCCGGCCAAGATAATAGAGAGATTATAAAGATATTTGAACAACTGCGGCAAAGGAGTTTCGGTGCTGGTCGGGGCAGTGGCTCCCGGAATATTCGGATATTCATTTTCCAGTTCAGCGGCGTTAATTGTAGAACCATGGAGTAATATCAATAAAAAAACAGCTATGGACATCAACGCTATGGCAAGAATGGTTTTTTTATAACGAGCCATTATGAGTTATTTTAATCTGTTTGAAGAGCCCCTAATTGATTCAATGTATTAAGAGGGAGATTGCCTAATCCGGGGATGAGTTTTAGCAGGACTTTTTTATTTCCCATATTTATTTTTTTACCGGATAAGCTCCAGTTTCCTAAAAAAACTAAGCTTAATGTTTTTGGAACATAGGAAAGAATTTCACCGACGAATATTCCTTCCGTTCCCAAGGTATAAAAAGCCAAACAAATTAAAGTAGCGATATCCAAAACAATAGCGATTATTAATTTCATTATGCCCTTTACCGATAAAGCATTAGGCATTTTCTTTTATCTTTTTAAGTTTTTTGATTTTAGCCATTTCTTCGGGTGCGGTTGTGATAATTTGGTCCTCTGTGTAAGAAGCGACCACTCTGATAGAAACATGTTTTTCACCGGCAAAAAATATGCCTTCGCCGATAGGCGCTTCCAAAAGCAAATATTTTTCCTGGTCGGTAAGATTAAAAGTTTCTTTCACGACTTCAATGGTGGCCGGCGACTGCTTCATTAATAATTGCAAAGAAGAATTAGTGATAATGGGCTGGCCATACTCTGATTTCATAAAGTCATTTACATCCTGCGTGATAGTGGTTGTGCCAAGCCAGTATTTTCTCCCTCTTTTCACGATGCCGAAGAGAAAAGAAGCGCTGTCTTCCGTCTGCATCAGCCACCATGCTTCATCGATTACCAAAATTCTTTTTTTCAAGTTTTCTTTGATGGCATTCCAGATGTAACGCATAACAATAAACATTGCTAACGGCCTCAATTCCGTTTCAAGATTTTTGATGCCGAAAACCACTAAGGCGTTGTCCATTGTTATATTAGTTGGATAATTAAAGAATCCTGAATAAACTCCCTTGGTGAATTTCCTTAATCGCTTGACCAGTGATTCAGCGCCTTCCATTGTTTCCAGCACGGACTCTAAATCAGAAAGCAAAGGCACTCTTTCTTTCCATAAAGCCGGGTCTGTGCTTGCGGTAATGTCGCGGGCAGCATATGTTTCATTGATGGCTTGGTCGATAATGGAATCTTCTTCAGCATCAAGTCCGCCGAGCATTATTCTCATAAGCCCGACCAAATTGATAATATTGGAACGTAAGACATCTTTTGGGTCCTCGTCCTCCAATGGTTCAGGTAGGTCAAAGGGATTGATGTGGCTTTCCGACGCCAAAGAGATGTTATAGAATTTTCCGCCCACTGCGTTAGAAAGAAATTTATACTCGTTTTCCGGGTCAATTATGATTGCCTCAACGCCAAGCATCAAAGACCGCAATATCTCTAACTTGATTGCGTACGACTTTCCTCCGCCGGATTTTCCGAAAACGACCGAGTTCGCATTCTCCAAACTAAACCTATCAAACAATACGAGAGAGCTGTTGTGTTGGTTGATTCCGTAAAGAATTCCTTCATTGGAGCTTAAATCAAAAGATACGAAGGGGAAAATAGTGGAAAGCGGGCTGGTGTTTATTGAGGTATGAACCTGGAGCCGGTCTATGCCTGCGGGATATGCGGAAACCATTGCTCTATCCTGCTGATAAAGGGCCGGTTTTATATAAACCAATTTTGATTCAAGAATTGAACGGACCGTGCCTTCTATTTTTTCTAATTCTTTTCTATCATCGGCATATATCGTTAGATAAAGCCCTACCCTGAACATTCTTTCTTGCGCTGTCTGAAGTCGGTCTCTTAACACTTCAATATCTTTGTAGGCAGTTTCCAAAACCGGGTCCCTGATTAGCCCTTTTTCTTCTTTTTCCATAATCTCGGACTGGACCTCGGTAACTTTTTTGCTTAATTTTTTCAAAATAAGCCCGGTATCAATCGGATGAAAAAAGATAGAAATATCCAAGGGAATATCCAGATTTATAATCGGCGCCAGCCACCCGGTGCTTAAATATCTTGGATAAGAAAAGATAAAATAGGATTTGGCGAATTTCTCTCCGATTTGAAAATAGTCCGACCCGATTGTTATGGCCGGCGGAGCGATAAAATCAAGCAAATTCATTGCTTGCGGTTCCGCGCCGGCTTCATAGGCCGTCTTTTTCCCTAATAATTCACTTAAAGAAGGAAATTTCATTTAAATTATTATTGTATTAATTCGGGCGGGATTTGCGGGTAATAACCGATAGACGATTCTTTGGGATGGGACATACTCCAGAAAAGTTCTATCAGTTCTTCACTTTGCAAGGCAACGCTCCAAACTCCGCACCTTCTCAATCCTAAAGATAAAAATTCCATTCTTTGGTAAAGTTGGGATTTTGCTCTTTGGAACATTTCTTCGGTTAAAGTTGGAATCGACTTTAAGGTGAGTATCCCTCCCTTGGTGGCGCCTCCGTACATTTCCGAAAGATAAAAAGGCACGATTATATAGAAACTTTTATTCATAATGGCTCCCCCGGCTACTATTTTTTCAATAAATTTCCGGTATTCTCTGGTCTGGGTTGCCATCAGTTCGTTTTTGTGTTTTCCCTCAACTTCTTTTAGTTTTTCCAGATAGCCGGTAATATTCACTTTTCTTGAAGTGATAAAGATTTGGCAGGAGAAATCCAAGGCATTTAAAAATGTCTGGAATTGGTAGATGATTGCCTCCTGCTCATCGGTTGCCTTCAGGGCGAAATTAAGAGAGGAGGCCATCATTACGCCCCTTAAACTGTGGTCTTTTAATATCATAATACCCTCTTTAATCTGTTCTATGGGTAGGAATTGTTGGGCTGAAAGATTCATAATATAAAGATTTATTTGGGATGAATTTCAATTAATTGTCCGATTTCTTTTAGACGGCTTGGTCCGGAAATTTTTAAGCTTATTGTTTTGTCGTCTTGCAACTCTTTGGGCTTTGCCTTGACCGCTTTTGGAAGCACGATTGTTGGAGTGTCCACTTTTTTCCAGAGATATTTTTTACTGGCAAAAATAAACACGAAAGAACGGCCTATTATGGTGGGAATCGGGAACCCTTTTCTTTTGCCGAAAGCCAAAATCAAAGCGACTACCATAATCGGAATGCCCGCTATAACAAAGGTAGTGAGAGAGGCGGTAAAGTAGAAAATAACTGCCACTATTGCTCCGCCCACGACATAGAGCAACTGCATCAAATTAAGGGGTCCGGCAACCTTTGGTTTTATTGATAAAAATTGTGGTAAGGGATACTCCATACGCCGCAAGTTAAAAGTTGAAAGTCGCAAAAAGAAATTGAAAATTATTCTAAGGGTTCTCTGTAAGTATCTTCTTTTTTTGGTTCTTCAGCGGATTGTTCTTTTGTGTCGCCTGCTGACTCCTCCTTTTTTCCTTCTATTTCTTCATACAAAGCGTCTAATTCTTTCTTGACCGGATTTAAGATGAAATGTTCTATTTCCATTGTCGCTTTCTTGGCAATGTCTTCGCTGATTCCTGTTTTCTCTTGAAGCGTGTCTTTCAGGAATTCCGGAGGCAAAAGGCCCATCAGAATTTTCCCAACTATTTTCGCAACTTCGGAGTTCTTATCTATCTCGTATAATTTGCAAATATTAAAAATAGCTTCAGCTGTGTCTTCTGAAAATATAGCGTCTTTTAATGCGTCGGGCAGGGTATTATAAATTGCCCAAAGCTCATCTCTGGATAGTTCTTCCATAAATATTTAGTTTACTAATTTTATCATAATAATTTACTATATTCCATTTTAACACAGCAATTAAGAGAAAGAAATCAACAGGGAGCCGGTGTGTCTTTTAAACTTTTTAAAACATTGACAGAGTAAGTGTTTATTGGTATAATATGAGCACAAGAAACAAAGGAGAGTTATCGGAATTCTCCGTTTCTACACAGTACCCTAACAAAAGAATAAAAAAAGAAATGCAAGGAGATGAGCGAGATGAGTAGTTTCAGAAAGAGGCGACGGATATTAGAAGAGCTTCGGAAAGGAAATTCTCCGATGAGCTCAACGGGTTCATCTGGCATTGAGTTGTTGAGGAGGGTTTTCAAGAACATTGGCTGGTTCAGTGTTGTCATTGGTTTGTTGTTGTTCATATTGGGGCTTTTCGCAATCAGCTGGATGTGGGGTATTTTGGGTATTGTGTTTCTGGGTGGCGGAGTTGTTTGTCTTGGTGCCAAAATCGTTCCGGAGCCGGAAATTTGGATTCTTCTGCGATTCGGGAAAAGACGAAAACTTTTGCCCCCGGGATTCCATCTCACGATTCCTCTTGTTGACACAATCGGCAAGATATCCGCTCCCTATGAAAGGGTGCTCCCGTTGATCCTTTTGCCTAAAGACGAGCTACCGAAGTTTCAGCTCCACACAGGCGTGATCTATTTGCGGGATTATAGGGTCACCCTGAACTTGGGCTCCAGGTTTACAGACATCGTCAACGCAGAGTATGGCGAGTCGGATTGGGAAGAGTGGCTCCGGAATAAGCTTAACTCTATAGTTGCTAGATACATTCAAACACTATCTGTATCTGATGCGACCGAAAGAGGAATGCTTGGCGACAACCTTTTGGATCGTATCGCTGAAGCAGGCGAAACGACAGAGAAGCGGTTGCCTTTATTAAAAGAGGTGGCCGATAGGATTAAGAAAGAAATGGAGCAGTATGGCGACAGAAAAGTCGACATTTCCAATCCGGTTTTAGAGGAGTTGGAAAACGAGATTGAGAGAATTACGTCGCTACCCAAACTCTATGAGGGCATTGCCAAAGACCTCGTTAAGCTTATCAACCGAGAGGCCAAGGATCGGGGCATTATCAAGATCACGGGCGTCTTCACTGGAGCTCTTAAACTTGCCAAAGAACAAGAAGCGGCAATTGAGAAGGTGCGAGTTGAAAAGCTCAACGCCGAAGCTGCTTTGTACCAGGCCCTTCAGGAGAGCGCGGGTCGGATCGGGCCAGTGCTTGATATGAAGAAAAAACTTCAAGACGCAGGAATGGACAGCGAAGATGGGGCGATGCAAACAGCCCTAATGTTTGAGCTCGTAGATACTATTTGCAAACATGGCGGAGCGTGGGCATTGGGTCTTGCCCCGTCAATGCAAGGAGGCCAAGGAGCAATGGGGGCAATCCCCGCCCTTCTCATGAAGTTATTGCAATCAGCAATTACTCCAGACCCAAAGACAGACGCAAGAGGTGGCTTGAATTCTCGAAAGAATAAGTAAGCGAAAATTGAACGGGGACAGTCCTTTTGGACAGTCCCCGTTATTATTTTAATTTTATTATTTTTTTTAATTCCCTTCATAATTATCCATAATCAAAAGGGATTGGTTCTGCCGGTTCTCTATATCCGGCCGCGATAGCCCCGGGATTATTATGAATATATCTTCTTATATGATGCTCTTGGCCCGGCACTATTTCATGCATCCAGTTTCCTTGTTGATTTATCTTATCGGAAGTATGATTGTACAAATCAACGGCGGGTGTGCCATATTCTTCTGCCATTTTTGATAAATTATTTCCACTCCAAGCGTTTTTGCCCTGATGCTCCGCATCTTGGACAGTCCTCATAAATTGTTCTGTTTTTACATAATTTTTTCTGAATTTTCCAACATCTTTTGCTTTTGTGGTAAGCACGGTTTTTGCCTCGAGGGCATTTTCATATTGTCCGGTTTGAGCATTGAGGGTTCCATAGCGCTGTATGTCTTCGGGCGACATCCATAACCCTCTACTATCCGCAGGTTGTTTAACTCTGTCCATTTGTCTTTCTAACTCTTCGATCAGCGGATGATTCCCGGTAGCGCGAGCAGTTGTTAATTGTGTGTTTAAGTCGTTGTATTCAGCCATTATCTCCGGATTATCAGCATGATAATCATCATAAATTTGTTGAGCCAAGTTAGGAGCGGATTGCATTATTTCCTCTGCCAACTTTTTATTGATTTGGCCGGCATGCCCCATAGCATCTTTTATCTCTTCGTCTGTATATCCATCCAACTCCCCTTTCTCTATAGCTGATTGGATATAGCCGAGTTGTTTTTCTCTATCGCGCTGTTTTTTGGCTTCAAGATATCCGGCCCGGCGGCCTTCCGCAGTTTTTTTCTTACCTGCCTCTTCTTTTGTCGCATCCACTTTAGTCATATTTCCTTCTTCTACTCTTGCTGTCGCTGTTGCTTTCCAGCGCTCCCTTGCTTTATAAGGAATCACGGCTCTTGCGATAACTTTGCCAGCTTTGGCTATACCCGAAGATTGTTCCCATTCCGCCTGTCGCTCGGCATCGGTTGGCCGAGCTGATATTATCCTACTAGTCAATTCCTGCTTAGCTCTTTTGGCGGTTCCATAACTACTTTTTATAGGTTCTCCTATGTCTTTCTTCAACCTGTTTATTGCTATGCCTCCGGCCGTCTTCTTCCCAAAGTCAAGACCCTTTCCAGCCAAATTGGTAATGGCGCTGGCGCCCATTCCCGAGCTTTTGATAGTGGCAAAATACCCGATTATTAGGAAGATGAAAGGCACGGACATTACCATCAAATTAGTTATTATGTTCCCGCCTCCGGCAGATACCTCGGTCGCGGGTTTATGGTTGTTAAGAAGACTTGTTACGCCTATGTGCATCATTAATTGGCTTAGATAAAGAAAAAATGCTCCGGTAACGCCCACAAAAGTCCATTTAATAAATTGGGTTCGCCATTTATTGAAAACAGATTTTTGGGTAGCAGGCAATATGGCGCTTAAAAACGCCAAAGGAGACAAGATAACCAAAAGCCACAAAGCAAGATTTCTGACCAGGAAGAGTGCGCCCATAAGGAACAAAACGAACGCTCCAAAAAGATTAAAGACCGTTGCGAAAATCATTTTAAAGAAAAGATTTCCCGTTGTGATTTCTGACCAGAGACCGCTAATACTGCTAAATGATGACGCTAACCATTCCCATGATTGTTTGGCAAGATTGAGCCCTTCGCTGAATCCGCCGCCTCCGGCAGTGAAGAAGAAATTAGCGATAATATTGGCAGCATCTATCACTACTCCGCAAATAACCGGCGAGAAATTTATTAAAACAGCAACCGCAACCAAGCGAGGCAGGGTTTTGCGCACTTCGTATTGCTTTATTCTTAAGGCAGTAGCAATTCCGATTGCCACTATGATTAGAATAAAAAAGAGATTACTAAAGTCCCTGACTGTGGTCCAGCCCGCTTGGACAAAGGGATTTTGAGTGATTCCTCCGACTAAGGCAGGGTCAGAGGTCCAAGTCAAAAATATTTGCGCCATATAGAGGCAGAGAAAAGATACAGGTAAAGCGATTAACAGCATCATTCCGAATTTTGCCAGAAAAACAAAAGGAGCGGTCAATATCTCAATGCCAAATTGCGCCCTTACCGGATGAGTTGGGACAAGTGCCATTGTAAGGGCAAAAATCAGCCAAAGTGTAATTTTCTGCTTTGATGCGATAAGGAAATTTTTTATCTTCATCTTTACTTTTAGTTATTTGCTAATTTTATCACAAATTAAAAATCAAAACCATCAACAAGATTTATCCACTCTTGCAAGTTGATGGCCTCGGGCCTTTTTTGGCAGGAAATATTTGTTTTTTCCAGCCATTTAATCGTATCCTCTCTTGGAACATTCAGCTCTTTTGATAAATTGTTTAAGATTGTTTTCCTGGGGTGGGAGAATCCGGCTTTTACGATTTTGAAAAATAGCTTTTCGTCTATTGCAGGAATATTTTTTTGTATTTCGGAAATTTTGATTACTGCGCCGTCAACCTTGGGAGTCGGGAAAAAAGATTCTTTGGGAACAAAGAATAAAATTTCCGGCTTGGCGAACAGCTCAACAGCAATTTTCGGCAAACTTGATTTTTCCCCGCATATTTTTTGCGCCACTTCTTTCTGAATCATTAGAATCATTAATTGCGGAGGAATAGTCGCTTCTATAAACTTCCTTATTACAGGCAGAGCGATATTGTATGGCAGATTCGCCACCACCTTGTATCTATCAATTATTTGGATTTGAGATTTGATTTGACTTTTGACATTTGGATTTACGATTTTTATCTTGAGTATATCTTCCTCGACAATCTCCACATTATTGCGCTCTTCTAAATTTCTTTTTAGCGCTTGCGCTAACTGCTTATCCTTTTCTATGGCTATCACTTTTTTTGCTTTTTGCGCCAATGCTTGAGTGAGGCAGCCAAGCCCGGGGCCGATTTCTAATACGGTATCTTGATTATTCAAGTCAGCCGATTCAATTATTTTCTCAATAATTTTTGAATCCATTAAAAAATTTTGTCCCAGCTTTTTGGACGGAGAAACGCCGCTGTTTTTCAAAAGGGACTTTATTGTTTGTTTTGAGCACAAATCCATTTTTGTGGATAAAAAGCTTGACTAAGTTGGCTTTTTGGGATTTAATGATAATTAGACGGATTTGATAGTTTAGATAATAGACGGTAGCTGAATCAACGATTCAGTTGCCTTTTCAAAACTATTCCTACGCGCATAAAAATTTTAAATTTTCCCTTTTGGCTTAAGAAATTTATTAAGCCCTGTTTTTTCTTATTTTTATTTCTCATAGCAATCTTTATTGCCAATGCCGGCAGTAAGGATTTTTCGGTTGTTATGCCAACCATTTCCAACGAAGAGAATCCCTCGCAATCTTCCTGTTCTACTCTTTGCCAAGGAGAGGAGAAAAAGCAGTATCCCGATTTGTTTTCCGTCCAAGACAACAGCTTATTGGCCATCTCCGCATCCAGTGTTTTGGATTATAAGGCATTGGCGTCATTGGGAGCAGGCGGCGGGGCAAGCCATGATGAAACAGGGGTTGAAGAGTATATTATCCAATCAGGCGATACAATAAAGAGTATTGCCTTACAATTTGATATTAGCGCGGAAACCATACTTTGGGCAAATAATTTGACCATGCAATCAGTTCTTACGGTTGACAAAACATTGATTATTTTACCCGTGACAGGCGCTATGCATATTGTTCAGAATGGGGACACAATAAGCGAGATAGCCAGAGATTATAAAGCATCGCAAGATAAAATCGTTGTTTTTAACAATTTGTCGGAGAACGGGGCAATTGTTGTGGGAGATATTTTGGTTATTCCCGGAGGGACAAAGCCGGCATTAAAAAAGACATATTCAGCATCCGCTGCTACTGCCATACCAAATTCATATTTTATTGTTCCGGTGCCTTCTCCGTGGAGGATAACTCAAGGGCTTCATTGGTATAATGCGATTGATTTTGCGACCGGAGAATGCGGGTCCCCAATTTATGCGGCAGCTCAAGGACAGATTCAGAGAACCGGTTGGGACAGCCAAGGAGGTAATTATGTAAGGATTTTACATCCTAACGGAGTGGTTACTTATTATGGACATATGTCCAAGATTGCCGTTTCCGCAGGACAAAAAGTTTCTCAAGGGCAAATAATCGGATATATCGGCCATACCGGGCATACTATCCCTGCCGGGTCGGGCGGATGTCATCTTCATTTTGACGTGCGAGGCGCGGTAAATCCGTTTGCGAAATTGGCGTTAAATAGTTGGCATTAACAAGAGGATTCGGCGAGGCGATACATCAATGCCTCATGCAAATTTTCAAGAGTAATTTCTTCTGTCTTTGCTAAGTCCGCAATAGTGCGGGCTATTTTTAATACCCGATGATAACCCCGAGCAGAGAGCTTGCCGGAGTTAACATAGCTCCGGAGAATGTTGTTTGCCGATGAATTGATTTGGCAGTACTTTTTTATTTCCGGTATTTCCATTTCGCTGTTGGTCATCATCTGATTCTCTTGAAAACGCTCATACTGAATTTTTCTCGCTTTTTCTATCTCCCCCTTTGCTTCAATTGTTTCTTGATTACTGCTGGGAGCGGTGAGCTTTTCGAATTCCACTTGAGGCAATTCCACTACCATATCAATTCTGTCAACGATTGGCCCGGAAAGCTTGCGTTTGTATTTTGCTATTTGAGACGGGGTGCAAGAGCAAGAATGATTCGGGTCGTTCAAATGTCCGCAAGGGCAGGGATTAGCAGCCGCAATTAAACTGAAATGGCAAGGAAAAGTTATTCTTTGAACCGCTCTCATTACGGTTATGGTTCCGTCTTCCAGTGGTTGTCTAAGGGCCTCTAAAACATCTCTGTTAAACTCCGGGAACTCGTCTAAGAATAAAATTCCCCTATGGGCAAGGGTAATTTCGCCCGGACGAATCGGATTGCCCCCGCCGATTATTGAAACCTTGGAAGCGGTATGGTGGGCGGCGCGAAAAGGCCTCTTTGTTATAATCGGCTCCTCTTTTGAGAGCAGTCCGGAAATGCTGTATATTTTAGTGAGTTCAAGCATTTCTTCTGGAGATAAACCGGGTAGGATTGAGGGCAATGATTTTGCCAGCAAACTTTTCCCTCCGCCCGGGGGCCCGATGAGCAGGAGGTTGTGGGCCCCGGCAGCGGCAATAATTAATGCTCTTTTAGCGTGCTCTTGCCCCTTGACCCAATCTAACCCTATTCTATAGTCGTCATCTTTAATTATTCCCTTTATATCCAGCATCGCCGGCTCAATACTTATTTTTCCTTCAAGATAATTTATCGCCGTTTGCAAGGAATCAACCCCGATTATCTTTAGATTATTTTCTCTGGTGTTAATCTGGCAGAGAACCGCTTCTTTGATATTTTCCATTGGCAGTATTATTTCAGAGAATCCTTTTTTATTGGCTTCAAGCGCAAGAGAAAGCGCTCCTTTAATTGGGCGCAACGTTCCGTCTAACGATAATTCTCCGGCAAATATTTTCCCTTGGCAACCTGTATTGATTTGCGTGCTTTTCACAAGGTAAGCAAGGGCGATTGGCAGGTCGTAAAGAGAGCCCTCTTTTTTCAAATCAGCGGGGGCCAGATTAATCAAGATTCTTTCCGGTTTAGAAAAGGGAGGACGAAGCCCGCAGGACTTTATGGCCGATTTTATTCTTTCTTTTGATTCTTCGACCGCTTTGTCTGGGAGACCAACAATCTCAAAACTCCTTAATCCGTAGGAAATATCCGATTCTATTTCAATGATTTGAGTGTCTAATCCAATAACCGCGCCAGAGAATATTTTTGAAGACATTTTTTCTATTTCTTATTTTATTGTTTTGCTTTGTTTCATCTTATCCCAATTCTCTAAATTAAAAAACCCAGCGATGGGTTTTTGGGTTGTTGTTAGAAGAAAGAAAAATAGAGCTGATGACATTTTTTCACTTCCGCTACTCGCAGTTTTTCTTAAGCATCATCTAAACCATCCATTTTTACAAAAAAGGAACGACGAGCGCGTCTTTTAATATCACACTTACCATCTATAGCCATAGATAAGCTTCCCTTAAAAAATAGATTTTCTATTTTTTTATTAAATAGTTTAGTATTTTCAATAGCGCTTTTGTAATCCCCGTCATTTGATACAAGAATAGCCACATCATATTTATCAAGAGCTGCCATAGTGACCATATCTGTTGCCAATTGGGTATCTAAATTTTTTTCTTGGAGTTGCCCCTTGGTTCCCCTTAAGTCTCCAAATTTAATTGAAACATTAGGCAATTTTTCAATTATGCCATAATATCTTTGAGTTAGATTATATCTTTTTTGTTCTTTTCGGTCGCCGCTTAATAAATATGACGGAGGACGAACACAGTAAAATCCAATATATACAAGATTTCTATTTCCAGTTAATTTTTTAGATAGTATTAATGGATTATATAAACAGACCCAATTTTTATCGGTTTTTCTTATATCGTGAATATGATGGAAAACATTGCTATTGTCTATAAAAATGGCTACTCGCTTTGGATTATCCATATGGTTAAATAGTATAATTTTAACATGTAAAAAACAAGAGCCCCAAAGGGCTCTTGTTGCTTACCGTAGCCGAAGCACACGATAAGGATTTATTGATTTAATAATAGGGCGTGTTTCTAATATTGTCAATAGATGTGTAAATTAAATCTATTTTTTTAAAAAACCAGAAATTCGTTTTGTTTCATGCGCTTATTTTATAACTAAAACCGCCATCCGGCAATGCCAGAGGGCGGTGAGTTTAGTAATTTTATTATAAGGGTTACTTCAATCTTGTCAAGTGGTATTTCATCCTTTCCCCTGTGTTATAAGTATACCACACAAAAATATTGGGAGCCAATGAGTTTTCCACAGGTTTCTTTCCTCGCATTATTTATTGTTTTGAAAAGCTAAAACTATTTACCATTTCTTGGAATATATCCTTATATTTTTCCTCCTCGCCAGACGGGATATCATAGCTTATATTATATCTTTTATCGTCCCCTACTGCCCAATACATTGTTTGTTTGCCAGCATCACTTATTGTTATTACTAGTATAGCAGGCAGTCCGCCTATTTCGCTTTCGGTTATAGAATAAGTTACATACCTGTTACTAAAAAGCTCTTCCAGCGATTTTTTTTGATAAATCAAGGGATCTTCATCCATATTTTCATATGCTTTAAGCTTGACTATATCAAAAGATGGGAAATAGTTCGTGCCTCGGGCGTCTATTTCGTATATTTGTTTTTGTGTTAAGGGAGAAAAACCAGTCCACGTATCGCCTTTATTCCCAAACAGATTCCAATTAGATGGATATTTTACTTCCAATCCCAAGACATCATCTTTATAAACTTTCCACTCAGACGAGTCGGCTCTAAAAAATAGCCACCAAGCTAAAAACACAACAATACATAATATTAGAATTATTAGAATAATTAATATAAAGTTATTCCGGTTCATATTCTTATCGCTCATTACTCTATTCTATCAAAAAATTAGCATATAATGAAGAAAATCGTGCCCTGGTGGTCTTTGTGTCCCTTATCCTATCAATAAAGATGGCGTCAATATCACTTTAATTGATTCTACATTGGTCTCATACTTAATCATTTTTTGTCGGAAGAAGCTGTGTTTTTAGGAATACCTTGAATGTTTTGTGAGGACAGTCGATTCTTCGATCGCCTTATCGGGTGGGCCCACAATCTCAAAACTCCTTAATCCATAGGAAATATCTGATTCTATTTCAATGATTTGAGTATCTAATCCGATAACTGCCCCGGAGAATATTTTTGAAGACATTTTTTCTATTTCTTATTTTATTGTTTTGCTTTGTTTCATCTTATCTTAATTATCTAAATTAAAAAACCCAGAGGCGAGATTTTAAAGGGATAGAGAGTAGAAGTGAGTTGTGGTCGAAGTATTAATTGACTTATCCACAATGAAATCTTGACACATATAGCATATATGCTATAAAGGAAATATGGCGCATATAGAGGATTATAGGATTTATTATTATACCGACTTTAAGGGGAAAGAAATTGTAAGAGAATATATTGAAAAATTACCCAAGAAAGAGCAAGTAAAGGTTTTTGCGTATTTGGAATTATTAAAAGATAAGAAAGGATATTTGGATGAACCGTATTCGAAACACATTAAGGGGAAAATTAGAGAGCTAAGAGTTGATTTTTCCAAAAACCATCATAGAATATTCTATTTTACATTTGTTAACAAAAAGATTATTCTTTTGCATGCATTTTTAAAGAAAACAGCCAAAATACCGAAACAAGAAATTATTAAAGCCGAAAAAAATTATAGAGATTTTTTAGTAAATAAGAAAAAATATGACTAAATTAACCAATTATGAAAAACATTTCAGGGCGAAGATGAAAGAAGAGGATTTCAGAAAGGCATATAAACAGGAATGTCATCGTCTTGAAGTCGCTTACAAAATAGTTCAGTTAAGGGCAAAAAAACACCTGACACAGCAGGGATTAGCTAAAAAACTTGGCACTACCCAGAGCGTTGTTGCTAGGATGGAAGCAGGACAACAGAATTTTACCACTGACAATCTTCAGAGGATTGCCTCAATATTTAACAAAAGGATTAAGATAGAATTTGTTAGCTGAAAATGGCTATTATAATAAGGGGAAAAAGAGAAACCGCCTTTCTTTATCAAGATTCGATAGAGATTGGCGGTTTTAGTTCGAGGGATACTACTAACAGTATCTCCGATACTCCCACTGTCCGCAGGGCATTACTTCCGGAGGCACATCCTCCGGTCTTCTTTTGAACATGTAGCAGTGATCCGTCGGGTGCGCTAGTCCACATGATATCATCCACTTAGAGATTGAAAAAGAGAAATGGTGTCAGGTCTATTTTTTTAGTCCCTTTTTTATCGGAAGAAGTTTTGTTTTCAAGAATACTTTGAATGTTTTGCGAGGACAGTCGACTCTTCGACCGCCCGGTCTCCCAATCCAACAATCTCAAAACTCCTTAATCCATAGGAAATATCCGATTCTACTTCAATAATCTGGGTTTCCAGACCGACCACAGCGCCGGAGAAAATTTTACAAGACATAGTTTAAGATTGATGATTTAGATTCACAATATTTTCTATTGTATATTATTTTCTTCAAACCAAAAACCCATTGCTGGGTTTTTGGTTTTTTTATTTTTTAGCGCCTTTTAATATTTGGGTCTTGTATTGCAGTCCATACAGAATTGGGCTTCCGGACAAGCTTCAAGCCGGTCAATAGAAATTCCCTTTCTGCATTTATCACATTTTCCATAAGTGCCCTTTTTCATTTTTGCTAATGCCAAATCTATGTTTTGTAATTGGATTTCCATAGAATGCTCCACTGGCAGGCGATTCAGATATTCCTCCACTTCGTCTTGAGCTATTTCAAGCTTTGCCCCGCCGATTTCCGAACTATCAAAGTCGGGAAAGGTGGATTTCCAGTTACCCTTTATTTTTTCGTCTTTTTTGGCAAAAAGACTCAGCTCCTTTTGGAGAGCTTTTTTGTTTTCTTCTAGTCGCGCCTTTTGTTGTTGGATAAATGCTTTCTTCATTGTTCAGAGTTATTGATTAAGTTAATTATTGGTTTGCAACAGGTCGCAAAATAAAGTTGGCTATTTATTGCCGTATAGCAGGCGCCGAAACAGTCCGGGGCCGAGCTTAAGGTCAAATATCGAAGAACATTATTTTTATAATTTTCTTCTTGGAAATTTGCAATAGGCACCATATTCGTTTTGCCAAGAGATTCCCCGAATTGTCTACTGTCTGTAATTAAGGTCGGTTCCCACGCTTTCATTGCGGCCATAATTGCATCATCATTGATTCCAGTAGCGCCCTTGGCGACAAAACCGAAGACCGAATAGCCTTTAGTTGGGAAAACAAAAAATGTGGCATCCTGCTCTATCTGGTTGTAAAGGGCGGCAGGAGGATTAAATCGGAGGGAGTTGAGCGCTTCAGAAACAGATAAGAATTTATTTTCAACAATATTCTCCATTAAAATCCTTGAAAAAACATCTTGTTCAATAATAGTATTATTTAAAATTTGAGAGACAAGTGAGGGGAGAATGCTTAGCTCGGTTATCTGCAAAGGAATAGTTGTATTTATCGGGATTAAACTTGTGGACGGAGAGAGAGGTTCGGTTGTTGTTCCATTAGAAAGAGTGCTGGTTGCCGTCGGAGCAGCCGTTTCTATCGGAGGCATTATTGGCATGTTTGCTGCCGGCTTTTGCCTTATTCTCGCATACCAATACCAAAAACCGATTATGCCGACAATTACCACTCCCGCAATGGCAATCAATAATATTCTCAATTTAGATTTTTTGATATCTTTTTCAGAAGGGAGATCCATCAATGGCGGACGTTGTGATGAAATCCGAGGGGGCGGGCCTTGTTGTCCGGCAGCCGTTTCGGGAGCAGAAGCCCCTTGTCTGATTCTCTGAAGCAGTTGTTTTTCTTTATTCTCCGTTTCTCTTTCTCTTACAGTTCTTAATTTTTTAAGCAACGCCTCTCTTCTTTGTTTGGCCTCAATTTTTGCCAACTCTTCCTTGGCTTGTTCTTGTTCCGTTAATTGTCCCGGCACCGTCTTTTTTCCAGTCGGTTCTTTTGTCTCTGCCGACATTTGCTTTGCTTCATCATCTGTTTTAACGGGAGTTGGCGTTCTTTCTCCTTTTAATCTTTCGGCTGCCGATTTTCCTTCCGCCGGCCCTTCTTCCCGATATTTGTCTTTTTCCGCCGGCTCTTCCTGTAATTCAAGGGTTGGTTTCCACTCCTCTCTTGGCTCAAGAATTTCTTTCGGGACAATAATTCCTAATATTTGGTTAATGTCTTGGATTCTTTTTCGGTACTGATTTTCCTGCTCCAATATTTTTTCGTATCTTACATTGATGCGATTTTCTTCAAGTCGTATTTTCGTTTTTTCTTCTTCTGCCGCCCATCTCTCTTTTTCTATATCCGAACGCGTTTGTTCTAATTTCCATCTTTCCTGCTCCACTCTTTGTTTCTCTGTTTCGCTTGCCAATCGTTCCTCTTCCTCAACATAATTCAATTCTTTTTCCAGTTTTTGCTCCCTCACTATCACTTCTGCCACTTTTTCTTCTATCTCTCTTCTTTGTAATAAAATTTTTGCTTTAATAGCGTCATTCTCCGTTTTTTCCTTTGCCAATTGGCTGATTTTTATCTCTATGTCTGTTTTCTCTTCAGCTTTCTCAATTTTTTCTATTTCTTGATTGGCCAAATCTATCTCCTGCTTGATTTTGGCTTCCTTCTGGGCAAGCTGTCGAAAACCGAACTCTACTTCCCTTAATTGTTTCTCAATCTGGAATTTTTTTTGTTCATAATCCCATCTTTGTTTTTCTATGGTTTCCCTCTCTTGTTCCGCCAACTGCCTTTCTTGCTCCGCTTTCTTTTTTTGACGCGGAGTGATGGCGGTTTTTTCAATACCCTCAATGAATTTTATATTTTCCTCTATTTTTCTTTCGCTTTCCAGAATCGGCTCCAAATCCTTTTCTATTTTCGCTTGCTCTTTCAGGTAATAACTTTGACTTTCCTCAAGGGGAATTTTTTCAGTTGGAATTTCCTTAAGAGCTTGCTGTAATCGCTCTAATTTTTCGCGAATTTCTTTTTCTGTTTTTATTTTAGTTTCCGCTTCGGTTTTCTCTTCCTGTTCCAGCGCTTTTTTGAAACCCTCTTTCTCCATGCGCTGCTTTACCGCTTCTTCCCGTTCTCTGGCGCGCTTTCTTATTTCCTTTGTCACCACCTTTTCTTTGTCTGAAGCGCTTATCTCTTTTTTCTTTGGTTCTTCAGCCGTTTCTTCGGCCTGTTCCACTGGTTTTACCGGAATTTTTTCTTCTTTTTTCTTTGGTTCTTCTTCTTGCGGTTTTGGTTTTTGCTGCCCTTCTAACTTCTGCGCATTAGCCTCCTTTTGCCTCTCGCGAAACTGTTGAAGCAAATCTTGAATTTCTGCTTCAGCCAAAGCTAAATCCCACTCGCC
Source organism: uncultured Candidatus Saccharibacteria bacterium (assembly GCA_964388775.1). Classification (GTDB taxonomy): domain Bacteria; phylum Patescibacteriota; class Minisyncoccia; order Minisyncoccales; family PEYH01; genus PEYH01. The sequence continues at coordinate 34,563 of CAYMBW010000001.1, read as the reverse complement.
GCGAGTAATGCCGGCTAGGTCTTTTTTCATAGTCCTGATTGTTTCAGGCGGGATATTCAGTTTTTCGGAGCTCGTTTCTGCCATGGACAATAAAAAATCACCTAACTTTTAATAAAGAAGGCACAGATATATCAAATGAGATTGGGGCTTTGAGTGCATAACATCTCGTGCCCAAGATTAATTATTTCTTCCCTCCTTTTTGAGCTTGGGCCTGCTTTTTGGAAAGACTGATTTTCCCTTGGTCGTCAATGGAAATCACTTTTACCGGTATTACATCGCCAAGTTTTACAACATCTTCAACTTTATTGACCCGGAATGGCTCTAATTCCGATATATGGACTAAGCCGTCTTTACCCGGCAGTATCTCCACAAAGGCGCCGAAATCAAGAATTTTTACCACTTTTCCCTGAAATATTTCGCCCACAACAACTTCGCGGGTAAGCCCGTCTATCCAATCAATAGCTTTCTGGGCCGCTTCTTTTGATTCAGCGGCGATAAAGACATTGCCGTCGTCTTCTATATCAATAGTTACTCCGCATGTATCAATAATTTCATTGATTATCTTGCCTCCGGTCCCGATAACAGCTCCTATTTTATCAGGATTAATTTTAATTCTGAAAATCTTAGGGGCATAAGGAGAAAGTTCGGACTTTGGCTTGGCAATGGTCTTTTGAATTGTCTTTATTATTTGTTCTCTGGCATTCTTTGCTCTTTCCAACGCCTCTTTTACTATATTTAAATTTATACCATCTATTTTAACATCCATTTGAATTGCTGTAATCCCCTCAACCGTTCCAGCCACCTTAAAGTCCATATCGCCAAAGTGGTCCTCCGGCCCCTGGATATCTGTTAAGAGGCGGTAATCGCCCTCAGATTTTATCAGGCCAATCGCGATTCCCGCAGCCAGATTTTTAATCGGCACTCCGGCATCCATCAAGGCCAAAGAAGCGGCGCTTACCGAGGCCATTGAGGTGGAGCCGTTTGAAGAAAGAATTTCTGTTACCACTCTTATAGTATAGGGAAAATTTTCAAATTTGGGAATAAGAGGAAGCAACGCTTTTTGTCCAAGCATTCCGTGTCCTATTTCTCTTCTGCCCGGGCCTCTTAATTGTTTGACTTCTCCGGAACAATAAGGGGGAAAATTATAGTGGTGCATAAACCTTTGTTTTCCTCTGATTTCCATTCCTTCAACCAAGAGCTGATCGCCCGGCGAGCCAAGAGTAACGCTGGAAAGCGCTTTGGTTGCTCCTCTAATGAAAATCGCTGAGCCATGGGCTCTTGGCAGAATTTCAATCATGGAATCTATCTTTCGTATTTCATCCAACTTTCTGTTGTCAGGCCTTTTTCCTTCTTTAAGAACGAGATGGCGGAGAATTTCGGTGAGCTCTTCTTCAGTAAACTCTTTGGCTAAACTTGTTTTGTCTTCTCCGAAATTTTCTTTGGCGAATTCAATAATTTCATTTTGGAGCAATTGCATGCTTCTTTTATTTTCAATTGACAGCGGTTGGGTCATCGCCTCCTCTAATTTTTTAGAAAACAATTCTTTTAATTTTTTCTTCAGTTCCGGAAAAGATTCTTTTTGAATTTGAGTTTTTTCTTTGCCCGCTTTGGCAATAATCTCTTTTTGGAAATCCAATATTTCTCCAAGATGTTTTTCGGCAAATTCCACTGCCTCGAAAATTTCATTTTCTTGGACTTCGTTTGCCTGCGCCTCAATCATATTAATGATAACGTCCTTCTCTTGACGAAGGGCGCTTAACATTATTTCTAAATTTTCTTTCTTGCGGTCTTCATAATTAGGGTTTAAAACAAGATTGTTATCGATTTTCGCCACTCTTATGGGGGCGATTGGACCGTTCCAAGGGATGTCAGACAGCCCGAGGGCCAATGAGGCAGCCATAAGCCCGGGAACGTCAGGGTCATTTTCCTCATCAAAAGAGTAACAGCTTATAATGACCTGAACTTCTCTTTTTAAATCATTCGGAAATAAGGGCCTTATGCATCTGTCAATCAAACGGGAAGTAAGAATTGATTCTTCGGAGGGCCTTCCTTCTCTCCTCATAAATCTTGAACCTAATATTTTTCCGGCGGCGTAAAATTTTTCCTGAAATTCAACCGTCAAAGGGAAAAAATCCAATCCCTCCAGGTCCTGGGGGGACATTGTGGCGGTTGCCATAACGAGCGTGTCTCCTATCCTGACAAAAACGCTCCCGTTCGCCTGTTCTGCCAAAGTGTTTATCTCTACCTCGAAATTTTTGTCTCCTAT
>CAYMBW010000001.1:31047-32197 GCA_964388775.1 uncultured Candidatus Saccharibacteria bacterium | reverse complement strand
ATTGATAAATGATAAATTATTATTGATTATATCTTCTTAAGAAGATATTTCTTAGAATCCTTTTCAATGTCTATAAACTCATCTGCTTCTTCTTTGATTTTTCCGGAAGTGGAACGGCCAAAAGCGATTACCTCAACTCTTTTTCCTTGGTTTTTCAGATATTCCACCAAAGGTATAAAATCGCCGTCGCCGGAGACCAAGATTATCGCGTCTGCCGTGGCAGAGGCCCTTATCCCGTCCACTACTATGCCGACATCCCAGTCCGCCTTTTTGAGTCCGCCGTAATATTCTTGCAAGGGCTTGACTCTGGTCTCAATGCCTAATCCGGTAAGCGCCTCAAAAAATGGTTTTTCTTCTCCGGTTTTGGTCTGAACCACATAGGCAAAAGCGCGAATAAGCCGTCTTCCGCTTATCGCCAACTTTAAAATTTCTTCAAAGTTTACCTTAGAGCGGTACAGATGTTTTGCCGAGTAATACAAATTTTGGGTGTCTATCAGTACAACCACTCTTTGGTCTGGATGTTTTTGAGTTTTCATTATTTCTTGAGGCCTATCTTTTGGATAAGGGTGCCGTATCTCCGGGTATTTTTTTGTTGGAGATATTTTAATAGCCTTCGTCTCTTTGCAACCATTTGCAAAAGTCCTCTTTTTGAATGGAGGTCTTTCGGGTGTTTTTTAAGATGTGAAAGCAAATGTTTAATTTCCGTAGTCAAAAGAGCGCACTGGACTTCCGGAGAACCAGTGTCGGTTTTGTGCACCTCGTACTTCTTGATAATTTTTTCTTTGGCTTGTTGTGTAAGCATAGTTTTTACATTGTATACAATTTCTTTTTAAAAAGCAACACACGATGTCAGGAATAGACAGAAAACGCTCTCGGCAGTGCCAAGAGCGCGTAAAACGAAATCGGTTGACAAAGAACAATTCCACTTTTTTCTCACCAACAATGGAAGAGTTCGGGGAGGAATTTTTCCTCCCCTCACTCTCGGTGGTGATGGTGAAGAAACACATAGGGGTATTGTGATAATATGTTAATCCAATAATTTTGTCAACCCCGTTAGAAAATTAAACCGTGGAAAGGGGTTATTCCGAACGATACCCTTTTCTAACGGGGTCAACAGCAAAACGCAAAAATTACGAGGCCGGGCCTCGTA
>CAYMBW010000001.1:0-30947 GCA_964388775.1 uncultured Candidatus Saccharibacteria bacterium | reverse complement strand
GGTGCCCCCACCAGGACTCGAACCTGGAATTCTTGTTTAAGAGACAAGTACTTGGCCGGTTAAGTTATGGGGGCAACGATTAATGGCATTTTGCGTAAAATCGTAATTGTTCGATCCATGCAAATATTCTGTGCTTTAAATTTTCATCAAGAATCTGAATTTTTATCGTGCCTTTATATTGGCGCAGACTATATTTACGACTAGCAGATCCTTCTTGCTTGAAAATGGTTTTGTTAAATTGATCTAAGGGAACATTCACAATACTCGACCAATATTTTTTCATTTTTTTCTCATTTTGTCCAGTATGTAGATAAAGATACGCCCTTATTTTTGTATTAGGCACTTGGCAAATTTCTCGAAGCCACTTCATCATAAATTGCACTAATTCGGGATCAGAATTGCTGAATGCCAGGCCCTGAGATTTGTTTCCTTCACCCCAATATAAAGATGCGCCAGCTATTTTAAATTCATAGGAAGAAAGGGAATGAATTTCTTTTTTTGCCCTTTTTTGAATTTTTATTATTTCCTTTTGTCTTTTAAGGTGATTAGCTTCTGCGCCCTTCATTCTATTCGCATATCTTCCCCCACGGGATTTAATTTGTCGGGGGGATAATTTAATGTCCCGACACCATTTACTAATCGTATTCTTATGGATAGGCACTTTCTTCTGAATCTCAGGATAAGTCCAGCCCAATTTCCTTAGTTTCTTAGCCTTTTCTTTCAGTTGCCATAATTTTTTCATAATTGTTGATATGATTCTTTAGCCCAGACCATAATTCTATGACGTAAATCTTCGTTTTCAAACTTTATTCTGATTACTCCATTACACAGAATATTTTTTCTATGACTCGTGCCTTCTGGTTTAATGTAGCTTTTACCGAATTGAGACAGGGGAATGCTTGTAATTTTAGACCAATATTTTTTTATCTTTTTATCCTTTTGATTGGCATGGATGTTTAGCCGCGCCTTTAATCTTTTATGAGGTACTGCGCAAACCTTTTCAAGCCAGAGAATCATGAATTTTATCAGCATTGGATCTGAGTTAGTAATTTCCACGCCCCCACTCTTGCTGCCTTCGGCCCAATAGAGCATAGCGCCAGCTATCTTTAATTCGTAAGGAGTAAGAGAATGAATTTCTTTTTTTGCAGCTTTCCTTATTTTACGAATTTCTTTTTGCCTTTTAAGCGCAATAATTTTTGGTCCGAGCTTACCAAATCTCCGTCGATTTTTTTCTATTTTCTTGACCAATCTATCCTTCTGCCCGGGCGTTAATTTAATGTCCCGACACCAAAGACTAACACTGCTCTTGGCCACTGATACTTTTTGTAAAATTTCGTTATAACTCAATCCTTGCCTTCTAAGATGCTGTACGGTTCTTTTTTCTTTTAGTTTTGTCTTCATGCGAACGGCTTAATATATCTTTCTGTGCCCTTATGTCTATTATAAATTTTAAATGTGCAGGAGTCAACGTGGACAATATAAATATGGACAACATTAACTGCTCTATCAATTGAGTTATGGGGGGCAATTTATCTTGTTATCTTGCAATTTGAATTTTCTCTTGAGTTGTATAACTCTTGCCATTTTTCAGATAAACCTTGGCTTGATAGCCATAAAGACCGTTAGCAAGCTGTTGGCCTTGGCTGTTTTTCCCATCCCAGGGAATCTCTCCTTGATTGGAAATTGTTTTATTAAAAACCAAATTACCAGCCAGATTATATATCTTAATTTCTATTTTGTCTACGCTTTGGCTTCCAGCTTGGCACTTTGCCCAAGCGCAACCATCTGCTCCGCAAAACCATTTGGAGCAGCCAAAATTACAATACCAGGCGCCTTGGAGCATAAAAACGGTACTATTAGAAAAGACGGCAGGAGAGGCAATCAAGTTCACTCTTGCGGTTTGTTCTTTTACAAAATCGTCATTTTTTCCTTCACACAAACCCTCGGTGACTATTGTCCCGGCCGGACAAACCACTTCCCCGTCATTGCCCGCTCCCCAACTAATTTGTTTTCCATTACAAGCGGAATTTCCGCTTGAGCTTTCTCCGCATTTCCAGCCACTCGTCGGGTCGCAAGGAGTCCAAGTACTATTTGGAGTAGGGCCGGGTGTAGGCGAGGGCGCCGGAGTTGAACACTTGGAATTATCCCAGCCAGATTGGGTACAAACAGACTTGGAACAATCCTTACTTGTGTCTGTGCTAAGATATTTACAGCCGCTGACACCGCAGCTTCTAAGGTAATAGCAGATATTGTCAGAGGTTTTGGTTGCAGGGCAGTTATCCATTTCGCAGTTGTTGATATCATAGACTGTTGACCACCCGGAGACTTTGCAGGTTGGGGCAGGACAATTATAGTAACAGGTATTTCCAGATAATTGATAATGCGAGGGCATATTTGGGTCGCTTTTGTAACGACAATCACTCGTACAGCCATGGCAAGTATTCTCTGTTACCCAAGTTTCTGAGCTTTGTTTTTCATCGCACTTCTCGTCAGCTCCGCAATCCTTTTCGCATTTAGGCGGGCTTTTACAGAGGTCAGTATGTTCATAGGAGCAGTCTGGACATTCTCCGCTCCCTGTTGCATTAACTGTTACGGTTAGGGGCCCCCCGCTGCTTTTATTGAGTTGTTGGTCAGAGCATTCTACTGAAACCGAGTATTGCCCAGGTGCCTGAAAAATATAAGAGACAGAAGCTTTGCAATCAAAACAGGGATTTTTATCTAAAGACATAAAGGCCGCTAAATCGCCGTCGACATTGAATGTACAGGTGTATATCCTTTTATTGTACGAAACCCTTGTTTCGAAAAGCGTGAGCTCTCCTTCGTTTGCCTCAGTGGGAGATATGGTTCCTATGCTAAAGCCTGCCGTGCCCATTCTTAAACTTACTGGATCTCCGATTGTAATATTATCATTACTATCCCAACATTTTGCCGATAGAGAGTAATCTCCTTCTGGGAATTGAGAATCTATTTTTGTCGTACAGGATTTACAGTTTGTTTGCGAAAGAGTCATATCTCCCGTATTGACGCCATTCACAAGGAGAACGCATTTTTTTATTTGGTTGTCGTCGCTCACAGGGCATTCTAGATGGATTGGAGTATCCGGTGAAATCATTGATGGCAAATTGATTTTTCCAACAATGGGCTTTTGATCGTTGGCAATGTCATTAATTTTTAGGCAGTTGAAAGAAGAGTCAAAAGGACCTAGATTTTTGTTTGAGTCATTGCAATCCTTTTCGGCCTTACAGGAGGCAGGGCACGTAGAGGGCTTTTCTTTTGAGATTCCCCAGTTGCAATAGCCATCATTGTCTTTGTCTACGCAATTTATATCCACAGTTGTGAGATAATTTATCTTTATATAGCTTTGGGGAATAATAAATTTGGGCGAGAGTTTTTGATAATCATCAGTTTCTATACTAAACTCGGAAAGGCCCTTTATTTTGATATAGCCGCTTACGCCCCAGCCCGAACCATGGCTGTTTTTGAAAATCCAGATAGTTTGGTTGTCTGCAGTATTGGTATCATATCCTATTAAGACCATGGCGTGGTGTAGTGCTGGGATGGCTGCGTATAAAGGCCCATGCTCTATCAGAGCTCTTTTTAATGAATCAGTATAAGATTCATCGCTATAATCTATTTCGCTTAAAACACCGCCGGAGAAGATCCGTTGTTTTTGCCAATCGGCGCATTTAGAGCACAGTACATCATAGGCGCTATACTTGAAACAATCTTCAGTTAGAACGCCCTCAGTTTTTGTTTTATCGAGGACTTGTTGCATTTTTAAAATGTCCAAACCGCCACAACTTCCAAGATTATAACAAGATATTAAATTTTGTTCTGATAAGTTGACATCTAATTTTTTATTAAAATATAGATTAGTTAAAGCTTCTAAAGTTCCATTGAGCGCAAAAGCCCAGCAGGAGCCGCAATCCCTCTGGTCTTTTACAGGGGTTAGCCAGTTTTCTCCATGGCGGTTTCTCCAATCAAACGAGCTTGGGAGTCCGGAAGCGGCGACGGCCTTAGGGCTGTTTTTTGCTTTTGTTGTTTCAAAAATTCCTCCTGTGTAATATTCAAATCCTTGAAGGTTGGGCAATTCGTGATTAGAACCATCAATCAGCAACCCAAATATTTTCTTTTTTTGTTCGTAGGAATACCCGGAAACAGATGTTTTCCCTGCAGTCCATTGTAAATTATTATCTTTAATGTATTGATTAATCTTATCAATCTTAATATCCTCTTGAACAGGATCCAATGCCTCATTATATGTCTGCATACCCATTGATTGCACTTGCGTATTCATAGAGGACTTATCTTCTATCGTAAAAAGTTGGTCAATATGAATAGTTGCCTCTGATACTTCTACCTCAACTTTTTTAGGCACAATCGCGTTCAAAACACATGTTTCCTCGCAAGTATTTTCAAAAGAAAAAGAACCTGAATCAAAAGGCCCACTGGCCTCGTAAATTAAATATTCTTTGCCTTGGGTGTCGGTGAGGATTATCCGCGCATAACCGTCTGCTTTATTCATAACAACATTGCCGGAAACAGCTACCGAGTAAATGGGCTTAACAGAGTCCTCTGCCAATGCTTGGCTGACAGAAATAAAACATCCTAAAAATAGAGCTATGATTAAGAATTTTATTTTCCTGGGCATACTTATATTAGAATGTCCTCTTTAAATAGAACAGGCATTATTTAAGTAGGCATTATTTGAAATCATAATTTTTAGGGAAAAGTTATAACAGTCGCCCCGGAAGAGAAAGTGCTACCAATTGGTATAATGGTTATGCCGGCGCCCGGCGCTATTGGCGGAGCAAAGGCAGCGGCCGGAGGTATGACAGCAACTGGGGGTGACGGAAGAGCTGGGGTAGACCCGGGCATCCGGCAATCTATATTGAAGAATCCATCCTCCCACCATGTTTTGAATTGTGGCTCTAACCAAGTGTTTAAGTTTATCGATTGAAGAAGCAGACCAACCAAGAAAAAGGCGCCATAGATTATAACAACGCCGATTAGAGTATTCGTGATTATTCTGCGGGCTGTGGAAATTTTTGTAGGGTCGCCGGCAGCCAGCATAAACATTCCTCCGCCGATAATCAGCATCAAAAGTGCCAAAGGAGGCGTTATATTAAAAAAGATAAATTCCAGGACTCTTTCAATCAGCACGAAAAAGTGGCAAAGGGTGCAGGGGCAACAAGGGCTGCCGCATGGCACGATTCCGTGGCTGGTATTAAGGGATTCACCCGGACAACAATTTTGCACAAATTCCCCGTTGGGACAGTTATCTTTTTCAGTGCACTGGGCAAGTGCCGGGAAGATTATTAAAAACAAGAGAATTATTGAAAAGGCGCTGATTGCCAAAAATTTTGTATTTTTATTCATAGTTTTTGGTTAAGTTTTCTTGATTGTTAGGGTGCGACCCCAACAGCTGTCTAAGAGTTTTCTTTTTTCTTTTTAATTTTTCGTTTTAAGTTTTTAATTTAGACCGCGAAGCGGTCGCTTATGCCCCCGGAAGGATTCGAACCCTCAATCTCCGCGTCCGAAGCGCGGCACCTTATCCAATTAGGCCACGGGGGCTTTCTTTAATTCTATATTACCAATTGAAAAACAGCAAGAATTAGGTTAGAATTGGGGAATATGGATATTCCAACAGAAGTCAAAAAAATAGTCAGCGCGCTTGAAAATAAAGGTTTTCAGGCATTTGTTGTTGGCGGATGCGTCAGAGACATTTTGCGAGAGGTAGAGCCGAATGATTGGGATATTACCACAAGTGCCAATCCGGAAGAGCTTAAAAAGATATTTCCCAAAAGTTTTGATGTAAACCAATTCGGCACCGTAACGGTTTTAACCTCGAGCAAGAAGGAAAACTTGAAAGCGATAGAGATTACCACTTTCAGGACAGAAGAAAAATATACGGACAAAAGGCACCCTGACAAAGTCAGGTGGGCAAAGACAATTGAAGAAGATTTGGCGCGAAGGGATTTCACTGTCAATGCTATGGCCGTATCCATCCCCCTCCTTCCTCCCCCTTCCCAGCGGGGAGGGGGAGGAATTAAAGGAGGGGGAGAGGTAATTATTGACCCCTTCAACGGACAGAAGGACTTAGGAAATAAATTGATTCGGGCGGTTGGCAAGCCGGAAGAGAGATTTCAAGAAGATGCCTTGCGCTTGATGAGGGCGATTCGCCTTGCTACTGCCTTGGATTTTAGCATAGAAAAGCAGACCCTTTCAGCAGTTCAGAAGAATGCCGGCCTTCTGGAGTTTATTTCCAAAGAACGAATCAAAGATGAATTTTTGAAAATCATAATGTCTGACAATCCGGCTAAAGGCATAGAGCTTTTAAGGGAAACAGGGCTTTTACAATATATTGTCCCGGAATTGTTGGAGGGCTATAAGGTTGGACAGAACAAACATCATATATATGATGTTTATGAACATGTCATCAGGTCTTTACAGTTCGGGGCAAAAGAAAATTTTAATAAATATGTGCGACTGGCAGCGCTTTTCCACGACATCGGCAAGCCAAGAGTCAAAGAAGGCCAAGGAGCTGATTCGACTTTTTATAACCATGAAGTAGTCGGAGCCAAAATGACTGCCAAGGTTTTGAAAAACTTAAAGTTTTCCAAGAAAGAGATTGAAAAGATAGTAAAATTGGTGAGATATCATCTTTTTTATTATAATGTCGGTGAAGTGCAAGAATCTTCAGTCCGGCGATTGCTGGCGAAAGTCGGACCAAAGAACTTTGAAGAATTGGTGCAATTAAGAATGTGTGATAGGATTGGGTCCGGTTGTCCCAAAGCCCTTCCCTACAAGTTAAGGCATTTTCAATATGTGGCGGAGAGAGTGGCCCTTGACCCGATCGATTCAACCACTTTGAAAATAGGAGGAGCTGAGGTTATGAAAATTTTAAAAATGGAGCCGGGACCGAAAATCGGGGAAATTCTTGCCGTTCTCTTGGGAGAAGTTCTTGATAAGCCGAAGAATAATAAAAAAATTTATTTGGAGAAGCGGATTAAAGAAATCGGCGGGTTGAGCGAAAAAGAACTGGAACAATTAGCAAAAAAAGCCAGAGATAAAAGAGAAGAAATTGTAACAAAGCGGGATGAAATGACAAAAAAGAAATACTGGGTTTCTTAATTTAATTTTGGCGATGCCAAAATTAAATTATCATTAATCATTAATCATTGATATCTCGGGGCATAGTGTAACGGCAACATTCACGATTCGGGTTCGTGCGACTCTGGGTTCAAATCCCAGTGCCCCGATAAATATTTATATCTATAATTTATGAGGAATTTTTTTGAAAAAACATCGTGGCCCTTTCCGGGTTATAAAAAAGGAGTAAAAGAATTCAAAAATACAAAAGGGAATGTTTTAGTTTGCGAAGAATGTGACGCTGTTTTATGGCAAAAATCTTGGCATCATGGGTTGGAAGATATTCCGGAAACAGAGAAAGAAAATATTCTTTTCGTGATTTGCCCTGCTTGCCGGATGATTAAGGACAATCGTTATGAAGGAGAAGTTATAATAGAGAATATTTCCGAAGAGAAAAAAGAAGAGATAGAAAATTTAATCAGTAATTTTTCAGAAACCGCCTTCAAAAAAGACCCGATGGACAGGATTATTTCCATGCAAACCGTTGCCAAAGGGATGTTAAGGGTTTTGACTACAGAAAACCAAATTGCGCAGCAATTGGCAAAAAAGATTAAAAAAACATTCAAGGGCAAGACCTCGTTTATGTATTCCAAGAGAGAATCCATTCTTCGCGCAAAAATAGTTTTACAGTAGTCCTTTCCTAATTTTAATGTTGACATATTTTCGCAATAAGCATATGATGACTGTAATACAAATTATTACAAATATATGCGTAAAATAATAAATCTATCATTACCAGCAGGAATGGCGAAATCAGTTGATGATATTGTCGCCAAAGGGAATTATGCCAGCAAAAGCGAATTTTTCCGCGACCTTTTAAGAATGTGGATGGAAGGCAAGATGCTAAGGGAACTGAATGAAAGCAGGAAAGAGCTATCCTCTGGTAGGGGTCGGGCGTTAAAATCTCTGAAAGATTTAAGATAACCCAGGTATTCTATGATAAAGATTATTTACTCAAGTAAATTTGCTCGCGAATATAGCAAATTGCCTTTGTCTGTGAAGAGAGTTGCCGAAAAGAAGGAAAAGATTTTTAGAGATAATCCTTTTGACCCAATATTAAAAACCCATAAATTAAAAGGAGGACTAAAAGGTTTTTGGTCCTTTTCTGTTGATAGAAACTATAGGGTTATTTTTGAATTTGTGGCTGAAAAAGAAATTTGGTTTCATTCTGTTGGAACGCATGATATATATAGATTATGGGATTAAGCATAGATGATAGGGGCCTGTAGTTTAATGGCAGAATATCTCATTCGCATTGAGGTGATGGCGGTTCGACTCCGCCCAGGTCCATATTAGACGATTTGTCGCCTGCCTCGCGCCGAAGGCGCAAAATGAAGCAAAAAATCGCCGAAGCTTTAGCTGAGATTAAGGGTATGTATAATTTTTTGACATTGCTCTTGACAAACTATTTTACATCGCCTATACTATAATCATGCTTTCAAAATTTATCCAACAACTACGAAAAAAGAACAATTTGACGCAGGAATTTTTGGCGTCGGAGCTTGGCATTTCCCGTCCTACTTATGTGCAAATTGAGCATGGCAAGCGGGATTTAACCATTACCGAGGCGGAAAAGCTTGCTTCTATTTTCGGCATATCATTTGAAGATTTTAGGCGCGCCAAAGATTCTTCCATCACTGCTGAAATCAAGAAGGAAAAGATGGAACCAAAAGCAGAAAAACAAGAAATAAGGATAAGCGTTCCGCAGAAAAACCTTAAAAAATTTAAGGAAGTTTTGCTTTATGTTTTGTCAAAAGTCGGCGGTAAGTCAAATGTCGGTGAAGCCGTGATTTATAAACTACTTTACTTTATTGATTTTGATTTTTACGAAAAATTTGAGGAACAGTTAGTCGGCGCGACTTACATTAAAAATCATTATGGTCCTACTCCCGTTGAATTTAAAGCCGTTGTTGACGATATGATTCAGAGAGGTGAGATTGTAAGGGTTGAAGGAAAATATTTTAATTATCCACAAAGAAAATATTTAGCGGTTAGACGGCCAAATCTTGATGCTCTGTCCGGCCGCGAAATAGAGCATATTGACGATGTCTTGGCGCGGCTTTCTGACAAAAACGCCAAAGAAATGGAAAATTATTCCCACGAGGACATTCCTTGGAAAACGGCAGAAGACGGCAAACTGCTTTCTTACGAGAGTGTTTTCTATCGTGATGAACATTACTCCGTAAGAAATTATGAAGATGAATTATAATGAACTGCCGGAATTTTCCAAGGAATTTAAGCGGTTTTCAAAAAAATACAAATCATTGTCCGACGACTTGGAAGAATTTAAACGCGTAGTTGCTGTCGCACCGCTTGGAAATAGCAAACATTTCAATGTTATTACGCGAAACGAACAATGTGTCGTTGTCAAAGCGCGTTTATTTTGCCGTTATTTAAAAGGATCGTCGCTTCGAATTGTTTACGCCTTTCATTACCAGAGTTGTAAGATTGAGTTTATTGAGATATATTTCAAGGGCGAGCAGGCAAATGAAAACCGAGAAAGAATCAAAGAATATTTAAAAAACTTTTCTTAATCCATCTGTCTGTCGGAGAGAAGCTCCGTTGCCCTGCTCGTTCAGGGCAGAACCAAGTAGAAAAGTTAGGATTTCGTCTAACAAACACCACTTAAAATTTTATGATAAAATGCCGTATTGGAAGCTCCTGCTGTCATTATTAATCTTATTAGTTGTTTTTTTGTTTTTTGCGATTCTTTTGTTTTTTATAAACAATAAAGGAAGTATGCAAACAAGGGAGATTTGTTTAAAAAATAGATGCTTTGAGGTTGAGATAGCTGAGACAACAGCACAGAGAGCCAGGGGGCTAATGTTCCGCCAAGAGCTCTCGGAAAATCAGGGAATGTTTTTTGTTTTTTCAAAGCCGGGGAATTATGGTTTTTGGATGAAGAATATGTCGATGCCAATTGACATTGTTTGGATGGACAAGGATTTAAAAATTACCCATATTGAACATAGCGCCCCGCCTTGCGAAGCAGACCCCTGCCCTGTTTATAACCCGGGCTTGTCATCGCAGTATGTTTTGGAAATAAAAGCCGGGCTTGTTAAAGAATTGGACATGAAAGCAGGTGATAATTTTTCTTTTAAAAACAATGACGCCGAACTCTAAAGAAATCGGGGAAATCGGGGAGAGAGTCGCAAGTAAGTATTTAGAAGAGAAAGGATATAAGATTCTGGCCCGAAATTTTTTTAAAACAGCCAATGGGTTGAAAATCGGAGAAATAGATATCGTGGCTCAAAAAGGAGATGCGATTATTTTTTTTGAAGTGAAAGCACTGTCCAATGAAGCGGGATTTGCGCCTGAATCAAAAATTGATTTCCAAAAGCAAGAAAAAATATCCAAAATCGCCCAAATTTGGCTTGATGAAAATAATATTCCGCAAGAATCATTATGGCAAATAGACGCATTGTCTATTATTTTTAATTTTTCCTCTCGCAAAGCCCGAATTCGCCATTTTGAAAATATCTGAAATTGCTTGACATAAAATCTGATATTGTTATTATAGAAAAAGAAGGTCCAAGAAGTTGGGCCGTTTTTTCTGAAAGAGGCAGTCAACGAGTCCGGGCCTCATAAAGAGACTCGGCCTCGTTGACCAGAAGCTCGTTGAGATCCTAATTTATAATTTAAGATTCTTAATTTAAAACTATGGAAGATATCAAAGTTCTTGCTTCTTCTATCTCCCGAATTGCGGAAGAAAAAGGAATCTCCCCCGAGACCGTGATTGAGGTAATAGAGCAGGCCTTGGCGGCTGCCTATAAAAAAGATAATGACAGAAAGGGAGAGAACATCAGGGCGAAGCTTGACCCGCAGACCGGCAAAGTAAAATTTTGGCAGGTTTTTGAAGTTGTTGATGAGGATATGATTTATTCGGAGGAAGAATTAGAAGGGCTTAGCCGTAAGGACGAAGGGGTGGGGGCGATAGAAAAACAGCCGGGAGAGAGAGAAGAGATAGACAGCGAAGAGAAGAAAGCCAGATTTAATCCCAAAAAACACATAATGATTGAGGAGGCGAAAAAGGCAGAGCCAAAAATTCAGATTAATGAAGAGTTTTTGGTTCCGCTTAAAGCAGATACTGATTACGGTAGAATCGCAGCCCAAACCGCCAAACAGGTTATTTTACAACGGCTTAAAGAGGCGGAAAGAAATGCTATTTTAGAGGAATATAAATCAAAAGAAGGAGAAGTTGTTTCCGGGGTGGTTCAGAGAATTGAGGGGCCCAATGTTTTCTTTGACATTGGCAAAACATTAGGCATATTGATCCCTGCTGAGCAAATTCAGGGTGAAAATTATTATGTGGGCCAACGTTTGTACCTTTATTTGCGAAGCGTAGAGGCAACCTCGAAAGGGCCGACCATTATTTTATCACGGGCTTATCCAAAATTCGTTTCAAAATTATTTGAAGTAGAAGTGCCGGAAGTTTCTTCCGGTCAAGTGGAAATTAACAGTATAGCCAGAGAACCGGGATTCCGCACCAAGGTTGCAGTAAGTACAAACGAAGCAGGGATTGACCCTATCGGCGCAATGGTCGGACAAAGGGGCACAAGAGTAATGGCCGTGATTAACAGTTTGTCCGGGGAAAAAATTGATATTATCTTATGGTCCGAAAATCCGGAAGAATTTATTAGTAATGCTTTATCGCCGGCAAAAGTTATAGAAGTCCAGGCAAAAGAGAAAGGTAAGGCCATTGTTATTGTTGCCGAAGACCAGCTTTCGCTGGCCATTGGCAAGGGAGGTCAAAATGTTCGCTTGGCCGCCCGGCTTACCGGTTGGAAAATAGATATTCAGGTTGAGGGCAGTGACAAGCCGGTGAAACAGGGAGGGTCGGAAGGGGCAACAACAGAGTCGTTGGCATTGCAAGAAGCAGAGGAAAAACCGAAAAAGAACAAACAACCAAAAGAGGAAAAACCGCAAAAGACAGAAAAACCGAAGAAAGAGAAAACGAAAAAGAAAAAAGAATCAATCAAAACCAACAAGGATAACAATTAATCATTGATTATGAATTTAGTATATATACCCCTCATTATATCCGTGATAGACATCCTGTTCGTTTTTTTGTGGATTCGTCTTCTGAATAAATTAAGTTCAGGGGGAGAAGGTCTCCAGAAAATAGCCGGCGCTATCAGAGAAGGAGCGAGGGCTTTTCTCAAAAGAGAGTTTAAGATAATGATAATCGTTTTTATCTTAGTGGCAATTGCTTTGGGGATTTTGAATAAAAGCATATTGCCGTCCATTGTTCTGTTGACCGGAGCATTTGTTTCAAGTTTAGCCGGCTATGTCGGGATGATGGTCTCCACCTTGGCTAATGTAAAAACAACGGTTTCCGCTCAAAAAAGTTTCCCGGAATCATTTAGAACCGCCATTTGGGGCGGACAAGTTATGGGTTTTCTGGTCGTAGGATTGGGACTTTTGGGCGTCATCATCCTCTGGCTGGTTTTCCAAAATGTGGATTTGTTGATTAATTACGCCTTGGGAGCGTCTTTGGTCGCCCTGTTTATGAGAGTGGGCGGAGGAATATTCACCAAGAGCGCTGATGTCGGCGCGGACTTAGTCGGGAAGGTGGAAAAAGGAATTCCGGAAGATGACCCGCGAAACCCGGCTGTTATAGCGGACCTGGTCGGAGACAATGTCGGGGATATTGCCGGCATGGGCGCTGACCTTTTTGAATCATATGTTTCCACTATCATCGCGGCAATGGTTATCGGCGCGGCGGTTTTTAACACCAAGGGAATGATTGCCCCGCTTTTATTGGCAGGTGTCGGAATTTTAAGTTCTCTTTTGGGAACATTTTTTGTTCGTGTTTCCAAGGGCGCGCCACAGGAAGAATTTTCTAAACAAACGGAAAGCGTCAGGAAAGCGATGGAAAGAGGCGTGATTATTTCTAATGTTTTAATGGTTGCCGGGTCATATTTTTTAATAACCTTTCTGTTTAAGAGTATGGGCTTGTTCTGGGCAATGCTTTTTGGTTTATTAGCCGGCTGGCTTATTGGCAAGACGAGCGAATATTTTTCTTCGGAAAAAAAGAGACCGACCTTGGATATTGCCGAAGCGGGCAAGAGCGGCGCTTCAAACGTGATTATTGAGGGACTGATTGTGGGAATGAAAAGCACGATTGTTCCGGTGCTGGCCGTTGGCGCGACAATAGTTCTGGCTTATCATTTCGCCGGGCTTTATGGTATTGCTTTGGCCTCGCTCGGCATTCTTGGGGTTTTGGGCATCAATCTTTCCACTGATTGTTATGGGCCGATTGCTGATAATGCGGCAGGCATCGCCGAGATGGGCGGATTAGGAAAAGAAATTAGACAAAGAGTGGAGGCCTTGGATGCGGTGGGAAATAGCACGGCTGCGATTGGCAAGGGCTTTGCTATAGGGTCAGCCGCTTTGGCCGCTTTGGCTTGGCTGGCGACTTATGCGCAGAAAATTAATGTGACTTCAATCAATCTGCTGGAGCCAAAAGTTCTGACCGCATTATTTATTGGAGCAATGCTGCCTTTTCTTTTTTCTGCTTTAACTATGAAAGGAGTAAGCAAGGGCGCATTGGAGGTGGTTAAAGAAGTTAGGCGTCAATTTCGGGAAGTGGCTGGATTAATGGAAGGAACGGCAAAAGCCGATTACCGGGCTTGTGTTGATTTGGTAACCAAGAGAGCTATCAAAGAGATGCTTATTCCCGGAATTTTGGTGGTTTCAGCCCCGATTTTAGTGGGCCTGATTTTGGGCAAGGAAGCAGTGGCGGGCGCTCTGGTTGGCGCTTTGAGCAGCGGGTTTCTCCTCGCTTTGTTTATGGCGAATTCGGGAGCGGCTTGGGATAACGCTAAAAAATACATTGAAGCCGGTAATTTAGGGGGGAAGGGCTCTGATGCTCACAAGGCAGCAGTGGTTGGAGACACCGTGGGAGACCCGTTTAAGGACACCGCGGGGCCGTCTTTGAATATCTTAATCAAACTCATCAGCGTGGTTGCTCTTATATCCTTGGCATTATTTGCTTAAAAACAAATGGAAACATCTATTAAGGAAATAAGCAAAACAAGAAAAGAAATATCTGTTAATGTTCCCTGCAACGAATTTGATAACTTTATTCACAAGGCGACCGAGGGGCTTGTTAAAAAAGTGGAAATCAAGGGATTTCGCAAAGGACAAGCGCCAAAAGGTTTAGCCGTCAAAAGCATTAAACAGGAAGATATTTTACAGCAGGCAGCGAGATTGGTGATAAATAAAATCTATCCCGAGGTGGTGGAAAAGAACAAATTAGAAGTAATTGGGCCTCCGGAAATTGAGATATTAAAATTAGCGCCGGCCAATCCTCTGGAATTAAAGATTAAGGTTTTTGTGCTCCCAGAGGTAAATTTGCCTGATTATAAAAAAATAGTCAGCGCTATTAAATTGGAAGAGTTGGCTGTAAACGATATGGAAGTAGAGCAGGCGTTGAAGCAATTGCAAGAAGCAAAAGAAAAAATACCGCAAGAGCAGAGAGATAAAATGAAACTTGATAATCCCGAGGAACTTAAGAAAATTTTGAGGCAGGAGATTTTGAAAGAGAAAGAAGTAATGAGAAAAGGAAAATTAAGAGATGATATCTTAAAGTCCATTTCAGAGAAATGTGATTTTGAAGTGCCGGAGATTTTAATCTTCGCAGAGAGACGAAGAATGATAGAGGGGATAAAAGGGAATGTTCAGCAGGCCCTAAAAATGACTTTTGAAGATTATTTGAAAAAAATTCAAAAAACCGAAAAAGAATTGGAAAATTCGTTGACCACTGAAGTTAAGGAAAGAATTAAGAGGATTATGATATTAGGAAAAATTCAGACAAAAGAAAATATTGAAGCCGGCGAAGAAGAATTGGAAAAAGAAATTGAGGGGTTTCTAAACCACCCCGCTAACGCGAAAGCCAAAGACCAAATTGACCGAACGGCGTTGAGAACTTATCTTAAAGAAAGGATAGAAGATGAAAAAACCCTCCAGTTCCTTGAAGATATAATCACTAATCACTAATCATTTATTTATAATTAACATAATTAAAATTATGGAAAAGAAATACAACAAGTTAAAGCAATATTTCAATAAGGGGGTTTCTACCACAACAGGGATTCTTATTGTTGTTTCAGTAGCTATCTTGGCAGGAGGATTAATAACTTGGCAGATGTGGCCCAAGCAGGAAGCCCCGACTCTACCTTCAATAGCAAGCCCTGTGTCAACCACAACACCGTCGCCAATCCCCTCGCTCACGCCATCACCAACTTCAACCCCATCAATCGACGAAACCGCTAAAGATTTAAAAGATATAGCGACAAGTCTTTTCGACGAACATTTAGATAGTTATATATCCAGCAACACCCCGCTGAATAGTCGTTTAAAAAGTTATATTATTAATAATATAACTATTGATATAATTGAAGACAACTGTTTCGGCTTCATAGTAAATTTTTCAGTAGAAACATTTAAAGAAGAAAATAATAATTGGACTGATTGGGTTGCTGGAAACGGAGAGATTGATGGAAATTGGGTAAAAAATAAAGAAATGTTTGTAGATGTTTTGACAGAAAACAATGGTTATAAAATTCGAGAATCGGGGACAGGAAGAGGAAGTTCTAGCTGTATGGGAATTTAATTGTTAGAAGATATAGGTATTTGACATTTACATATAGGTTTTATAAGATGTTAGTATATGAGAGAGAAAAAAATTCTTACAAAAGAGTATTCATATACAGTAATTTATGAGCCGGTAAAAGAAGGAGGATACCAGGCAACAGTACCATTATTGCCCGGACTTTTGACTTACGGAAGAGATTTTGAAGAAGCTCGCGAAATGGCTAGAGACGCTATTCGTTGTCATATTGGCGGGCTTTTAAAAGAAAAAGAACGAATTCCTAAAGAAACTGGCATTTTACAAGAAAAAATGACAATTTCTTTTTAATTTTTATGTCAAAGAAGATACCAGCTCTGAAGCCGAAGACAGTGTTGAAGGCTTTATTGAGAGCTGGTTTTTATGCTTATCATCAAAGAGGAAGCCATATTCAATTAAGACATTCCTCAAAACCCAATTTAAGAGTAACTATTCCGCTTCATACTCGTTTTGACCTTCCCCCATCAGTTGTGCAGAACATTTTAAAACAAGCCGACCTTTCGCGAGAAGAATTTCTTAAGTTTTTATAATTTTTATCAGAAATATCAGAAGTCCCGCCCTTGCCCTCTCTTTTTCCCGCCTTCGCCCCACTTCTCGCCAGCAGGCCCGCCTGCAACGCTTTGCCAGCAATGCGGGCGGGGAGGACGGGGGTGAAGTAATAATCACCAATCACTAATCAATAATCACTAATCAATAATCACTAATCAATAATCAATAATCATTAATCATCAATTATATGAACCTTATACCAATGGTTATAGAAAAATCAGGGCAAAGAGAACGGGTTTACGATATTTACTCTCGGCTCTTGGAAGATAGAATAATCTTTTTAGCCGGGCCGGTGACAGATATCGGTGCCAATTCAATCATTGCCCAGATGCTTTTTCTGGCGAGCCGAAATCCCAAAAAGGATATCAAATTGTATATCAACAGCCCGGGCGGTTCGGTTACGGCCGGCTTGGCGATTTATGATACAATGCAATATATTAATTGCCCGATTTCAACAGTTTGCGTTGGTCTGGCCGCTTCTATGGCAGCGGTTTTGCTGGCCGCAGGGGCAAAAGGTAAAAGATTCGTTTTGCCAAACAGCGAAATTCTCCTTCACCAAGTGGCAGGAGGCATAAGTGGAGAGGCGGCGGCGATAGAAATCACCGCTAAGCAGATTATCAAGATACGAGATAAGATAAGCAAGATTCTTGCCGAACACACCGGCCAATCCTTAAAAACCATTAGCGATGATACAGACAGAGATTTTTATCTGTCTGCGACGGAGGCAAAAAAATATGGACTTATTGACGCGGTTATAGAACCCCAAAAGGCCTAATCGGCAAAATTCCTTTACAGATAAGCGTTTTGATGATATTATCAACTACAAATTATTAACCTGGAATTTGGTAATTAATATTTAAAAATGATTTGCCAGTTTTCCAACAGACAATATGAACCAATTTACCCTACTAATAGCGGGCTTTGTTGGTCTTGGGGTAGGAGCAACATTGGGGTATCTTACGCGTCAATCAATTGCCAGAAAGCAATTAGGCAGTGTAGAGTTAAAGATTCAAAACAAGATAACTCAAGCCAAGAAAGATGTTGATACCATACTATCTCGAGCAGACAACAAGGCCTCGGAAATAGTTGAAAAAGCCAGATTAGAAGAGGCAGCGCGTAAAAGAGAACTTTTAAAAACAGAAAAATTTATTTTGCAGAGAGAAAGCGTTCTTCAGACAAAGACAATAGATTTAGACGAAAAAGAAAAGTTAATTTATCAGAAGGCAGAAGAGATTAAGGCATTGAAAGAAAAATTACAGACCCTGATAGACCAGGAGATTGGCAAATTGGAAAATATCGCCCAGCTTCACAGAGATGAGGCCAAAAAAGAGCTTTTAGAGAGAATAGAGAAAGAAGCGCAAAGAGAAATGCTTGAAAGAATGATGTATTTAGAAAGAGAGGGACAAGAAAGATTGAAAGAAAAAGCCAAAGAAATAGTGGCTTTGGCAATTCAGAGGTGCGCTTTATCTCAAGCGCAGGATACTACTACCACGACGGTCAATCTTCCTTCTGACAAAATTAAAGGCCGTATTATCGGCAAAGAAGGGAGGAATATAAAGGCATTTGAGAAGGCAACCGGAGTTGAGGTTGTGGTTGATGAAACGCCGGAAGCGATAACCATTTCCGGATTTAATCCCTATAGGCGCTATATCGCCAAGAGGGCAATGGAAAAATTGATAGAAGATGGTAGAATACAGCCAGCCAGAATAGAAGAAATCGTAGCCAAAGTTGAAGAAGATGCTGCAGTACAGGTCAAGCAGGCCGGAGACACAGCGGTTTACGAAACAGGAGTGTTGGACTTGGACCCGAAATTAGTGGAGTTGCTCGGACGGCTTCGTTTTAGGACGAGTTTTGGCCAAAATGTGCTGTTACATTCAATAGAGGTTTCTCTCTTAAGCGGAATGTTGGCCGAAGAGATAGGTGCGGATGTCAGGGTGGCAAGGAAAGCAGGACTTTTGCATGATATCGGCAAAGCGATGGACCATCAGGTTCAGGGTTCTCATGTTGAGATTGGCATTAAAATTTTAGAAAAATTCGGAGTCGAGAAAGAAGTAATTAATGCGATGAAATCGCATCACGAAGAATATCCTTACGAAACAATTGAGTCATATATTGTGCAGGCAGCCGACCAGATTTCCGGAGCCAGACCGGGGGCGAGAAAAGATACTCTTGAAAATTATCTGAAGCGATTAGGCGATTTAGAGAATATTGCTAATGCTTTCGAGGGAGTAGAAAAGACATATGCTATTCAGGCCGGCAGAGAGTTAAGGGTTTTTGTCAAACCGGATGAGATTGATGATTTGGCAGCTCAGCAATTGGCGCGCAATATTGCCAAAAGGATATCAGAAGAGTTAAAATATCCAGGAGAGATAAAGGTAGTGCTTATCAGGGAAAAAAGAATCATAGAATACGCCAAATAATCCCTAATCAAAGATGAACAGATATTAAAGGTCGAGTTTTATAAGTTTAATAAAATCAAAAAAGATGACAAAACAAGATTTAGTTGAAGCTTTAGCTCAAAAAGCGGGCGTTTCCAAGGCAGCAGCCAGTGAGTGTTTAAATATTATGTTAGACGAGATTGGCAAGGCCTTAATAAAAGGACAGGAGGTTGTTTTAACCGGTTTTGGCAAGTTTATGGTTAGTAAGAGGAAGGCCAGAATGGGTAGAAATCCACAGACCGGCGCAGCTATCAAAATTGCCGCTGCCAAAGTTCCAAAATTTAAGGCAGGAAAGGCCTTAAAAGATTTAGTCAAGTAGATTTTTTCCCGCAAACCAAAAATCCGCTTCACAGCGGATTTTTGGTTTGAAAAGTATTAGCTTTTAAGAGCGGGAGACGGGAATCGAACCCGCATTAACAGATTGGAAATCTGGAGTTCTGCCATTGAACTACTCCCGCATTCGGGGTGCCCGGACTCGAACCGGGACTAAATCCTCCCAAAGGATTCGTGCTACCATTGCACTACACCCCGCATTTATGATGTTAGTGTAAAATGAACGGTTTGTGAAGGGTGGCTTTTTGATTTTCTTTAAATGTGTTAAAATATACCAATATATAAATACGGCTTATGGACGACAACTTTTTTCAATGTAATATTTTTGCCCAGTGCAAAAAATATCAGGTTCCTCTACGGCAGTGCCCCCAGTTCCTTTTTGTAGTTATGGGCATAATCATTATTATCGCAAGCATATCCTTCTATGTTATAGGTGAAAGGTATGTGTCAGACCCCAGAATAGTAGCATTGGTTGTGATGATGGTTTCCACCATCTTGCTTGTTATCGCTTTCACTATTACCCGCAGTTTTGAGGATTTGGCTGAAGCGAACAGGATGAAAGCAGAGTTTGTTAATATCGTCTCCCACCAATTAAGGGCCCCTTTGACCAATTTGAGGTGGGCGACCCAATTTTTGTTATCAGAAGAGTTTTCGGCAGTGGCTAAAACGCTTTCTACCGGGAAAGAGTCAGAGTATTTTGACATTATAAAAGAAAATTCAGCAAGGATGGAGCAGTTAATTGATGATTTGCTTACCATCACTCGGTTGAAAGAAGGCAGAACTGACAGCAAAAAAACGAAATTTTCTCTGGTAGGGGTTGCAAAAGGAGTTGTTGATGAATATAAGGCATTTATGGCCGCATCCAACATCTCGGTTGACCTAAAAGAAGGGAAAAATACGCCATTGGTTTTTGCCAGCTATCCTTTAATAAAAATAGTGGTTGAGAATCTTTTGGGCAATGCCATTAATTACAGCAAGGGCGGAGGCAAAATAGCGATTGAGATTGAATCGTTGCCCAAGAAGGTTCAATTCAAGATTAAGGACCAGGGCATCGGAATTCCCGTTGAAGACCAAAAATATATTTTTGAAAAATTTTTCCGGGCTAAAAATGCCGTTAAGGCGGAGGTTTATGGCACAGGGTTAGGCCTGTTTATAGTGAAGATGATTCTTGACACAATGAAGGGAAGAATTTGGTTTAAATCTCAGCAGGACAAGGGGACAACATTCTATTTTACTTTGCCGACCAGTTAATCATTAATCATTAATCATTAATCACTAATCACTAATCACTAATCAATAATAATTAATTAGTTTTAATACCATGAGCAAAATTTTATTCATAGAAGATGAGGCAGCGATTCAAAAAACACTTGGCGACTCTTTGCGTGCGAAAGGTTATGAGGTGCAATCAGCTCTGGATGGAGAAGTGGGTCTCCGTTTGGCAAAGAGCGGAAAGCCGGATTTGATTCTTTTAGATTTAATCCTGCCCAAGAAACACGGATTAGAGGTCTTAGAGGAGTTGCGGAAAGACGAGGCCGTTTCCAATATTCCGGTGATAATCTTGACTAACTTGGAGAATATTGGAGAGGTCGAAAAAGCGGTTGAGCTCGGGGCAACCACTTACCTGGTAAAAGCGAATTACAGCTTGAATGAAGTTATAGAAAAAGTGGAACAAGTTCTGGCTAAAAAAGCGTAAACGATTAAGGCATAATTAATTTTTCGCACTCGTTTCTTATGAAACTTGATGTTAAAAGATTAAAAGCGTTCGTTTTAGACGCCGAGTTGGTTACCGAAGAGCAATTCAAAAAAGTAGAGCAGATTGCCAAGGCCAATAATCAGGCGGTGGAGGATGTTTTGGTTTCTCATAGTTTTATTTCCCAGGAGGATTTGGCTCGGCTTAAAGCATATATTCTTGGGATACCCTTTATTAGCTTAGAGCAAACCATAGTTTCCGGCGATGTTTTAGAAATCATTCCTGAACCAATCGCCCGCTCTAACAACATAGTCGCTTTCAGAAAAGATAAAAATAATTTGGAGGTGGCAATGATTGACCCGGACGACTTGCAGACCATAGAATTTATCAAAAAGAAATCCAATCTAAAAATTCTTCCCCGCCTCACTTCTCCGGAGGGAATCAAGGGTGTTTTAGCCCAGTATAGAAAAACTCTAAAAGCGGAATTTCAAGACCTTATTAAGAAAGACGCAGATGGGGTGAGAGTGATTCCTTTAAAAAAGAAGTTTGGGGACAAAGAGGGACAAAATCTCAAAAAAATAGCCGAAGAGCTTCCTGTTATAAGAATCGTTGATACTCTTTTAAGGCATGCGGTTTTAGATAGGGCTTCAGACATTCATATAGAGCCGGCAGAAAGAGAGGTCTTAGTCCGTTACCGGATTGATGGTATTTTGCGTGACGCAATGACTCTGCCCAAACAAGTTGCTCAAGGTATTGTGGCGAGGATTAAAGTGCTTTCTAATCTCAAGTTAGATGAGCATCGGTTGCCCCAAGATGGGCGTTTTAAATTTAAAAGTAATGATGATAAATATTCAGTAAGGGTTTCGGTGCTTCCCGTTTTAACCGGAGAGAAGATAGTGATGCGTCTTTTGGCCGAGGGAGCGAAAGGGTATTCTTTGGAAGAGTTAGGGCTTAGGGGCGAGGCCTTGGAATATATTCATTCAGCGATCAAGAGGCCAACCGGTATGATTTTAGTCACCGGGCCGACCGGCTCCGGGAAGACCACTACCCTCTATTCAATCTTAGAGATTTTAAATACTCCGGAAATCAACATTTGCACCGTGGAGGACCCGATTGAGTACCAAATACCGAGAGTCAATCAGACCCAGGTTATGCCGAAAATAGGGTTGACTTTCTCCAGTGGATTGAGGTCTTTATTAAGACAAGACCCGGATATTATAATGGTTGGTGAAATTCGCGACAACGAAACCGCTTCTTTGGCAATAAACGCCGCCCTTACCGGACACCTCGTCCTATCAACCCTTCACACCAATGACGCTGCCGGAGCGATTCCAAGATTAGTAGATATGAAAATAGAACCATTCCTGATTGCCTCCACCCTTAATGTTGTTCTGGCTCAACGTTTGGTGAGGAGATTATGTGACGCCAAAGAAGAGTATTCCCCGAGCCAAGCAATTATAAAAAGTTTGTCTAAACAATGTGATGTCTCGAGAGTGTTGATGGCCATGAAAGAAGACAAAATAATAAAGTCAAGCCAGACAATCGCAGACATTAATTTTTATCATCCCAAAAAGAGCAAGTCCTGCCCGGAAGGATACAAAGGCAGAAGCGGTATTTTTGAGGTGTTGCCCATTACCGAGTCAATTAAAAAATTGATTGATGAGGGCGTTTTCTCCGAAAAGATAAAAGACCAGGCCATTAAAGAAGGGATGAGAACAATGGTAGAGGATGGTTTAGTCAAAGCCACCCAGGGTATCACCACCGTAGAAGAGGTGTTAAGGGTAATAATGGAATAACTCAAAATTTATGCCTATTTACTCGTATATCGCAAAATCATTTGAAGGGAAAAGCAAAAAAGGGACGATAGAGTTCAAAAACAAAAAAGAATTGGCGAGCGCGCTTAAAGAGGATGGCTTTTTTTTGGTTTCGGCAGAGATAGTGAGAACATCAAAAAAGAAGAAAAATATTTCTTTAGGGATAAAATATGTTTCTCTTACCGAGAAGTTGATGGCAACAAGAAATTTACAAGTAATGATTGCTGCCGGGGTTCCTTTGCCGAGGTCATTGGAAATTCTGAACACTCAGGCAAAGAACAAATATTTTAAAAAAGTTTTAAGCGGAGTTAAGGATGATATTATCAAGGGGGTAGCTCTTTCAGATGCCTTGAAGAGATATCCAAGGGTTTTTCCGGAGATATATTATAGTATGATCCAGGTCGGAGAGAAAACAGGCAAAATGGAAGAGGTCCTTGATATTCTCGCTCTTCAGCTTGGAAGGACCCATGAGTTACGGTCAAGGGTCAAGGGGGCGATGGTCTACCCGGCAGTGATTATTGCAGCGATGCTTGTTATCGGAGGCATTATGTTAGTTAAGGTTGTGCCTCAGCTTAGCAAGACATTTCAAGAATTAAAGGTGGAGCTTCCCGCATCGACATTGTTGGTGATCGGGCTTGGCAATTTTTTCGTTCACAGGTGGTATATAGTGATTTTAATATTATTAATATTGGTTTTTGCGATTATAATATTGATAAGGAATAAGACCGGTAAAAGGTATTTTGATGCGTGGCTTTTGCGAATTCCCGTCATATCCGGGTTAATAAAAAAGATTAATTGCGCCTATACCTCTCTCACGCTAAGCGCTTTAATTCAAGGAGGAGTTCCTATTGTCACCGCCTTAGGGATTTCCGTTGGCGCCGTAAGCAATGTTTATTTTAAAGACGCGCTTAAAGACGCCGCGAAGAAAGTCCAAAAAGGAGAACGGTTGTCTTCGGCAATGTCCAAATTTCCCAATCTTTACCCCATTCTCTTTTTGCAGATGCTTCAAGTGGGGGAAGAGACCGGTGAAACATCGAGTATGCTTGCTAAGTTAGCTGATTTTTTTGAGGACCAGGTCAATAATATCACCAAAAACCTTTCTTCCATTATAGAGCCGGTTCTTTTGCTTTTTGTCGGGGCAGTAGTCGCCTTTTTTGCGATTGCCATGGTCCAGCCCATCTATTCGATAATGGAAGGGATGTGAGGAAGCAAGAAACGTAAAACCATAAAAAGCAAGGCATTAACCTTATGTTTTTTAATTATTCAACAAAGAAAGGATTCACCCTGATAGAGGTGCTCGTCGCCACTCTTCTAATTTCCATTATTTTTTTGGGGATTTTTGGCGGTTTTCAATTGGCGATAAAGGTGGTGGCGCAATCCAAGGCCAGAATACAGGCGGTATATTTAGCGTCAGAAAAAATAGAAGAAGTGCGGGGATTGAAATTCGCTGATATCAAGACGACCCAAGGAAATATCGTTGTCAATGGCGTTGATTATAATATAGAAATACTGGTAGAGGATTTTGACGACTGCGCAGATGGGACGATTGAAGGATTTGATTGTTTCGGGGCGGTTGTTTTGCCCGACACCGCGCCTAATGATTACAAAAAGGTAAAAGTGAGAATTTCATGGCAGAGCTTTTTCGGGGGCGAAATGATTCTAAGCTCTTATGCTGCCTCCGAATCGTTGGAAACAGGGGAAGGGAAAGGGGCCTTGAGGGTTTCTCTAAGTGACAGTTTGGGTCAGCCAATAGAGATTTTAACCGGGGACCAATTAACCCCCTGTCCCGCAGATTCCATCGATATATTAAACCAGGGATATACCCTTGACCAATGCTATGGCACGGACACTAATAATCCCGGGGTTCGGCTTTTGATTTTAGATGAATCATTGGAGCCGGACGATTATAAAATTATTATTTCCAAGAGCGGTTATGCAACTGTTGAGACCTTTCGTTCCGGGGATACATACGGAGGAACGGTAATTTCCACGCCAGATAGAAAAAATCCAACGATTAGCGAAGGGGTCCTTTATCCGATTACTTTTATTATTGACCCATTGAGTGATTTAGATATCAGCACAGCGCTCGCTTGGAACGGCGATAGTTTTTTTGATACTTTTTTAAGCGAGGACAAAATTTCAGTAATTGAAAATCTTGTTATATCCAATGGCCAGGTCATTCTCGCAACCAGCTCCCCTATCAGTTATTTTGATTCAGGGTATTTAGAATCAACGCCCATAGTCCCCGGCCCGATTACTGAATGGTACGATTTTGAGTGGTCGGATTCAGAGGACGCAGACACAAACATTCTTTATCAGGTTTTTTACGCGACCAGCAGTAATTGGCTTTTAGTCCCTGACAGTGATTTACCTGGAAATAGCAGCGGATTTGATATATCCCCCGTTGATTTTAGCCAAATGGATATTAATAAATATGTCGAATTAAAGATAAGGGCGGATTTTTCAACGGACGATGTCGTTCAAACGCCCTTTCTCTATGAGTGGCGCATTGCTTGGAAGAACGGTCTGGAAACAATGATATCCAATGTGAGTTTTGACATAAGAGGCGACAAAACAGTGGGGACAGATGGCGACGAAAATCCGATTTACAAATATTCTGAAACACTAACATCAGATTCCGAAGGGCATAAGTTGATATCTGACTTGGAGACAGACGATTATTATTTTTCAAATTTTACAAAGGATGGAAGTCCTCTTAACATTAATAGCGGTTTGAGCCCGATGCCTTTCAATCTTTCATCAAGCACAAGCACCAACTATACTTTATTCCTTGAGTCAGATAATTCTTTGCTCGTTAAAGTCAAGGATGCTTCCAGCACAGAGCCGGTTTTTGGCGCCGGAGTTTGGCTCTCTAACCAAGGATTAGGATATGATGTCAGCTTGACTACCAACGAGTCGGGAGAGGCGTTATTTTTACCGTTACAAATCAGCGCCAATTATGTTTTAGAGATTCAGGCGCAAAATTATTATGGAGAAACGATTCCAATCACTGTTTCTGGGAATAATTATAGAGAAGTAGAGATAGAGAGATATGAGTAAACAGTTGAACAAAGGGTTCACATTAATAGAAACAATGGTGGCCGTATTGATTTTCGGCGTTATAACCACCGCTTTGTTTTCTCTAATCCCCGCCATTTACCGCGCGGACAGTTATGCTTGGCATCAGGCGTATGCGACGAGTGAAGCGCGGAGAGGAATGAAGACAATGATAAAAGAAATCAGGGAGGCAACCACCGGTGAAGACGGTTCATATGTTCTTTTATCAGCCCAGGACAACGAGCTTATTTTTTTTAGCGATATTGACAAGGACGACGATATAGAAAGAGTAAGGTATTTTTTGGGCGGAACTTCGGATTATCAACAAACACAGGAGTGCGTTACCTATTTTGACGGGGGGTCATGTTCAGTCATATTTTCGAATTTTTTTAACGGAACATTAAACGAAGCGCAGGTGCAAGTAGGGGTTAAGGGCGATTTCGGACTATCTTATGAGCTTGCCAACATTTATGCCGATGGCTTTTTATTGGGTTCGGTTTGTTCTAGCGGGTCGTCCTGCGAAGATTGTTCAGCCAATTGGAACGGAATAACCAGTTTCAATGTTACCAGTCAGGCACCTGATAATTATTTGCAATTAATGGCCGACGCCAGTAGCCAAGTTAATGATATTTGTTCCCCGGGTTCTTTTGCTATGCGCACCCAATTTCAATTAAGCTGGCAGGCAACGGAAAGCGGAGTAGAAAGAGAATTTAAAAGAGGAATTATTGAGCCGGTCGGCGATATCCCGCAATATTCACAAGACACGGAGAAGATAACCATATTATCTCGTTATATCCAAAATCAAATAGGCAGTCCCTTAAAAAGTGTTTTTAAATATTATGATAAAGATGGGCAGGAAATAACTGACCCGATAGAAAGGGTAAACAATACCAGGGTTATAAAAATTGTGTTGATCGTCAACGTTGAACCTAGTCGCGCGCCTAATGATTATTATTTGGAAAGCAAGGTCCAATTGAGAAATTTAATACTTGATAATCAATAATGGATAGCAAAAGAGCATTTATTCTAACTTATATATTGGTTTTTGGTTCAGTATTTTTAGTTTTGTTAACAGCTCTTTTGGGTTTTATTTTGAGTCAGCTAAAGCAGACAAAACATGAATTGGCTTATGAACAATCTCTTCATATTGCAGAAGCGGGGTTAAATAGATATAAATGGTATTTGCTACATCGAGAACAGGAACTTTTTGGCGGAGTCGAAATCGGCTGTCCGCCTTCGGACTGCGCTTCTTGCGCTCCGTGTGAATACGAATTCAGCTTGCCTGGAATTGGCGTAATTGGCAAATATCAATTGGATGTTGTAGAAGAGCGGGCCTGCGGCATCACTACCTCAATCCAAGTGACATCAACGGGCTGGACTAATCAATTCCCTGACGCAGACAGAATAATAAGAGTTCGTTATATCAAGCCGACTGTGGCAGAATATTCTTATATTCTTAATCACAATGTTTGGGCCGGAGATGACAGGGTCATTATGGGGCCATATCATTCCAACGGGGGAATCCGTATGGATGGACAAAATAATTCTTTTGTCAGCTCCGAACAGGAGCAATGGGTCTGCACCGATTCGTTCGGCTGTTCTTCCTGTCCCCAAGAATGTTCTTACAGCTGGTCGCAGGGATGTCTTTGCTCCGGGGTTTTTACCACGGCGAACGGCAATGAGAATCTGTTTAGAATAGGGGTTGCTCATTTTGATTTTGAAGGGATTACTATTGATTTAGGGACAATTAAGGGATTAACAAAACCGCCCCCGGCGGGACAGGGTAAGGGTCTGTATCTCCCTCCTTCAAATGCTTATGGTTATCATGTTATAATTAATCAAAGACAATTATCAGTAAGAAAAGTAGAGAGAGTAAGCAGGGTATACGCTTATGACACGGACTTGGGTTATTTCTGGGAGGACTCAATAATTGACAGAGAGGGCTCGGCTGTTAATTATAATTTA
Organism: uncultured Candidatus Saccharibacteria bacterium; assembly: GCA_964388775.1. Lineage (GTDB taxonomy): Bacteria > Patescibacteriota > Minisyncoccia > Minisyncoccales > PEYH01 > PEYH01. The sequence continues at coordinate 3,314 of CAYMBW010000001.1, read as the reverse complement.
AACGATTGCGGGTTGGTATTTATTGAAGACAATATTTGGCTTCAGGGGACAGTGAGCGGGAAAATCACTATGGCCGTCGCCGACCTGATTAGTCCGAGCGTAACAAGGAATATTTGGCTGAAAGATAATATCACGTATCTTAACCCTGACAATGCTGACAGTTTGGTTGTAATCGGGCAGAACAATGTTTTAATAAGCCCTGATTCGCCTAATTATTTGGATTTACAGGGAGTGTTTGTAGCTCAAACCGGTCACTTTGGAAGAAATTACTATTCTCCGTATAGTTATCCGAGTTATGCCAAAAAGGAGCAATTAAACATATTTGGCTCTATTGTCAGCAACGGCAGAGTAGGTACTAAATGGACGTCTGGCAGCGTATGGGTTTCGGGCTATAAAGAGAGGCAGAATATTTACGACCCGACAATGAGCTTTAATCCCCCGCCGTTTTTGCCCTCTATTTCAGAGGAGTTTAGTTATAAAAAGTGGGAAGAAATACAATGAGGTTTGATTTGCTTAATTTAAATCCCGGAACATTTGGGTTAGATATTTCTGACCTGTCTTTAAAAGCGGTTTTATTAAAAAAGCATAGGAAACACTTAAGGATGGAGTCGTTAGAGGGAATTCTTCTTCCAGAAGGCGTAATCCAAGGCGGGGAAGCGCAAGACACGGAAAAGCTCGCTGAATTTATTAAAAAAGTGGTTGCTAAACTCCGGGCCGTTGATACCAGACAAGTGATTGTTTCTTTGCCAGAGGAGAAATCTTTTATTCGATTGCTGCGTATGCCGATGATGCCCGCGCGCGAGATTAGAGAAGCGGTGCGCTTTGAAGCTGAAAACTACATTCCTTTTTCAATCGATAAGGTTTATATTGACTCGCAGATTATTGGGTCCCAAGATAAAAACAAGGATTACGCGGAAGTTCTCTTAGCCGCTTTGCCCAAGAAAACCGTTGACCCCTATGTAGAAGCGCTTTATATGGCCGGGCTTATTCCCGTTGCCATGGAAACCGAATCACAGGCCACGGCGCGGGCCCTGATAAAAGGTTTTTATGCCCAGAAGCCGGTTTTTATTGTTGATATGGGCGCAACTTCCACCAACTTTAGCGTTTATTCCGGCAATTCCCTGCGCTTTACTTCGTTTATCCCCTTTTCTACCAACAGCTTAACAGCGGTTTTATCCAAGGAGTTAAAGATTAACCAGCAAGAGGCGTATAAAGCCCAGCTTTTATATGGCTTCCAAAAGAAAGGAGAAAGGGCTAAAAGAATATTTGAAGCGCTTTTCCCTTCAGTAGAGGGATTTATAGAGGAGATTAAGAAGCATATTGATTATTATCACACGCATTCTTCCAAAAAAACAAAAAACGATAGTGACAAACGGGTGCAATCGCTAATTTTTTGCGGAGGCGGAGCGAGAATTAAAGGTTTGGCGGGCTTTATGTCCCAAGAAATGGGTCTAAGCGTCCAAAAAGGGAATCCCTTAGTGAATCTTCCTTGGGAGGAGAAGTTGAATAAAAATTTATCCAAAGATGAGTTGCTCCCATTTACCACGGCAATAGGGCTTGCCTTGAGGGGACATAAAATTGAAACTTATTATGATTAATTTGCTGCCACCAATTGAGAAAATTAAGCGCAGGAGAGAGAGGCAGCTTAAGTTGATTTGGATTTTAGGCATTTTGGTAATTGCTTCGGTGCTTTCTTTCGCCCTCATCCTGCTTTCCATAAGATTTTATATAGCTGACCAGATAAAGACACAGGATGTATTGGTGGGCGAGGCGAAAGGGAGAAATATTCAAATTAATATTCTTCAAGGGAAAATAAAATCGGTTAATAATACTTTGTCAGCGCTAAACAATTTTTATCAGAACCAATTTCCTCTTACAAATTTTTTGGAAAGGATTTCCGAACTGCTCTCTGAAGATATGTATTTAGAGAATTTTTCATATCAGGCGGAGGACTCACAAGTAACATTTACCTGCTACGCCCCGACGATTGACTCAATTTATCAATTTCGTGAAAAAATGAGGAGCCAGAGTGATTTTAAGGATGTGAATCTTATGCTCCCGGATTGGCTTGAACCAAGCAATATAACCTTTAGAGTAAGCTTTAAATTGGAGAAATGAATTATAAACAGACATTATATATTTCTATATTTTTGATAACTCTTGCAGTATTGCTGTTGTTTGTGTTTTGTATTTTTCCGGCATTAAGAGCAATTGTCTCGAGTTCAAATGAGTTAGCGCTCCGCCGGCAAGAACTTGCATCTATTGAGTTTTTAGCCCAGAGTTTCGAAGATTTTGAAAAGAATTTTCAATTTTATGAAGAAGGATTTGCCGAGATGGACGACTTACTTCAGAGAGAGTCCTTAATTGACCCGGAGATACCGGTGAGTTTCATCAATTTTTTTAAGGAAGAAGCCTCAAATCTTAACCTTGTTTTAAAGATTTCTCCTATTGCTTTTCACGAAAACAATAATGAGCAATGGGATTATATGAGTTTCAGGATTGATGGCAAGGGCAAGTTCATTGATATTATGAAATTCCTCGAAAAATTAGAAAACAGCAAGTGGTTGATTAGAGAGACGAGATTCGATATTTCAAGCGCAGAAGAAACTCACAAGAACGAAGAGCCGAAATTCGGCGGCAATTATGTGCAAATTTATCTTTCCATAGAGGCCTATGCCAAGAATTAATTTAAAAATGAATACCAAGGGAGTCAGAAGGATATTGAAAAGGATTCTTTGGCTCTTGGGGCGAAGAGCGTTCACCGGATTTTTAATTCTTGTTCTTATAGCCCTGTTTATAGGAGGCATAATTTTTTATTATTACGGTTTTTTGGTTATGGCGCATGAACCGGAAACAAGGTCGCAGGAGATTCGGCTGGACGACAAGCTCTACCAGCAGTTTCTCGAGAACTACCGCCAACGAAAAGCGAATTTTGAGAGTGTTGATTCTCAAATTTACTTTAATCCGTTTTTTCACACCAATATTAAATGATGAGAGCGGAGCGACTATTCTCTTTTATAACCCCGCCTTGAGGGCTTGATTTAGGTGCGGTTTCTATTGTATAGTGTGAGAGCATTAGCCCTCGTAGTTCAACGGATAGAATAGGGCCCTTCTAAGGCCTAGATATAGGTTCGATTCCTATCGAGGGCACAAGCGACCACTTCGTGGTCTAAATTAAAAGTTAAAAATGAAAAGTTAAAAATAAAAGATAAAATTAGAAATTGGAAATTAATCTTGTTATGGTGGCTATGGTGTAATGGCAGCACAGAAACTTGTGGAGTTTCCAGAGGCGGTTCGAGTCCGCTTAGCCACCC